>NZ_OZ386212.1:971679-1295572 GCF_977968315.1 Kushneria sp. EE4
CATGGTCGCCATCCTGGCCGGTGCCCTGGCGCTGGTGCTGGGTCTGGCGCTGGTGCCGCTTCTGACCGGCAAGCGCGTGGATGAAGCCCGACCGCTGGATGCCCGGCCCGCTCACGCGCATGGCAGAAGCCATTAATCGATCCCGCTTTCGGAGTGTGCCATGAACGATTCCATCATGACGCTGTTGGACAAGTACCACCTGATTGCCGCCTTTGCCGTGATCGGGCTGACCATGTTTGTCTCGCACTGGATGAGCCGACGCTTTACCGCCGGGCGGCTGCACGGCTCGGCGATTGCCATTTTGATCGGGCTGGCGCTGGCCTATTTCGGCGGCATCTACACCGGCGGCACCAACGGGCTGGCGGATGTGTCGCTCTTTACGGGGCTGGGCCTGATGGGCGGTGGGATGCTGCGTGATCTGGCGATCATCGCCACCGCCTATGGGGTGCGCTTTAACGAAATCAAAAAGGCCGGCCTGCGCGGGCTGATCGCGCTCTTTGCCGGCGTGCTGGTGTCGTTTTTTGCCGGCGCCGTGGTCGCGGTGGGCTTTGGCTACACCAGTGCGGTGGACATCACCACCATTGCGGCCGGGGCGGTAACCTACATCGTCGGGCCGGTTACCGGGGCCACGCTGGGGGCCAGCTCCGAGGTCATCGCATTGTCGATTGCCGCCGGGCTGGTGAAATCGATTCTGACCATGATCGTCACGCCCATGGTGGCGCGCCTGATCGGGCTGGATAACCCGCGCTCGGCGATGATCTTTGGCGGGCTGATCGGCACCACCAGCGGGGTCGCGGCAGGCCTTGCCGCCACCGACGCGCGCCTGGTGCCCTACGGCGCAATGACCGCCACCTTCTATACGGGGCTGGGCATTCTGCTGGCGCCCACGGTGCTGTTTCTGGGCGTTCGGCTGTTTTTCTGAGCCTTCGTCCGAGACGTTATCAAGGCGGCACCTGGGCACGTCATTGATGTGTTCGGGCGTTGTCATGACCATCCAGTAATCTTTCCGCAAGGCGGCGGTCGGTCACTAGAATATTGCCTAGACCGGCCGCGAAGGCGGCTCTGACGGCTTCAGCCTTGTAAGCGCCGCTGGCGAGAACCATGAGGTTGTCGATCCGGCGCATCTCTTCAAAGCCCATTGCCAGAGTGCGTCGTGAGAAGTCGGTAAACCGGCTGCCATCGGCACGAATGAATGTACCAAGAACCTCGGCAACTGCACCTGAATCGACAATGATCTGCTGCTCTTCCTTCGTCAGGCGCTGCGTCAGCTGTGACTGAAGCGGGTGGAGACTACCAATCGAGATGGCTGCCGCCGTCACGTTGGCGAACTGTTCCATTGCAGCCGCCACGCCCTGTTCGTGACGCAGACTATCGGCAATGGCGGCATCCGACACCATCAGCGGTACGTACATGGGATAGGCCACGCCCCGATTGCGTTCGGTAATACGCCGGATCATGTCAAGAGAATTTTCGCCGGGTGTGCCCACAATGCCGCAGATCTGTACGACGGCACATGCAGGCAACTGACAAAGCTGATCCACCATGGCACTGGTAGTACGACCCCAGCCCACTCCCAGAACGTCGTCTTCGGCCACCAAGTCACTTAGCAGCGCTGCAGCGGCGCGACCGATCTGTTGTCGAGTGCGAACCGAATCGTCCTCTTCGACGAAGGATTCCACGACCACGGCTTCACGCAGTCCGAAGCGGCGACGTACTTCGCTCGACAGCGCCGTGTGCACCTCAATGGGCGGACGAATCACAAATTCGATCATGCCTTTCTCACGCGCCATATCGAGCAATCGCGCTACCTTGAAGCGGGAGATGCCCAGATCCTCGGCGATCTGAATCTTGGAATCGTTATCGATGTAAAACCGCTGCGCCACACTTGCTGCCAGAAGACCTGTCTCCTGATCGCTGGACATGAATTGCTCCTTGCTACCTGAAAAAGACCCTACGAAATGGGAATACCGCACAAAAGAGCGAGGGTGTTTTCATTTGAGTGAAAAGGCTTCGATTTTACCGGGTGAGCGATTAGTGCGTCCAGCTCGAGCGTAAAAGGCCTGACCATCCAGATTGGGAGATTGCCATGTCTGCTTTTGATGCATCCATCGTGGGACTTTATGTGGTCGATGTGCACGGCCGAGCGATCACATCATTACCGGATGAGGGCACCGGTCAGTTCATTGATGACATTGTGTTCACGGTAGCGGGAACCGCCGGGGGGGTAGCGGTCGACTGCGCGCTGCTGGGCATGAATGTCCACGCTGCCGGAGCGCTCGGTAACGATGAGAAGGCTGATTTCATTTTCCACAATCTGGCGGCGTGTGGCGTCGACACCGGCGGGCTTGAACGCCTTGCCCATCTGTCCACCTCGGCATCAATGATTGCCAGCGGCGGTTCCGGTGAGCGGCGCCACTGGCATTTCCGGGGAGCTGCCGGCGGCTACCGACCGGATGCAGCCGCCGTCGAGCGGGCCCTACAAAGCCGCATTGTCCATGTGGGCGGTATCGGGCTGCTGGGTGAATTCGATGGAGAGCCGGCGCTGGATTTCATTCGCCGCGCCAAGGGCAATGGCTGCATAACGACGCTGGACCTGATTTTTGCCCGACCCGAAGTGCGTGAGGCGGTCGATCCACTCATGCCGTGGACCGATTACTTTATCCCCAGCATCGACGAAGCGCAGGTGCTGACCGGTCTTGATGATCCTGACCAAATTATCGACTACTACCTCGAAAAGGGGGCCGCCAATGTGATCCTGACGTTGGGCGAGAAGGGTAGCTATCTGGCTGGACGCGATCTTGACGAGCGGATTCACGTACCGGCGATTGCCGGCTTGCAGCCGGTAGATACGACCGGCTGCGGCGATGGTTATTCGGCCGGCATTATTGTCGGTCTGCATCATGGCTGGAGTCTCGAGTTTTCTGCCTGTTTTGCTACTGCTGTTTCATCGCTTGTGCTATCGGGGCTGGGGTCCAAAGCCGGCATCGTATCGCTGGAAGCTACTCGTGACATCGCTGAGCGACACCATGAGGATTATCGAAGTGGTCGGTATGCCAAAGACATGGCAGGGAGAGGATGAACTGTTTCCTTTGCTCTGATGGATGTCTTTTCTTGATAACGCCTGGACAGATGATATGAACGAAAACGACAAGCGGCAGATGATCGTTGATCACTGCCTGGAAATGAACCGGACCGGCCTGAATCAGGGCACTTCCGGCAATATTAGCCTGCGTCACGAGCGGGGGATGCTGATTTCCCCCAGCGGCGTCGATTACCGGGAGATGAGCGCCGATGACATTGTTTTTGTCGATCAGCAGGGCCAGCCGCACGGTGAGCTCAACCCCTCCAGCGAATGGCGTTTTCATCTGGCTATTTTGGACCGATATGACGCGTTCGATGCAGTGGTGCACAGCCACCCTGTGCATGCCACAGCCCTTGCCATGTGCCGTCAGGATATCCCTGCCGCGCACTATATGGTGGCGGCGGCAGGAGGGGAAACGGTGCCCTGCGCGCGCTACGAAACCTTTGGCACTGACGCCCTCTCCGAAGCCCTGCTGGAGGCACTGGAAAACCGACGAGCGTGTCTGATGGCCAACCACGGCATGGTGGCATGCGGCGCAACGCTTGGCCGTGCCATGTGGCTAGCGGTCGAGGTAGAAACGCTGGCACGACAGTACGTGATCGCCAGATCGATCGGAACGCCTCACATACTGGATCGCCAGGAAATGACTCGAGTGATCGATAAGTTCAAGGATTACGGTCGCCAGCCCAATCGTGCTACCTGACATGGGTAGCGCCTGTTCGGCACAGCAGGTGCGCTGTCATAACCTTCTTCCGACCACGGCCAAGCGGTGGTCTATCCCGGGTTTCCGCCTCATGAATGCTTGGTTTTTCCGTTTGTATTGGCGCGGCACAAGGCTCAGGAATTCGATACATCGACTGTCCTGTTACGACGAGATTGCGACTAATAGGCGATACCGCTCATAAGAGCGATGTGTTGCTATTTTGTTGGAAGAAGGCTGTTGAGCGCGCCGGGAGGCGATGGCGCTGCTGAGAAAAGGGAAAAGGTGCCTCATGGCGAAGAACGTCGAATACAAAAGCTCGGATGCTGCAGTCGCAGTGGTGGAATACCGGGATATCAGCAAACGCTTTGGTACTTCTGTCGTGCTTGATGAGATCAACTTGTCACTTTATCCGGGTCGAGTCATGGCGCTGATGGGTGAGAACGGTGCCGGCAAGTCCACCATGCTGAGTATTCTGGCCGGTCTGTTGGCGCCCTCTCAGGGGGCCATCGTCGTTGATGGTGAAGAGATCACCGAATATTCGCCTAGTGCCGGGCAGGCAAGTGGCATCGAAATCGTGACTCAGGAACTGTCACTGGTGCCTCATCTGACGGTCGCCAATAACATCTTTCTCGGCCGGGAACTGACGCAAGGCGCTCGCACCGGCGGTTTTTTAAAGTCATCACGGATGACTCAAGAGGCCCAGGCGGCCATTGATGAGTTCGATATTCCGATTGCGGCCGATGATCGTATCGAACAGATCAGCCTTTCATACGCTCAGATTGTTGAAATTATTCGGGCCTGGCATCGACGCCCGCGGGTTCTGCTGCTCGACGAGCCCACCTCATCACTGACGCGCAATGAAACCCGACATCTTTTCGAGATTGTCAGGCGGTTGCGCGATGCCGGTACTTCGGTGGTCTTTACCACGCACAAGATGGATGAAGTCGAGCAGATGGCAGATGACATCGCAGTGCTGCGTGATGGAAAGATCACCCTGACAGCCCCAATCGAGCGTCTCTCGTCAAATGAGATCATCAGCGCCATGGTGGGACGCGAACTGGCTGAACAGCAGCTGGATCTGCCGCCTATCAAAGAGACAGATCCCGTCCTGAGCGTCAGCAACTATGCCACACGTCAGACGTCGGAAGGTCATGAGGGCGTTTTCGATTTCAGCGTTCGACCGGGAGAAATCGTCGGGCTGGCCGGCATCGCCGGCTCAGGGCGCACTGCCTTTTTTAAATCGGTCTATGGCCTGCACACCGCCCGTACCGGCGATGTAAAGCTGGCTCGACAGCCCTACACAAAACGATCGCCGTCGAACTCCCTCAAGCGCGGTTTGATCTATATACCGGAAAATCGCAAGGAGGCCGGATTGGTGCTGTCGCTGGATATTGCGCAGAACACCATTCTGTCCAACCTCGCGCGTTTTACCGGCCCTGGCGGCTGGATCAGGCGCGGGCAGGAGGAAAACGTCAGTCGTGAAGCGCTGGAAAGCCTGCATACCAAATACTTCGGAGCACGCACGCCAGTCGCAGCGCTTAGTGGCGGCAATCAGCAAAAGGCGATGGTGGCGCGCTGTCTGATCGCTGACGACCCCCAGGTACTGCTGCTGGATGAACCCACCCGCGGCATCGATGTGGGGGCCAAAGCGGATATCTACGCCATCATTGTTGACTTGGCCCGTCATGGCATTGCGATCGTGGTCTCTTCATCCGAGCTGCCTGAGTTGATGACGCTTTCTCATCGTATTGCCGTGTTCCGGGATGGCGCCATATGTCAAAGCCTTGAGCGCGATGCGTTTGATGAAAAAGAAATTGTACGTGCCGCTATCGGTGCCTGATTGCCTGCATGTCCCGACCGACCCAAAGGAGAACACTCGATGAGCACAGCCCATACGGAGACAGCCGCTCGCTCGCGACCGCAAAAGACATTCAGTGCGCTGTTCAGTCGCGCTCGCCTTGCGTCGCTGGTGGTCTGGATTGCCTTTGCCTGTTACGTAGTGCCGCTGGCGATTGTCGAGCCCCAGTTCATCTCTTTTTACAACATCATCTCGATTCTGATGTTGATATCGGTGTATGCCCTGATCGGCTTTGGTGAGGGTGTGGTCGTGCTGTCCGGGGGGATCGATCTTTCCGTAGGAAGCGTGGTAGGGCTGGCCGGCGTGGTGGCGGCACTGATCATGCAAGGAAATACCGGCATCGGCTGGGCATTGATAGCAATAGTGGGCGGCGTTTTTGCCGGTATTGTCATCGGCATGCTCAATGGTATCGCTGTAGCGTTGCTCAACATTCCCGCCTTTGTAGCCACTCTGGGAACGCTGTCGATCGCACTGGGATTCGGATACGTACTCAGCAACGGCCAGCAGATTTCAATCAACAACATGGCCTTTTTGGATATCTCGGTTTACTCCTGGTTCGGCATTCCGATCCCGATCTACATCATGTTTGCTGTCTTTCTTCTACTTTGGCTTACCTTGTCACGGACCCGGTTGGGTCGCTATGTCTATGCGGTGGGCGGCAATATCCAAGCAGCTTTTGTAGCAGGACTGCCAATTCGGAGAGTATTGATTTCGGCCTTTGTCATCTCCGGAGCATTATCCGGATTGGCGGGAGTGCTTCTGGCTTCGCAGATTACTGCCGGTATTGCCACTACTGGCACTGGCTATGAACTGATTGCCATCGCAGCCCCGGTTATTGGTGGAATCAGTCTGGCTGGCGGCCGCGGCTCAATAGCTGGCGCCCTGTTCGGGGTGATTCTGCTGGGAACCATCGATAACGGTCTGACAATCCTGAACGTTTCGCCGTTCTACCAGCACATTATTAGCGGCTTTATCATCATTCTTGCCGTGTACCTCGACACGGTCGCAAACCGTCGGAAACTGGTCTAGATGGCCGATTTCCATCTGCGGTACGCAAGCCAACCATCCCGAAGGAGAGAATAATCATGAAAAAGGCAAAGTGGTTCAGGCAACTGGCCGTTGGTGCGGCCGTGATGTACGGGCTGTCGCTAATTGGTATGGCGCAGGCTCAGGAGAGTGAAGCACAAGGAAATAACGAGCCGCTGACTATCGGCTACACCGTTTATGCCATGTCCGGCTGGGTCTCCTCGGGGCGGGAAGGTGTCGATGAAGTGGCACGGGCCAACAATATTGATCTGCGCTGGGCCAGCGCCGACAACTCGGTGGCTTCTCAGGTGGCGCACATGAATCAGTTCATTGCTCAGGGGATGGACGCCATCGTGGTCGATGCCGTCGACTCGGCTGCCCTAGGACCACAGATCAAGGCAGCTCGCGATCGCGGTATTCCGGTTATTGGCACCAATGTCAAGATATTTGAGCCTGGCAAGCAGTTTCTCAACGCCTACGTCGGCCCGGATGACATCACGGCGGGTGAAAATCAAACTCGCGCGCTGATCGAGGCAATCGGTGGATCGGGCAACGTGGTCATTTTACAGGGCCCGCTAGGTCAGTCGGGCACGATTGATCGCACCACGGGCATCGAAAACGTTCTGGCCGAACATCCTGACGTTAATGTGCTGGCCATGCGCCCTGGTGACTGGAAGCGGGAGGAGGGCTACAACATCATGGCTTCCTGGCTGTCGCGCTATGGCGAAGAGATTGACGGTGTGATCTCGGAAAACGATGACATGGCAGTGGGCGCGATTCGAGCCATGCGTCAGCGCCGTGTCAACGATATTCCGATTGTCGGGATTGATGGCATTGAAGCAGGCCTGCAAAACGTTGACGCCGGTCGTCAGCTGATGACCAACCTGCAGAATGCACCGCTGCAGCTGGGTATGGCGCTGCAGGTGGCCGCCAACGCCGCTCGGGGCCAAGAGGTGCCCAAAGAGATCTTTATCGAGATGCCCATTGTGAACGAGGAAAATGCCAGCCAGTACTACCAGCAGATGTATGAAAACCGTTCGCAGTTTCTGGCCGACCTGCCCGAGCTGATCCGCCGCAATCTTGCCTCCGGCGATTATGGCTCGCAGCAATAAGGGACTATGGCGTCGCTCTGCTGGACGGCGCCAAGCTTAGCAGCATGTATGCCAACAGGAGGAGGCACCCATGGAATACCGAGGCTACAGCAAGGATTTTTCACTAACCGGACGCCGGGCGCTGATCAGCGGTGGGGCAGCGGGCATCGGTCGCGCCATCGCCGAGCTTTATGTCGAAAAGGGCGCGCGCGTGGCCCTTTTAGATCGCAGCGAAGGGGTTCATGACGCCGCTCGTGACATCGGCGGCGGGGCCATTGCGGTACAGGGCGATGTGACCTCGAGCGACGACGTACAGGCCTGTGTCGAGCATGTGATCGGTGAGCTGGGCGGTATCGATATACTGGTCAATAATGCCGGCATCGTAGCGCTGGCCCCAGCTGAGGAGCTTTCCGAGGCAGACTGGGATGCCACCATGGCCGTCAACCTCAGGGGCGTTTTTCTACTTTGTCAGACGGTGGGGCGGCACATGCTCGAACAGGGTAGTGGACGCATCATCAATATGGCGTCACAGGCCGCGGTGGTCGCGCTGGACAAGCACCTGGCCTACAGCGCCAGCAAGGCGGCGGTGGTCAGCATTACCCAGACACTGGCCAGCGAGTGGGGGCCACGCAACCTGCGTGTGAATGCGATTTCACCCACCGTGGCGCTGACTGAGCTGGGGCAGAAAGCCTGGGCCGGCGAGGTGGGAGAGCAGATGAAACAGAAGATTCCTGCCCGGCGCTTTGTCTATCCGGAAGAGATTGCCGGCTGCGCGCTCTATCTCGCCAGCGATGCCGCCGACATGATCAATGGTGCTAACCTGGTAATTGATGGCGGCTACAGCATTCAGTAGCCGTACTTCGGCCGCCTGCCATGGGCGGCCGGCTCCCCTGAGTCAGTGCCTTACTCTTCCAGAAAATAATCGCTGTCCAGCCGCTTGATCTCGAAGCGATCCACGGTCGATACGCCCACGTTGTGATCGATCATCAGGCGCGCGAGCTGCGGGCCGTCGATTAGGATGATGCGGGTTTCAAGACTCGTGACATACTCCTGCGCCTCGCGGGTGAAGTTGGAGGTGGTGATAAACACGCCCTTGCGCGCTCGTTTACCGGACAGCGCCCCGGAGAACTTCTGGATGTCCGGCCGGCCCACCGGATTCGACCAGCGCTTGGCCTGCAGATAGATCGTCTCAAGGCCCAGCGGGTCTTCATTGATGATGCCGTCGATACCGCCATCCCCGCTTTGCCCCACGTTCTGACCGGCCGATGCCCCGCAGCCATAGCCCATGGTCATCAATACATCGATGACCAGCTGTTCAAAGCGCGCCGGGTGGATCTGCTGCATCCGCTCGATCAGATCGAACTCGAGATCGGCCCGAATGGCACGCCACGAGACCTCCATGCTCTCCAGCGGGGTGAGGCAGTCCGGTACCTCCTCCATGGCGTCCTGATCGTTGGCCGCCCGGGTGCGGGGGGCGCTGCTGCCGGTGCGGCGGCGAAACGCCTGAAACGATTCAAAGCCCATCAGATAGGCCATGTCGATATGGCGCACTTCCCGCAGGGTGATATAGCCCTGTGGGGTAATGGTCACCAGCCCCCGCCCGCAGGACTCCAGAAGTCCGGCCTTGCGCAGATAGCTGGCCGCCCAGGTCACGCGGTTGTTGAACAGATACTGCTGCCCGCTGGGGCTGAGCTGATGGCGCTCCTGCGCCGTCAGCTCAAAGGCATCGGCAAGCGGGGCGTAGCTGTCGCGCAGGCGCAGGGTCTCGGCGCCGGCGCTCAGCTGTAACAGGGGATACATCAGGGCGTGAAAGTCGGGAATCGGCATGGATCGGCGAGCATGGCTCCGGTAACGAGTGGCACCGGCCAAGAACGCTTCCGACCGGTTGCGGTATTGTCCTACACCTCCACCTGACTGCCCAGCTCCACGACCCGGTTGGGCGGCAGGTGGAAAAACTGCATGTTGCTGTGGGCGCTTTTCAGCATGAAGGAGAACAGTCGCTCGCGCCAGCGCGCCATCCCTGCCTCTGATGCGCTGACCAGCGTCTCCCGGCTGAGAAACCAGGTGGTGTTCATCGCCTCGAAGGGGAAGGGGGCCTCATTGGCTGTCCGGGACCGGCTGAAGGCACTCAGCGCCTGCGGCACGTCGTTGGTCTCCATATAGCCAAAGCGCACGATGATTCGATAAAACCCGTCCTCGAAGGTTTCCATCTGCACGCGCTGTTGTTCTTCAAGCCAGGGGCGGTCGTCGCTTTCGACCGTGACCAGAATGACCCGCTCATGCAGCACCTGGTTGTGCATCAGGTTATGCAACAGCGCCCGCGGCAGCACCTCGTGCCGGCCGGAGAGAAACACCGCCGTGCCCTTGACCCGGTGCGGCGGCTGGCGGCGCAGGCTCTGGATCAGCCCCGCCAGCGGCAGGTCGGTGCCAACGCGTTTTTCCAGCAGCGCCCGGCCGCGCCACCAGGTGCCCATCAGGGTAAAGAGCACGATACCGGCCAGCACCGGGAAGGCGCCGCCGTGAAAGAGCTTGGCGATATTGGCGCTGAAATAGAGCGCATCGACCAGAACAAAGCCGGTCAGCAGCGGCAGGCTTGCCCACAGCGGCCAGCGCCACAGCCGGATCATGACCACCGACAGTAACAGCGAGGTGATCAGCATGGTACCGGTGACCGCGATGCCGTAGGCCGCGGCCAGATGGGTCGAGCTTTCAAAGCCCACGACCAGTGCCACCACGCCGATCATCAACAGCCAGTTGACCGTGGGAATGTAGATCTGACCGCGCTCGGCGCTTGAGGTATGAAACACGCGCATGCGCGGGATAAAACCGAACTGGATGGCTTGATAGGTCATTGAATAGGCCCCGGTAATCACCGCCTGCGAGGCGATGATGGTGGCCACGGTGGCCAGGATCACCATCGGCCACAGCGCCCAGTCAGGTGCCAGCAGATAAAACGGGTTGCTGATCGCCTCGGGCTGAATAAGCAGCAGCGCCCCCTGACCGAAGTAGTTCAGCACCAGCGCCGGCAGCACCACCCAGAACCAGGCCCGCGCAATGGGGCGCCGGCCAAAGTGGCCCATGTCGGCGTAGAGCGCCTCGGCCCCGGTAATGGCCAGTACCACCGAAGAGAAGATGATGATGCCGATGCCCGGGTTGCTGCGAAAGATGTCGATGGCGTGCAGCGGATTGACCGCGGCCAGCACCTGCGGCGCCTGCATGATGCCGTAGACCCCGAGCGCGCCCAGCGAGGCGAACCACAGCAGGGTGATCGGGCCGAAGAGCCGACCCACCGTGGCCGTGCCGCGATGCTGAAACACGAACAGCGCGATCAGAATGCCCAGTGCCATCGGCACCACCCAGTGCGCGATGGGCGGATAGGCCACTTCGATCCCCTCGACCGCCGACAGCACCGAGATGGCCGGTGTGATCATGCTGTCACCGTACAAAAGCGCCGCCCCGGCCAGCCCCAGCATCACCAGCGCCAGCTGCAGGTGCTGATGGGTGACCCCGCGCCGGGCCAGCGCCGTCAGCGCCATGATGCCGCCTTCGCCCTGATTGTCGGCGCGCAGCACCACCAGCACGTACTTGAGCGTGACCACCCAGACCAGCGACCAGAAAATCAGCGACAGGATACCCAGCACGCCGCTGTCATCGGCCTTCAGGCCGTAGCCGCCGGTAAAAACCTCCTTGAGCGTATAGAGCGGACTGGTGCCGATATCGCCATACACCACGCCGACCGCGGCGATGGTCAGCGTCGTCATGGACGCCTTGTGGGAAGATTCGCCGGTGCGACCGGAGGTAGCGGTGGTCATGGAAAGTGTCCATATCGCGCCGTGGCGCGTGATTGCGAAGAAAGCGCGGGCTCGACAGGATTATCGGCCCGGCCAGGTGCATATTGAAATTGCCCGGGCCCCGCCACAACGCCGCCGGCGCGGTTTTTACGAAACTTTTACGCCGGCCGTGTTGGGGGCGCGCGGGCCAGGGCGCACACTCGATGGACGGGCAATACGGACGCGAGGACGATCAAAATGGACGAGGCGCAAAAGCGCGATGACGTGCACGTTCTGGTAGCCGTGCCGGGCCGGCTCGAGGCCGCAGCGCTGATTCGAACGGCAGCGCAGATGGCCCGACGCCGCGGCGATCGCTGGCGGGCAGTGCATGTCGAAACGCCGCGCGCCCGCACGCCGCCGGCCGTGCTGGACAGCCTCTCTCATCAGGTTGCGCGGCTGGGCGGCGAGTGGTGCGTGCTGACCGGCGAGCGCATCGGCGACGAACTGGCCGACCACGCCCAGCGCAGCCGCGCCGATACGCTTATCATCGGTCGCGCCCCGCCGGCGCGCTGGTTCCGGCCCCGGCGGGGTCGTGATCGCCGTTTGCTGGACGCCCTCGAGACGCTGGACGTGGTGGTGGTTGCCGGCGTGCCCGACCCGCGCCGCCGGCCGCGCTGGCGGCGACTGACCTGGCGTGAAGGGTACTGGCCGCTGGCAAGCGCGGGGCTGGCGCTGGTGATTGCCTGGCTGGTGGCCGGTTTAATGCCGCTGGCCAATCTCTCGCTGATCTTTCTGGGCGCCGTGCTGGTCACGGCGATCGGTGCCGGTGCCCGCGCCGCCATGCTGGCCGCCTTGCTCTCGGCGCTGGCCTACAACTTCTTTTTCACCAACCCGCGCTTTAGCCTCGAGATGATCGAGCAAAATGAGCTTTCAACGGTCGGGCTTTTTTTGCTGGTGGCGCTGATCGGCGCTCAGCTGGGCGGCGGGCTTCGAAGACGCATGATGGCACTGCGAGAGAGCCGCCATCAGATCCGGCAGCTGCTCACCACGGCCCGGGCGCTGTCGGCCGCGCCGGATCGCGCCCGGATTCGTGAGATCATCGTCACCACCGTGGCGCACGACTGGTCGCTGCCGTGTGCCTTTCTGGAGTGCGAAGGCGCCGGCGTCATCCCGACGGTGCGTGCCGCGCACCCCGGTGAGCCAGTGCTGGACGCTGCGGCAATAGAGGCGGCCACCTGGAGCTATCACCACGCCGAGCTCGGCGGGCCGGGAACGGCCATGTTCAGCGACCAGCGCTGGCGAATGGTGCCGCTGACCGATGCCTCCGGCGTGCTGGGCGTGATTGCCATGGCCATCGACGAGCGCCGCCCCGGTCGCGAGCGGCGCGACCCCGAGCTTCTGGCCACGCTCTTTCGTCTGTTCGCCGCGGCGCTGACCCGCGTGACGCTGGTCGAGGCACTGGGCGATGCCCGTCTGGCCGAAGGCAACGAGCGCCTGCGCGCGGCACTTCTCTCGTCGGTGTCGCATGATCTGCGCACGCCGCTGGCCTCGATCATCGGCTCGGCCAGCACCCTGCGTGATCTCGACGACAGCCTGAGCGGTGAAGATCGCCACGAACTGCTGGACGCCGTGCTCGGCGAGAGCGAGCGGCTCGACCGCTATATCCAGAACCTGCTGGACATGACGCGTCTGGGGCATGGACTTTCGATCAAGCGCGACTGGGTCGCGCCCGGTGATCTGCTGGAAGGTGCGCTGACCCGGCTGGGGCGCTCGCTATCGCGGGTTCAGGTGGTGCGGGCGTGGCCCGATGACCTGCCACTATTGTATGTACACGCAGCGCTGATCGAGCAGGCGCTGGTCAATATTGTTGAAAACGCCATTCGCCTGTCGCCCGAGCAGGGGCGCATCACCCTGAGTGCCCGTGTCGAGGGTGACCGGCTGAGTCTAGTGGTGTGCGATGAGGGGCCGGGCGTGCCCGAGGCGCTGCGCGAGCGGATATTCGAGCGCTTTTTTACCGGCGAGCGAACGGACACCGGCCCCCACGGCAGCGGGCTGGGCCTTGCGATCTGTCGCAGCATGGTGCACGCCCACGACGGTGATGTGCACGTCGAGGACGGCCCCGGCGGGCGCGGGGCCACGTTTGTCATTCGTCTGGCGCTCACCGCAGCGCCCGAGGCGTTCGATCATGACGACTGAATCTCCCCACATCCTGATCATTGACGACGAGCGCGAGATCCGGCGCTTTCTGCGCATCAGCCTGCACTCTCAGGGCTTTGCGATTACCGAAGCGGCCAGCGGGCGCGAAGGGATCGAGCGCGCACAAAACGTCTCGCCCGACCTGATTCTGCTTGATCTGGGCCTGCCGGACATGGACGGCCAGGAGGTGCTCAAATCGCTGCACTGGCAGTGCCGGGCGCCGGTGATCGTGGTCTCGGTGCGCGAAGGCGAGGAGGAAAAGGTCGCCGCGCTGGATGCCGGCGCCACTGACTACGTCACCAAACCCTTTGGCATTCGCGAGCTGCTCGCGCGCATCCGGGTTGCGCTGCGCGCCGGGGCCACCGTGGCGGCGGCGTTACCGGTGCGCGCCGGCGAGATCGAGATCGATCTCCAGCAGCGCCGCGTCAGCCGGGGCGGGGAGGCGCTTCACCTGACCCCGCGGGAGTACGCCTTTCTGGCCCGGCTGGCGCAGACGCCGGGGCAGATCGTCACCGGGCGGCAGCTTCTCATCGAGCTGTGGGGACCGGTGTTTGAACACAACACCCACTACCTGCGCATCCTGGCCAGCCGCCTGCGCCAGAAGCTCGGCGATGACCCGCGCACGCCCTCGCTGATCCAGACCGAAGCCGGCATCGGCTACCGGCTGATGGTGGACGGCGACACAGCGCCTTGAAAAGACAATAAAAATCGCCCCTGTTCACATGGGCCACGAGCCGTTAGAATAAGCACCGATGCGCAACGCATCACTGCCCGAGTGGCTCAATTGGATAGAGCAACGGCCTTCGAAGCCGTGGGTTGCAGGTTCGAGTCCTGCCTCGGGCGCCACTTCTTTTGTTTCCTCCCTGTTTTATATTTCCCTCGCTACCCGTTCAGGGTTAAACCTGTTGCGTCTGCGTTCGCCGGCTCGATGTTCAGCGACGAGTGTGTGACATGCAGGGCCGTGAAGAACGCATGCTCTATGCTCAACAGACTTCACCCCATCATCAGGAGGCCTGAATGGGCATTGAGCTTGCCGGATTTGTCGCCGTTGTTGTGCTGGCCTATCTGATTCCGGGGCCGGATTTCCTGCTGGTCAGCCGCTACGCCGTGCAGAACAAACGCCTTGGGCTGGCGGCGGCGCTGGGAGCACAAAGCGGCCTGTGCATCCACATGCTGGTCGCCGCGCTGGGCCTTTCGGCCATTGCCGCGCAGTCGGCAGAGTTTTTCATGATCGTGCGCTGGCTGGGGGCGGCCTATCTCATCTGGATGGGGCTTTGCGTGCTGCGTCAAAGCCGGCATCAGTCAGCCTCGAGCGATGTTCAAAAGCAGGGTGTTCAAAAAGAGCAGGCTTTGACCGGCCACCGCCGCGCGTTCGCCAACGGCTTTCTGACCAACCTGTTGAATCCCAAGGCCATCGTGTTTTTCCTGAGCGTACTGCCGCAGTTCATGAACCCTGCGGGCGACGCCGTGCGCCAGATACTGATACTGGGCGTGCTGGATGTAGCGATCGGCGTTGTCTGGTGGTGGGGCGTGGTCGCCGTCATGCAACAGCTCGCAGACATTTTGAAACGGCCAGCCGTTCGGCAGTGGTGGGATCGCATCACCGGCGGGCTGATGATTGGTGCCGGGGCGCTGCTGGCCCGAAATGGCACCGGCTGACGTGTGAAACTGGTTAGAGGCCTACTGGAAAGTTTTGGAATAAATGCAGTAATGTCACGAACCTTTCCAGCTCCTTTTTCATACCGGGTATAAAAGACATGTTAAAAGGCATCCTGCTCTGCTGTGGTTTTCTGATCATGCAGCTGGCCCTGCTGCACTACGTCGATGTTCGCCAGGCCAACAGCCGCAGCCAGGTCGAGTACACGCAGACGAAGTCACCGCAGGCGAATCTTCGCAACCGGGAAGGGCAGTTGACCCGCCGTGAGGATGAGGACAGCGACGACAACGCCGTCTGATGATGATCAGTGATACAAAAAAGCCCCGCTATGTGCGGGGCTTTTTTGTGGGCGCAACTTCTCAGGATGTCGGGCCATTCGGTCAGAAGCCGATATCTAGAGCCAGTGCTGCGGGTAGCGCCGGTGCCTGGCCAGATTGTTGATCACCACCGCCACGAACAGCATCAGCAGGCAACCGACGCCTACGGGGAAGAACGCATAGACCCAGCCCAGCTCGTGAAGCTCATTGGAGCCGATCACCGCGATCAGCGCCGTGGCACCGCCGGGCGGATGCAATGTATGGGTCAACTGCATGATGAGAATGGAGGTAGAGACCGCCACGGCCGCCGCGATCCAGTTATCACCCAGCAGCAGCCACGTGACAAACCCGCACAGGGCCGAGAGCACGCTGCCACCGAGGACGTTTCGCGGTTGGGCAAAGGGACTCTCCGGTGCCGCGTAGAGCAGTACCGAAGTGGCGCCGAACGAGCCGATCATCAGCAGCGTATGCGTTTGCAGGGACTGCGCGCTGATCCAGCCGACCCCGGTCATGCCAATGAACGCGCCCACCCACGACCAGAGTGCATCACGCCAGCAGGGTGCGGTGCGCGACGCCGCTGTGCCTCTCATCTTGCCCAGATAGTTTTTCACGAAGCCCTCGCCGTGAACGTTCAAAAAAGATCGCTGATAGTGCCACCTGCAAGCAATGCACTGAAATAGTGCATTGCTATGAGGTTAAGTATTTTCTGGAAAGACGACCGGGCATCAGGGCGTGGGCCGGCAAGTATTGAAGGAAAGGAACGTGGCCATCTCATGCTGGTGAGCGAGTGGGACCAAAAAGCAGCACGCTACTTTAGGGTTAATGGCATTACACAACTTTACTTAAGCAGCTCGATTCAATATCGTCGCTTGAGGATTAGCAGCGCCTTACGGAGACCGAACAGGACACCCGTTTTCAGGCAGTCGCTCGAACCCGTGCCGCCATGGTGGTTTTACCGGCTTGGCGTGCCTGATCGGCGCGTGTGAAATGCAAGGAAACGCAAGATTTTTGCGAGCCGTTGAACCGCCACGCGGCCCAGCAGTGGGGCTGTTCGAGGCCATCTGCAAGGGTGCAATAAAACCGACCCATTTAGCGCACAGGCGGGGCGGGGAGTCGACAGCGCGCTGAGAAAAGAGAACTGGAAGGGCGCATGCTACTTAATGTCTATTAGAAGTCACCAATATCGGGGTTGGTAAATGAATGAAAGGATCCTGCAAATTAGAACGGATGCTTTAGTGGCTGAGTATATTTATACAAAAAAGCTGAATTACATCAGCTTTTTTTCAGTTTTAGTAACTTGCTTAACTATAATAGTTCCAGTGCTTTTTTCATCTGCTGCGTTTATTGCTAAGGGGACTTATGCTGAATCTTGGATGAATATCGCTTCTGGTATCCTGTCAGCGGTTCTTGTTTGTTTTTCAATCTTAGCCTTGATTTTTAAAATTGATCAGAAACGAGAAAATTGTTTGATCGGACGAAGATTAAATGTTGATATAAGTAGTGACGCTCTAGATCTTTTAGAAAAAGTGATTCTGATCTTGAATGGTTTTATAGGTACATTGCCAAGGTGGACTCGACAGATCTTGAGAATTTTGGAAGTGTATCGGAAAAGCAACAGAAAAAGGCTTACAGATATTCTTTGAAAAAGCTGCTTCCTGGCCGTTCGGATATTATTTGCCCTATTTGTAAGGCTTCACCTTTCAGCTACAAGAAAGGTTCATGTCAAACGTGCGGCAACACCCCGAAGGAGAAAGTCTAATGTCTGTAGTAAAAACCTTCGATGATTGGTACGGTAAACTATCAACTTCTGATCAGAACAAAATACTTGAACATGTGCTTAACAATAAATGCAAAGTTGCGTGTGAAGGCTTTCATGCTGGTCCTTCTGGGGTATTAAAAAAAGGGCTTTTTGTTGCTCCATCAGGAAAATTTGCCCAAAGTAAATGTCCTGTTTGCGGAAAATAGTTTTTTAAATTGCAGGCACAACGCCAGTTTTTTCGTTGCGGCTTCTTTCCTACCTCGAAGTCGGGCTTATTACTGGCGTTACAAGTTCTTCACCAAATATGGAAGAAGTATGAAAATTTTTGCAACATGCATGGAGTGCATGAAGGAGCTTGGCCATCCATCTTTTGAGCCCATAATTGCAGACTACTATGATGAGCCAGTAGCATATATTGAATGCGCTCGAGGACATAAATCAGCATTTATGCTCCAAAGCCAAAAATTCGAAGTTTTATTAGAATCTGCTGCAAATGCGCTTTTAGAAGGTTATACGCTTGAAGCTGCATCTACATTATCATCTGCTTACGAACGTTTCTTTGAGTTTGCAATTAATGTCCTATGTGTAAAGCAAAAAGTAAAAGAAGAAGAGCTGGAAGAAACATTCAAGCAAGTATCACGTCAGTCAGAGCGTCAGATGGGAGCTTTCCTTTTTTTATATCTTATTGAGTTTGGTGAAACGTATAAAATTAATAAAAATCTTGTAGAGTTTAGAAACAAAGTCGTTCATAAGGGGTATATTCCAACTCCGAGTGAAATTGATGGTTTTGGTGAAAAAGTATACTCAGAAATATACACAATTACGGAGAAGCTAAAAGAAAGTTGTAAAGATGATATTCATACAGTGATAGTGAAAAGCATGATGGAGAGAGGCAAAGACTTACCTTCGGATATGCCGAGAGCCACTTCTTCAGGGACTATGTTTTTCTCACTCAGCAAAGCAGAGAATTATCCCAGTTTTTCTGAAGCGTTGTTATCATACCAAGATGTGCGAAAGATGCTGATAAGACGGTTCACTCAAGTGAAGGCCTCAGTTAAAGAATAAATATCCATAATAAATAATTAAGCCTTGTGAGGTGTGTCGAATATGATATTTGTATCGTGTGCAGTTTTGCAATGCTATTGTTATATGCTTTGGTCCAGCGGCTTCTCCAATCCTAAGCGATTTTAATTAAAGACTCCCGATTCATGAAGGTTTGTACATATGTTATGAGGAAGCTGAGATAAGTAAGCACATCTGCTATTAAGCAACAAAAAAGACATTGCTATATTAAGGAAAATAAACCATGCAAATGATGCCTGTTCGGTCTTCCGCTATTAAAGCCGTTGGTTACGATGCGGCTACTCGCAGAATGAAAATTACATTTCAGCAAGGTCGTACCTACGACTTTTGTAACGTACCTAATGAGGTGTACCAAGGATTGATAAGCGCAAGCTCTGTAGGAAGCTATTACGATCGGGTGATTCGTGACCGCTACCAATGCTGACCATCTGCTTCTGTGCTTAACCCCAGTGCAAGGCCAACCTGTAGTAATTATCGTATAGATAAAAACATCTTCCATGAGTGCATTCTATGGTATATCTAATGGTATACCATTTTATATTTGTCATAGGTAATGCATTATAAATCATATTCTTAGGAAGTTTTTCTAGTCCTGCCTCGCGCTACTCGACTACACACCCCATTTCCTAAAAAGCCCCGCTGAATGCGGGGCTTTTTTACGATCTCCATTAACCCAAGAGGCTAACGATCCAACTGCGGACTACTCCTTCGGCGCACGCTTGTTTAGAAGGTCCGTCTCATCGCTGCTTCGGGCGATTTCCTGCTCGACCTTTTTCATCAGCTTTTCATCCGGGCGGGCATCGAACAGCGCCTCGGCGCCCGGGTCGCGCAGTATCTGCTGCGCGCGCGCCCGGGCCGGGCGTTGGTCGCTGCCATCGCTCGCTGTGGGCGTCGTGTCGGATGAAGCGGGCGTGGCATCAACGCGGGTGGCGTCTGCGCTGGTGCCCTGAAAGCGCTCCAGCGCCTGCTCCAGTGACGGGTTAAACCGCAGGCGGTAGATGGGTTCGGGCAGGCTGAAGCCTTCATGTTCCAGGGCGTGCTTGGTCTCGCGAATGGTGATGCTGCGGGCCTTGCCAAAGTCGGTGGCAGATTGATCCACCCAGACCTGAAACTCGAGCACGATGTTGGAATCCCCCACCTGGGTGATGATGCCCATGGCCTTTGGCTCGTTTAGCACGAACCCCAGCTGATGGATGGCATCAAGCCCTACCTTGATGGCAGCAAGGGGGTCGTCATCGCCGTCCACGCCCAGTTCAAAGGTGAAGCGGCGCTCCGGGTTGCTGGTGTAGTTGAGGATGGTGCCCTTGAAGACATCGGCGTTGGGGATGCGCAGCTGGTTGCCATCGAGTGTCATCAGGATCGTGGCGCGCGAGGTCAGCCGCACGACGATGCCTTCCTGGCCGTTGATGACCACCTGATCACGCGCCTGAAAGGGCTGTCGAATGCTGAGCATCAAAGAGGCGATGTAGTTTTCGATGGTGTCCTTGACCGCAAAGCCTACGGCAATGCCGATCACGCCGGCGCCCCCCAGCAGTGTGCCCAGAATCGTCTCGGCGCCCATCAGGCTGAGCGCCAGGATCAGCCCGAAGACGATAAAAATGACCCGAACGGTCTGGGACAGCAGTGCCGCCACGAACGCATTGGGGGTCAGGCGCTGCCACAGGCGCTGACGTCGGGAGAGCCACGCCCCGAACCAGGTGACGAGCGCAAACAGCACGATGCCGACCAGCAGCAGGGGCAGGGCCTTGATCACGCCTCTGGCCTGCGCGACCAGCCCGTGCGCGACGGTGGAGACGTTGTCCTGCACATCGAGTGTGCGGTTGATGGCGTCATTAACGGTGACCACGTCGGTCAGGCGGCCGGCAAGGCTGATGGCCTGCTGCGCCTTTCGCTCGTTGGCCGTTTCCCCGGAGAGCGTCACCACGCCCTGAACCACGCTGATCTCCACGGCGTCCAGACCCTCGATCTCGGAAAAAATCCCGGTGATGCGGGTCTGGATGTCGTTGTCCCTGCTCGGGCTCGGGGTGGTTTCGATCCGCGCTTCATCCGTGCCTTCTGCACGGGAAGCGCTGCCCTGCAGGGCCTGGGCGGCGGCGGACAGTTCTTCCGCGGCGTGCGCCGGGGCGGTGATGAGCGTACTGAGCAGCACCAGCAAAAAGGCGCAGGCGCTCAGACGCCGGCAGCCGTGAAGAGAGGGCGGGAAAACGGCCATAATCATCCTGTGTCATGGGGGCAGGGGGTTGAATCGCGAGACGACGAGGCCTGATGAGCGCGGCTTGCATGCGCGTTCAGGGCATTCTGGCAGGTCAGTGTAGTCAAGGTGTCTGGTGCTGCGGCTCAGGCAGCACCGACAGGATGTTTCAGACACTCGTGGCGAGGCGGCCAACCTCGGCGATCAGCCGGTCGCGCTGCGCCGGATCGGCTTTCGGCAGGTAGACATAGGCCACCATGATCACCGCCCCGCGATCCGCGGGCCAGGCGATGCCGATATCAGCGGCGTTGCCGACGCTGTTGGTACCGGTTTTCTCGCCGATCAGCCACTCGGCGGGCAGGCCGGCGCGCAGGCGGGCGTCTCCCGTTTTGCCCTCGATCATCCAGGCGGTGAGCTGGTGACGCGAGGCCGGTGAGAGCGCCTCGCCCAGCAGCAGGGTGTGCAGAGTCTGCATCATCGCCAACGGTGTGGTGGTGTCGCGCTCGTCCCCGTCGTGGTCATGCTCGTTGAGTGTGGGCTCGGTGCGATCAAGGCGGGTGGTATGGTCCCCGATGTCGCGCAGAAAGGCCGTGACCTTCGCCGGGCCGCCGAGGCTTTCGATCAGCAGATTGGCGGCGGCGTTATCGCTCCAGGCGACCGCGGCCTGACCGAGCTCGGCGATCGTCATGCCCGGGCTGCCCATTTGCTTTTTGGTCACGGGCGTCCAGCCGGTGAGATCGGATTGTTTGACCTCGATGCGCTGGTCAAGCGTTACCTTGCCGCGGTCCACCTGTGCCAGTACGGCGGCCGCGATAAACACCTTGCCGGTGCTGTTGAACAAGAACCGCTCATCGCCGCGGTGGCTGACCACCGCGCCCGTGGCCACGTTCATGAGCGCCACACCCAGCCGGCCTTCTTGCTGTTGTTCCAGCGCCTGAAGCCCTTTTGGGATGGATACGTCAGCGGGGGCAGAACCCGCCTTGGCCAGCGTGGGCAGGGCCAGCCCGACCAGCGGCAGCAGTGAGGCGGTGCGAAGCAGGCGTCGACGGTCAAGCGGTGGCATGTGGGCGCTTCCATGGGTGGGGGAAGCACACTATAGCCTTGATGCCACGCACCAGGGTGTCCTTGTCGTTCAATCCACTTGAAGACGCTTTGCGGCCTTTTGCCTTTTTAAGCCGCGCAGGCCTTCCACCATCAAGATGATGACCGATAGCCAGATCGCGAGATAGGTTGGCCATTCGGCGGGGTGGATGGCCTCTCCCAGCACGAGTGCGACCAGCATCAGCAACACGGGTTCGACGTAGATCAGCAGACCAAAAAGACTCAGGTTGAGGTGAGGCGCTGACAGGGCCTGAAACGTCAGCGCCAGTGCGCTGACAAGCCCCAGCCCGAGCACTGCCCACAGCAGATGAATATCGACAGCCGGTCCGGAAATGACCTGCCCTCCCTGCATGATGAAAAAAAGCGCCAGTGGCAGCGCAAGAATCATGTCAAACCAGAGCCCGCCAATATTGTTGGTGTCGGTCTGGCGGCGTAGCCAGAAATATCCGGGATAGCCCAGGCACACGGCCAGTGTCGGCCAGGCCAGCGTCTGTGAAAAAACCAGCTGATTGAGTATGCCGAAGACAGCGAACATGCAGGCCAGCTGTTGAAGACGCGACATTCGATCCCTGAAGGCCAGCCGACCAACCATCACCATCGTCAGGGGCAAAATGAAATACCCAAGCGACACGGCAAGGCCGTAATCGTTGCCCGGTGCCCATACAAATATCCAGAGCTGAAAGCTCAGAAGAAAGGAAGACAGCAGGCGAATCACTATAAAATAGCGTTCGCGATATCTTCTTCGATAAATACTTGTGACCTGTGGCCAGTATCCTCTAAAAATGATAAAGGCAGTCAGGCAGGGAAATGTTAAAAACATGCGCCAGCCAAAGATTTCTTCGCCATCCAGTGCAGAAAGCTGCGAGGTATAAGCAAACATCAGGGCGAAAAATAGCGATGCGATAATGTTGAGGATAACGCCAAGTGTTGTGTGCTGATGAGGCGGCATGGCTTTTTGAATATTGGTGGATGACATGCGATATTTTATGCCATCGACCCTGATAAAGGTTCTCGAAATTTTTGTTGTTCATGAGAGATTTTACCGCATGCCTCATCCTTCAGGGCTGGACAGATTCGATACCGCGCTGCTCGAACTTCTGCAAAAGAACTGCCTGACGCCGCTGCGAGAGCTTTCCGAGGCCGTGAATCTCTCACCGGCCACGGTCCAGCGTCGCATTCAAAGACTCAAGGACAACGGCTTTATTCTCGCCAGCGTGGCCGTTATCAACCCTGAAAGGGTCAACAAGAACATAACGGTTCTGGTTGAAGTACAGGCGAACAAGACATACACGGATGATCTTGAAACACTGAAAAAAAGCTTTTCAGGGCCTGAAATACAGCAGTGCTATTACGTGACCGGCGAGGCAGACTTTATGCTGGTGTTACTGGTGTCGGACATGAAAACCTTTGAGGCAATATGCGATCGCCTTTTTCATGACAATAAAAACGTTAAATGGTTTAGAACCATTGTGGTGCTGGACACCGTCAAGGCCACGCTGGATGCAATATAAACCATTGTCCATGCCGGATCGGGAGATAATTATCCCTGAGACGGAAAAAAATGGTCCCTTCCAATGAGACGTCGGCGGCGACACTCGGGTTAAAAATATCCTGCCTTTCAGAATATGACGACGGCCATTGGCCTGGCGCCTCCGGTATCAGGTGTGAACAGGCCGAAAGCGGGTGCCGCCGTCACCCGAGGGTGTTATGAGTCTGCATTAGGGGCTAAAAAAGCCCGGCTTTAGAAAAATCTAGCCAGGCATTTATATAGCGAACAAATAAATAGCGCACGAAAATCAAGTATCCAGCCCCCTTCGCCGATATTAGAAAGACTCTGTCCATAGTCTATGGCTATCTAAAACCTTTCCGGAATCGGTACAAATGACCATACGAGATCTTTCCATCAGTAAGCAGATCGGGCTGGGGTTTCTGGTTGCCGTTGTGTTTCTGGTGCTTAGTGGGGTGTTGAATTCCTTGAGCCTTCGCAGTGTCAACGACACGATGGGCTCGCTGTATTACGACCGGGTGGTCCCGCTGAAGGATCTCAAGGTGATTTCGGATGCCTATGCCGTGGATGTCATCGACGCGGTCAACAAGGCCAATGCCGGGCTGATGACGGCCGAGGAATCGTTTCAGGCCGTGCGCAGTGCCCACGAGGTCATCAACAGCCACTGGGCGGCCTACATGAACACCATGCTCACTCCAGAGGAAGCAGCCATTGCTGCCCGGGCTCAGGCGCTTTTTGTCACCGCCAACGACGCCCTTAACGGGGTGGAGCAGATATTGCAGGGCATGACGGGTCGGGTCAGGGGGCAGCTCAATGCCATCGATGGGCCGCTGTATGCATCCATCGACCCCATCAGTGATGTTATCGGTGAGCTGATCAATCTTCAGCTGCGCGAAGCAGAGGCGGGCATGGAGCATGGCGCGTCCCAGTATCACCAGGCGATGCTGGGCACGCTGGCACTGGCGCTGATTGCCGTGCTGATCTCGGTCGTGGCGGCCATCGTGATTACCCGCGGCATTACTCGACCCCTGGGGCAGGCCGTTGAGCAGGCAAGGGCCGTGGCGGCGGGGGATCTGTCGGTCAGCGTCGAGCCCCGCTCGCGCAACGAAATAGGTCAGCTTTTGATGGCCCAAAAGGAGATGGTCACCGGGCTGGCTCGAGTGGTCGCCAGCGTACGGCGCAACGCGGAAAGCGTGGCCTCGGCAAGCGCGCAGATTTCTCAGGGCAACGATGATCTGAGCCAGCGCACCATGCTGCAGTCTTCTGCCATCGAGCAGACCTCGGCCTCCATGGAGGAGATGGGGTCCAGTGCCACCCAGAATGCCGACAACGCGCAAAAGGCCAATCAGCTCACCACCAGCGCCAGTGCCGTGGCGCATCAGGGGGGCGAGGTGGTCGGGCAGGTCGTCCAGACAATGCGTGATATCAACGACAGCAGCGGCCGGATCAACAACATCGTCGGTGTGATCGACGGCATCGCCTTCCAGACCAATCTGCTGGCACTCAACGCCTCGGTGGAAGCCGCTCGGGCCGGTGAGCAGGGTCGCGGCTTTGCCGTGGTGGCCAGCGAAGTACGCAGTCTGGCCCAGCGCAGTGCCGAGGCGGCGAAGGACATTCGCGCGCTGATCGACGAAAGCGTCAAGCGCGTTGAAAAGGGCACGGATCTGGTGGATCGGGCGGGCAGGACCATGGAGGACATCGTCTCGTCCATCAAGCATGTCAGTGATATCGTCGGTGAGATCAGCGGTGCCAGCAGTGAGCAGAATCTGGCGGTCGGGCAGGTGAGTCAGGCCATCACCCAGCTTGATGAAGCCACGCAGCAGAATGCGGCGCTGGTCGAGGAATCTGCCGCCGCGGCCGCCAGCCTGAAAGACCAGGCGCACGAACTGGTCTCCGTGGTCGGGCAGTTCCGGCTGGGCGATCAGAGCGCAAGCGCTTACGCCAGAGGGTAATGCGGTTGTCGGGCCACGCCGGCAGATGACGCCGGCGTGGCGTGTCAAAGGGTTTTGCCGCTTGTCCCAGTGGCATTTCACGCGGTTCATGACCACACTTTCTACCGCACCAATCAATGAGGGAGAGAAGGCATGGCGATCCGCTATGAAGTGCATGAACACGCGACCGCACACGTTCAGGGCGCGCCCAATCGTGAGCAGCAAAAGGAAATGGATGACATGCCGCTGGAGTGCTTTCGCATCTGGGACAGCCAGGAAGAGCGCTATGTCAGCGAAGAGTATGAAGTGCGCGAGGAAGCCGAAGAAGACTGCCAGCGGCTGAACGAAGAGGGCTGAGACCCTTTCGGTTTAAAAAACATCAGGCCCATCGGTGATTTGCCGGTGGGCTTTTTTATGATCGTGTCGTTCCTGGAAAACGCTTGACCTTATAGAAGGTAGAAGGTTTACAAAGGGGGTGTTCACCTTACAAGGAGCTTGACCATGTCCGATCAGACCAGCTGTGCCTGCCCGAAGTGCACCTGTGGCGTCAACGACAACGCCGTCGAGCAGGACGGCAAGCTGTACTGCTGCCAGGCCTGCGCCACCGGCCACGCCGATGGTTCCGAAGGTTGCGGCCACAACTGCAGCTGCGGCAAGTAATCAGGCTGTCATTGGCAGGCCCGCGCGGCCTGCCATTGCTAGCTGACATGGCCCCCGACAAGTCGTCGGCGGGTCATTTTTTATGCACGCATCAAGGCAATCGCTGCGGCGTGATGCCTGCCGGGGCGGCCTGCGACAAACAGCCCGATGCGGCGTGACTTGATATTGCGCCGGGTCGCAACCATCTCATGGGTAATTCACCTGTTCGGGAGTCTTCCATGAGCACACCGCGTATTCTGATGGTTCTGACCTCTCACGACGAGATGGGCGACACCGGCCACAAGACCGGTTTCTGGGTCGAGGAGTTTGCCGCCCCTTATTACACCTTCCTCGATGCCGGCTGCGAGATCGTGCTGGCAACGCCTGCAGGCGGCGCCGCGCCGATCGACCCCAACAGCGAAGGCGATGACGCTCAGACCGAAGCCACGCGCCGTTTCTATGGCGATGATGAAGCGAAGGCGCGCATTGCCGATACCGCGCGTCTGGCCGACATGCGCGCCGAGGAATTCGACACCGTGTTTTATCCCGGCGGCCACGGCCCGCTGTGGGATCTGACCGACAATTCGGACTCCATTGCGCTGCTTGAAGACTTTTTGGGCCAGCACAAGCCGATCGCCTCGGTCTGCCACGCGCCTACCGCGTTTTTGAATCTCAGGGACGCGCAGGGCGAGTTCGTGATCAAGGGCAAAAAGGTCGCCGGCTTCACCAACGAAGAAGAGGCCGCCGTCGGCCTGACCGAGGTGGTGCCGCACCTGCTCGAAGACGAGCTCAAGCGCCGCGGGGCGGACTATCAGAAGGTGGATGCCTTTGCCCCGTTTGCCGTGGAAGACGGCCTGGTGATTACCGGCCAGAACCCGGCAAGCTCGGAAGCCGTGGCCGAGAAACTGCTGGCAGCGCTCAAGCGCTAAACGTTTGATGCGCCACAAAAAGCCCCGACGTTGAAGCGTCGGGGCTTTTTTTATGTCTGGGGGCCGTCGCAAGCCGGCACATCACCGGGGTCAGAGCTATCGATCCAGCAGCATCCAGATCGTAAAACCTGCAAAGGCCAGCAGAATAAAGATTAACCGTTGACTCATGTTGTTCCTTCCTTCTGGTTATCGAAGGCCTCTGTCCGAAAGGCCGGGCCTATAATGCCTCGCCCGTGGTCATAAAAGAACACTAATACACGGCTTTTGACGTGAATTCTAAAGTAGGTAGACTGGTCTACCTATTCTGCATTCTGGATAATGACCATGACATCATCTGAAGCGCCATCGGCGACCAGCGCTCGCGAGCGCCTGCTCAACGCAGCGGCCATGCTGTTTTACAGTGACGGTATTGCCGGCACCGGTATCGATGCCATTGTCAGACGCGCGGGCGTGGCCAAAAAGAGTCTCTACAACAACTTCGACTCCAAGGCAGCACTGGTGACCGCCTATCTGCAGGCGCGTCACACCGAGTGGCTTGCGCTGTATGAGGCGCGGCTGACAAAAGCCTTCACACCCCCGGATCAGGTGCTGGCAGTATTTCTGGCCTATCAGGATCACGCCGAGTGGGCCTATGAGCGCGGCTTTCGCGGCTGCGGATTGCTCAACGCTGCCGCCGAACTGCCGGCCGGCCATGAGGGTCGCGAGGTGGTTCTCGGTCACAAGCGTCAGGTGGAAGCACTGCTGGTCGCACCGCTGACTGAACTGACCGGTGATGAAGCCACAGCGGCCCGGCTGGCGCAGCAGCTCGCCTTTCTGCTGGAAGGCGCGATGGTGCGCGCAGGCCTTGAAGGCAATAGCTGCTGCGTTCGTCAGGCCCATGACATGGCCAGGTCGATGGTGAATGCCCCATGAATACGACCTCTCGCGAACACCTGCTCGGCGTGGCCGGCGTTTTGATCGCCGCCGTGCTGTGGGGCACGACCGGTACGGCAGCGACCTTTGCTCCCGAGGTCAGCGCCGTGGCGATTGGTGCCGTGGCGATGGGGCTGGGCGGGCTGCTGCAGGCGCTGGTGGCGGCGCCGCGTATCCGAAAGGCTCGGGCATCACTGCGTGCGCGTTGGCCCTGGCTGCTCTCCGGGGCGGTGGCGGTGGCGATCTATCCGCTGGCGTTTTACGCCTCGATGCGTCTGGCCGGCGTCACCATCGGCACGGTGGTGTCGATCGGCTCGGCGCCGCTGCTCTCGGCGTTGATCGAATCGCGCCTGGAAGGGCTGAAACTCGGCGCGCGCTGGAAAATCGGCGCGACGCTGGGGCTGGTCGGCATGGGGCTGTTGTGTCTGGCCGAGACCGGCGCGCATACCGGCGTGGGCAGTACGACGCAGGTACTGCAGGGCGTGGCGATGGGGCTGGTGGCCGGGCTGACCTACGCGTTTTACTCCTGGTCAGCGCGACATCTGATGCAGGGCGGCATCCCCACACGGGCGGCCATGGGCGCCACCTTTGGCCTGGGCGGGCTGTTGCTGATGCCGGTGCTGCTGCTCACCGGCGCGCCGCTGCTGGCCTCGATCAATAACGCTGCCGTCGGGCTCTACATGGCACTGGTGCCGATGTTTCTGGGCTATATCGGCTTTGGGTACGGGCTGGCGAGAGTGCCGGCCAGCACCGCCACCACCATCACGCTGTTCGAGCCGGTCGTGGCCGCGCTGCTGGCGGTCGTGATCGTCGGTGAGCGCCTGCCGCCGCTGGGCTGGGGCGGCATCGTACTGGTGATCGCGTGTCTGGTGTGTCTCACGGCGCCGGTGCGCTGGCGGCGCGCAGGGCTGGATAAGCAGCCCGCGACGGCAGGCTGAGGCCTACGGATCGATACGCTGCCAGTCGTCCCACGGCGGCGTGTCACCAATCACTTCCTGAAGATAGTCCATGAACGCCGCCACCTTGGGCGTGCGCAGCCGGCCATCGGTGGTCAGCACATGAATCATGCGCCGCTCGGGCACCACCTCACAGCGCCAGGTGCTTAGCAGCGGCACCAGCTGCCCGCAGGTCAGCGCCTCGTGAATCAGCCAGGTGGGGAAGAGCACAAGGCCCTGACCCAGAAGCGCCGCCTGCAACAGGCTGTCGGCGTCGTTGCTGTAGAGGCTGCCGGCCAGCTCAAATGCCGTGGGGGTTTTCTCATCTGGTGCCTGAAAGTACCAGCGCTGGCGCCCCATCTCGCCCTGATAGAGCAGGCAGTCATGGTGTTTCAGTGCCTGTGGCGTTTTGGGGGTGCCATACTCGGCGAGATAGGCCGGCGCGGCAGCCACCACGTAGTTCATCGGTGCCAGCGGCCGGGCGATCAGGGCGGAGTCGGCCAGCTGTCCGACGCGAAAGGTAATGTCGCTGCCTTCGCGCACCGGGTCGGTCAGCGCGTCGGTAAGCAATAGCTCGGCACGCACGTCCGGGTAGCGCTTTTGAAAACCGCGCAGCAGCGGTACCACCTGATGGCGCCCGAACGCCACCGGACTGTTGATATGCAGCGTTCCCGCCGGTGTCCGCGCCGGGCTTTTCAGCGCCTCGGTGGCCTGATCAAATTGCTCGAGCGTGCCGCGAATCTGCTCGTAGTACTGCCGGCCGGCCTCGGTCAGCGTCACCGCTCGGGTATGGCGATAGAGCAGCCGAACGCCCAGATCTGCCTCCAGCGCGCTGACCTGACGCGACACGGAAGACACCGCCCTGTGAAAATGACGCGCCGCCGCGGTAAAACTGCCGGTGGCCGCGACCCGTTCGAACGTGCGTAACGCGTTGAGATCCATCATGTTGCGCCTGATGCAATAATGATTTGCATCATGTTCGATTTAAGCAACACGGCGCAAGCGCCATACTCCCGGCCATCATTGAACGAATAAGGGAGTTGTCTCATGCAGACAGGCGTTGCACTGGTTGTTGGGGCCACCGGCATTACCGGCGGCAATCTGGCCACGTATCTGGTCGCCAGCGGCTGGACCGTGTACGGGCTTTCACGCCACCCGTCGCAACAGGCGGGCGTGATCCCGGTCTCGGCCAATCTGCTGGACGGTGATGCCACCGCCATGGCGCTCAAGGGCCTGCCGATCAGCCATGTCTTTTATTGCACCTGGACGAAGCGCGACAGCGAACGGGAAAACGTCGAGGCCAACGGCGCGATGATGAACAACCTGTTCGCCGCACTGGACCCGAAAAAGCTGGTGCATGCATCGCTGGTCACCGGCACCAAGCAGTATCTGGGCTCGTTTGAAAGCTACGGCAGCGGCAAGGTCGAAACGCCGTTTCGCGAGTCCGCCCCCCGCGTGCCGGGGGAGAATTTCTACTACACGCTGGAAGATATCCTGATCGAGGCCGCTGGCAAGTACGGCTTTGCCTGGAACGTGCACCGCCCGCATACCGTCATCGGCCACGCCCGCGGCAACGCCATGAACATCGGCACAACCCTTGGCGTTTATGCCTCGATCTGCAGGGCCACCGGGCGGCCGTTCATCTTCCCGGGCTCGCAGCTTCAGTGGAACGCGCTGACCGACATGACCGATGCGCTGCTGCTGGCCCGTCAGATGGCCTGGGCGGCGCTGACGCCGGGGGCGCACAATCAGGCGTTCAACACGGTCAACGGCGACACCTTCCGCTGGCGGCGCATGTGGCAGGAAATCGGCGAGTTTTTCGGCCTGGAAGTCGCCGACTGCCCCGACACGCCGCAGCCGCTGGATGAGCAGATGGCCGGCATCGAGCCCGAGTGGCAAAACATTGCCGAGCAGCACGGTCTGGTCGAATCGGATGTGACGAAGCTGGCCTCCTGGTGGCACACCGATGCCGATCTCGGCCGCGAGCAGGAGTGTGTCAACGATCTGGTCAAATGCCGCGATTTCGGCTTTAACGAATTCCGCGAGACCCGCGCCGCCTTTTTCGATCTCTTTACCCGGCTGCGGGCGGAAAAGGTCATTCCGTAAATCGGCGCATTCGCGCATCGAAAAAGCCCGCCACTTAACGAGTGGTGGGCGTTTACTGTCAACTCATGTCGGCGTGATTTTCTCCCACGCCAGCACGCCCTCTATCTCGCCTTCATCCTCGAGCCTTCCTTCCCGGGCAAACTGCGCCCATAGCGCGCGCAGGCGGCGACCATCGGTTTCCATCTCCTGTTCGGTTATCCCCTCGACAATACCGGCATGGCGCCATACGTCCCAGCCGGCGAACAGCAGGGCGAGATCGATACTGTGGCAGGCGCCGCGGGCGGCCCGGTCGCTGCCCCAGTCAAGCCGGTAGCGCCACACGCGCCCACCGGCGTTGGCATGGCGCCGGGCAAAGCGTTCGGCAGGGCGGGAATAGAGTCCGGTGGTGATGGCTCGGCTGAGCGCGCGCCGACACCGCGTGCCGATCACCGGCAGGCGAAACAGCCCCTGCAGCGCTTCGGCTTCGGGCATGAACAGTTCCGCTTCATCGACGTTGTGGCCAATCAGCACATCGCAGTGGGGCGCGCGCTGCTCAAGCGCGGTTTGACGCTGTGTCAGCCGGGGTAGCGGCGCCTGGCCGAACTGTACGCCAAAGGGCATCAGGCCGCCGGGTAGATAGCGCTGGCCGATTTTTTCGACTCGCTGCTGGGCATCGAGACAGGCCTTGAGTGAACTGTGTGCGTTGACGCTTTCGGCGGCTCTGGCCATGGCGGTGTGCATGGTGCGCCGACCTGGGGTAATGCCCAAAGGCGCGCTCTGGATGATGGCGCGCTGAAAAAGCCCGCGGGTCTCATCAGCGCACATCAGGTGGGCTATGGCGTCGCCCCCGGCCGACTCGCCGAACAGGGTGACGTTATCGGGGTCGCCGCCAAAGGCGGCGATGTTCTCCCTGATCCAGCGCAGCGCAGCGATCATGTCCAGCAGGCCCAGATTGGCGGGCCGTCCCCTGGTCTCTTCCCGAGTGTTTGCCTCTGCCTGAAAGGTGCCACCCGCGAAGCCGAAAATACCCAGACGATAGGTCACATTAACGGTGACCACATCCTGCTCTGATACCAGTGATTTCGGGTCGTGGATGGGCAGATCCCCCGCCCCGAAGATGTAGGAGCCACCGTGAATCCATACCATCACCGGGCGAGGTGTGGTGGCCGGGTGATCGGGTGAGCAGATGGACAGCCGGGTGCAGTCTTCCTGCTGCGCCATGGCGTTGGGTGACACCCCCAACAGGCGGGTGAAGGCCTGCATGGTTCGCTGCGGGCTGGCGGGTGCCCATTGCGTCGCACCGATCGGCGCTTCAGATCGTGCCAGTGGTATAGGCGGCTGAAACCGTTCGGTGCGAGCGTAGGGGATGCCGGTCGCGCGCAGCACATTGCCGTCACGCCAGCCGATAATCTCACCGGCCGGCGCGTTAAAACGGGGCGGGGCTAGGGTCGTCTCTGACATCCGGGTCTCTGGCCATGAAGTCGTATGACGAGTGCCCGGCACTGATCACGGTCAGGCGCGGACAATCGGGCTGTCATGCATGGGAAGTCGGTTTATCCCAGCACCTGCGGGTTGAGATGCCAGGTGCTCCAGGTCAGCGCGGTGGCCAGCGTCACCCAGGCCAGATAGGGCACCAGCAGGGCGCCGGCGAGCGGTTTGATACGCCAGAAGGCGATTAGCGTGGCGAGAATCAGGATCCAGAGCACGACCGTGCCGGCAAAGGCGATCGCGCCCAGCTGCCAGACAAAGTAGAGCCAGCTCCACAGCGCGTTGAGTGCCAGCTGCACGACAAACAGCGTCAGTGCCGGGCGCACGTTTTGCGTCGGCTTTTCTCGCCAGACAAGCCAGGCGGCAATGCCCATCAGGGCGTAGAGCGTGGTCCAGACCGGGCCGAACGCGCCGGCCGGGGGCGCCCAGGAGGGCTGCTGCAGCTGCTGATAGAATTCGGCAGCATTAACGGAGGCAACCGCGCCGATGGCGGCGGCGATATAGGCCAGCACCAGCCAGCCGGCCAGGCCCATGAACTGTTGACGTTGGGTGAGTGACTTCATGCCATGTCTCTTTTTTGAAAATCTGTTGTAAACCGTCCGGCTTGAACGTCTGCTGTGACATTCATGCCGGCGCCGTGTGCAATAGCGCATGGGGGCGCTTTGCATAATAGCGCTCGTGACCGGGTGTGGCAGTGGGGCAGGATGACTCATGATGTCACCGCTGATAAGAGGAGAGCACATGCAGATTGCCATCATGGGGGCCGGTGCGGTCGGGTGCTACTACGCCGCGCTGCTGGCCCGCGCCGGCCATGCGGTGACGCTGATCGGCCGAGCCAATCACGTCGAGGCCATTCACCGGGAAGGGCTGATCCTTGAGACGGCGTCAAGGCGCGAGACGTTCGAGGTCTCGGCCAGCGTTGATGTGAGCGCGCTGAAAGACGCTGAGCTGGTGCTTTTTTGCGTCAAGGCCACCGATACCGAGGCCGCCGGCGCGGCGATGACGCCGGTGCTGTCTGACACTGCGGTGGTGTTGAGCCTGCAAAACGGCGTGGATAACGCCGAGCGGCTCGCCGCCATTGTGAAACGTGCGGTGATGCCGGTGGTGGTTTATACCGCGGTGGCCATGGCCGGGCCGGGGCACGTGCGCCACTACGGTCGCGGCGAGCTGGCGCTGGGCGCTTCACCCGTGGGTGAGTCGCTGGCGAATCTGTTCAAGTGTGCCGGTATCCCGACACAGGTGTCCGATAACGTGGCCGGCATGCTGTGGGAAAAGCTTGTGATCAACTGCGCCTGGAATGCGATGTCGGCCATCACCCGGCAGCCCTACGGCGCGCTGATGGCGGTTGAAGGCACCCGGGCGCTGGTGACAATGATCGTTGACGAGTGTCGGGCCGTGGCACGGGCCTGTGCGGTAACGCTTCCCGATGACATTAGGGCGTCAACCCTGGCGATTGCCGAGACCATGGCGGGGCAGCACTCCTCGACGGCGCAGGATCTGGCCCGTGGCCGTCCCGGGGAAATCGAGCACCTTAACGGTTTTATCGTGCGACAGGCGCAGGCCCACGGCATCGCCACGCCCATCAACCACGCCCTGCTGGTGCAGATACGTGCGCTGGAGCAAAGGCACGCCACTTCTGATATGTCTTCCTGCTGATATAACCCTCTTCCGGTATCGGCGGCCGGGCTCTGAGGCCGCCGGCATTGCACTTTGGTCCCGATATCGACCAAAGCCGCGCTTCTCGCAGGCCAGGTGCGCTGTACAGTCCACTGAACAATGTTCAATCCACTGTACGACCGCAGGTCTTCGGAGCGCGCCATGACGCAAAAAACGCTGAAGGTGGCGGTAGCCACGCCACTAAGCGAGACACTGTGTGCGCTGATCGAGTCCCTGGTGCCCGAGATCGAGCTGCTGCGCGACCAGTCGCTGCTGCCGCCCATGCGCCACCCGGCAGACTTTGCCGGCGACCCGAATTTCAAGCGTACGCCCGAGGAGGAGGCGCGCTTTGACGCGCTGCTGTGCGAGGCGGACGTGCTCTACGGCATTCCGGATGTCGACCCGCAGCGGCTGGCCAGAATCGTTAAGGCCAACCCGAAGCTTCGCTGGGTGCACGTCATGGCTGCCGGCGGTGGCGGGCAGGTCAAGGCGGCGGGGCTTTCCGGCGAGGCGCTGGAACGGGTGATGTTTACCACCTCGGCCGGTGTGCATGGCGCGCCGCTGGCGGAGTACGCCGTGTTTGGCGTGCTGGCCGGCGCCAAGCAGCTGCCCCGCATTATGGCCCAGCAGCGCGATCATCACTGGGGCGATCGCTGGCTGATGGGCCAGATCAGCGAGCAGCAGGTGCTGATTCTGGGGCTGGGCGGTATCGGCCGTGAAGTGGCACGCCGGCTGTCGCTTCTGGACATGCACGTGCTGGGGGTGTCGCGCCAGCAGCGCCTGGTCCCCCATGTTGATGAAATCATCGCGCCCTCCCAGCTTCGCGACGGTGTGCGCCGTGCCGATGCCATCGTGATCGCGCTGCCGGGTACCGAGGCCACCGAAGGATTGATTGATGCCGAACTGCTGGCCGAGATGAAGCCCGGCGTTACTCTCGTCAACGTCGGACGCGGCACGGTCATCGATGAAGTCGCGCTGATCCAGGCGTTGCAGAACAATCACATCGGGCTGGCGGTGCTGGATGTAACGGCCTCGGAGCCGCTGGAGAACACCTCACCGCTATGGGACATGCCCAACGTACTGCTCACGCCCCATACCGCCGCGCTCAGCGAGTCCGAGGACCGCCTGATCGCCGAGTTTTTTGCCGACAATGCCCGGCGCTATCTCAACGGCGAGGCGCTTAGAAACCGTGTTGATACGGTCGAGTTCTACTGATGAGCGCCCCGGCCGTGACGCGTGCTCTGCGCGTACTGACCCTGCTGGAAGCGGCGGCCGGTGAAACGCTGGGCGTGAGCGAAATGGCGCGCCAGCTCGGCGTGGCCCGCTCGTCGCTTTTCAACATCTGCCTGTCGCTGGAAGCCGAAGGGGTGATCCAGCGCGTGGAGGGCGGCTATCGGCTGGGGCGCCGTCTGGTGGAGCTGGGCGGGGCGTATCTGCGCACGGTGGACCCGGTTCAGGCGTTTTATCAGGCCTGCAGCGATACCCCCTTTCTTCATGACGAAATCTGTCAGCTGGCGGTGCTGGACGGCACGGACGTGCTCTATCTCGCCGCCCACGCCGGGCGTCTGCCGCTGCGCATGACGGCAAGCATCGGCAGTCGCTTTCCGGCCTCGATCACGGCGGTGGGCAATGCGCTGCTGGCAGGTCTTGATGATGACGAGCTCAGACAGCGCTTCGAGGACCCGGCCACGCGCCCGGCCTGGACGGCAGATTCCATCACCGATCTCGAGGCGCTGATCGACAAGATTCGCGACGTGCGCGGTCGGGGGCACGCACGGGATAAAGGCGAAGTGTTTACCGGTATCCGCGGGCTGGCGGTGGCGGTAGCGCCGCAGTACAGCGGCGAGCAGGGCTTTGCCGTGGGCGCCTCGCTGCTGGAGGTGTACTGCAACGATCATATCGAGCTGCAGGCCATCGAGGCGCTGTCCAGTATGGCCGTACACATTGCCAATCCGATGAATCTGGGCAAGGGCAGCGCCGGCGCCTCTACCTGACAAGCCCAGCGCTGCCGGCCACCATAGCCACTTTGAGGGAGACACACATGCAAAAAGCTCAAGCGTCGCCGGGCGGTGCTCTGCGGGTCGGGATGATTGGTCTGGGCAGCATGGGCATGCCGATGGCGCGCAATCTGCTAACGGCCGGTGTCGCCAGCCGGGTCAGTGTCTTCGGCCGATCGCCTGAAAAACTCGCCCCGGCACTGGCGGCCGGCGCCGAGCGCTGTGATACCCCCAGGACGCTGGCAGGCCAAAGCGATGTGATCATCACGGTACTGCCGGACCTGCCCCAGCTCGAGGCGCTGATCGACGGCAATGACGGCCTGCTGGCCGGGCTTGCCGGGCCGCTGCTGCTGGTGATCTGTTCGACATCCTCGCCCGAGGGCGTTCGCGCGCTGGCCGAGCGGCTTGATGAACGAAGCCGGGGGCAGATTCATGTGCTGGACGCGCCGCTGTCCGGCGGTACGGACGGCGCCGAGGCGGGCACGCTTTCGATCATGGTGGGCGGTCTGGATGAGGATCTCGACCGCGCGCGTTTCGCGCTGGAGACGATGGGCACGCCGGTGCTGCTGGGCCCGCTGGGCGCGGGCGAGGTGGCCAAGGCGTGTAATCAGATGGTGGTGGCGGCCACCATGGTGGCGCTGTCGGAGGCCACCACCATCGCCGAGCGCGCCGGTCTGGACGTCGAGAAACTTCTGACCTGTCTGGGCGGCGGCTATGCCGGCGGGCGCTTTCTGGAATCGCGCAAGCAGCGCCTGATCGACAAGGACTATGCGCCCTCCGGCATTGCCCGCTACATGATCAAGGATCTCGGCTTTGCCCATGAGGAAGCCGCGCAGCAGCAGGTGGTGACGCCGCAGCTCTCGACGCTTTTGTCGCTGTATCAGGACCTGGGCGTGCGCGGACTGGGCGAACTGGATCTGACCGTGACGCAGCGCTATATCGCCGAGCTGGATCAAAAGTCCGACCGCGATCGGCACGACTGATCCGTCGGGCACAGGCAGGCACAGACATAAGGGCAGCGGGAACAGGGGGTTACACAGGGAACAACCGAAGCGGCGGCCCAGACGGGTCGTGGAGACCAACAATGACAATATTTCGCGCGGTGTGGCGCAGCATCGAGTGGCTGATCGTGGCGCTGATGACCGCCATGATGGTGCTGGTGTTTTTCAACGTGGTGCTGCGTTACGGCTTCTCCTCGGGCCTACGCTCCGGTATCGAGCTTTCCCGGCTCGGGTTTGTGTGGGTGGTAATGCTGGGGGCCTCGCTGTGTTTAAAGGATGGCGAGCACCTGGCCGTCACGGAGTTTTTTGATCGCCTGCCGGCCATGGTGCGCTCCGTGATCGCGCGTATTTTGTGGATCGTGATTCTGGGCGCCTCGATCATGCTGCTGATGGGCTGCTGGAAGCAGACGCTGGCCAACTGGCACAACATCTCGCCGCTGACCGGGCTGCCCACCGGACTGTTCTATCTGGCCGGGGTGGTTGCCGGCACGCTGATGAGCATTACCTCCACCATTGGACTGTTGCGCCCGGGGCCCGGGCGGGCCCCGGGCGAGCAGGGTGGCGACGGCCATTCAACGGCCGTCGATGAGGCGGCGCACGCCGCCAACGGGGAGCACCGCTCATGACGCTGGCACTGTTTCTGGGCGTACTGATCGGGGCGATTCTGCTGCGCCTGCCGGTGGCGTTTGCGCTGTTGCTGGCGGCCGGTGCGCTGATGCTCAATCTGGGCATGTTCAGCGCCGACATCCTGTCGCAGTCGATGATCAACGGGGTGGACAACTTCGCCCTGCTGGCGATTCCCTTTTTCATGATTGCCGGCGAGGTAATGGCGGTCGGCGGGCTGTCCGATCGCATCGTGAAGCTGGCGATGACGCTGGTCGGGCACTGGCGCGGCGGGCTGGGCTATGTCGCCATTCTGACCTCGATACTGCTGGCAGGGCTTTCGGGCTCGGCGGTGGCGGATGCCGCCGCGCTGGTCAGCATTCTCTATCCGATGATGCGCAAAAGCGGCTATCCGGCGTTTCGCTCGGTGGGGCTATTGGCCGCCGGCGGCATCATCGCGCCGGTCATTCCGCCGTCACTGCCGCTGATCATTCTGGGTGTGGCGGGCAATATCTCGATTGCCAAGCTTTTTATCGGCGGCATCGTGCCGGGGCTTTTGATGGGCGTGGCGCTGATGATCACGTGGCGGTTCATGATGCGCAAATCCGACATCGAGCTGCAGCCGAAGGCGAGCCGGGCCGAGCGGGTGAAGGCGCTGAAGGAGAGCGTCTGGGCGCTGCTGCTGCCGGTGATCATCATCGTCGGCATTCGCATGGGCGTGTTTACGCCGACCGAGGCGGCGGTGGTGGCGGCGGTCTATGCCATTGTGGTGTCGACCGTGATCTATCGCGAAATGAGTCTGGCCAAGCTTGCACAGGTGCTTAAAAGCGCCGGGCGCTCAACGGCACTGGTGATGTTTCTGGTCGGCGCGGCGATGGTGGCCTCCTGGGTCATTACCATCGCGCAGCTGCCGCAACAGCTTGCCGAGCTGCTGGGCCCGCTGGTCGATAACCCGCGCCTTTTGATGGCCGCCATCATGGTGGTGGTGCTGCTGGTGGGCATGGTGATGGATCTGGCGCCGGCGATTTTGATTCTGGTGCCGCTGTTCATGCCGCTGGTGCGCGAGGCGGGCATCGATCCGGTCTATTTCGGCCTGATGTTTGTCATCAATTGCTGTATCGGTCTGATTACTCCGCCGGTGGGTACCGTGCTTAACGTGGTGTGCGGCATCAGCAAGACCACGATGAGTAACGCGGTGCGCGGCGTCTATCCCTTTGTTCTGGTGTATATCGCGCTGCTGGCGCTGTTTGTGCTGATACCCCAGATCATTACCGTGCCGATGCATTGGCTGATCGGCTGATTCCGAAGGCAAGGAGCAACAACATGACAAGATTCCTGTTCGGTATGACTCTCGGTACAACAGCGGCAGCACTGATGTTGGCCATGTCGGTTTCCAGCAGTGTCTGGGCGGCGACCACGCTGCGCTTTGCGCACCCCACACCACAAAGCGATCTGCAGCATGTGTTGGCGGAGAAGTTCAAGGAGGAAGTGGAAAAGGCCAGCGACGGCGATCTCAAGGTGCAGATTTTCCCTAACGGGCAGCTGGGCAACGACGCCCAGATGATCGACGGCGCCCGCTCGGGGATTATCGACATCACGCTGTCGGGGCTGACCAACTTTACCGGGCTGGTGCCGGAAGCCGGGGCCTTTGAGCTGCCGTTCATGTTCACCGACAGCAGCGCGGCCTACCAGGCGCTGGACGGCGCGCCGGGTGAGGAAGTGATGGGCAAGCTGCCGGCGCTGGGGCTCAAGGGGCTGGCCTTTCCGGAAAACGGCTTTCGCGAGATCACCAATAATCGCGGGCCGATTCGGGAACCGGCGGATCTGAAGGGCCTGCGTATGCGGGTCAACAACTCGATCACGCTCAACAACATGTTCGAGCTTCTCGGCGCCAATCCGCAGCAGCTGCCGGTCGCCGAGCTTTACACGGCACTGGAAACCGGCGTGGTGGACGCTCAGGAGCATCCGCTGGGCATCGTGGTGTCGTTTAACTTCAACGAGGTGCAGGACTATCTGTCGATCAGCAATCACGCCTACTCGGCGCTGTTGATGGTCATGAACCAGAAGCGCTTTGACAGCCTCACGCCCGAGCAGCAGCAGATCATCGAGAAGGCGGCAGCGGACGCCACGGCCATGCAGCGCCAGATGAACACCGAGCAGACCGAGCAGATGATCACAACGCTTGAAGAGGAAGGCATGGAGGTCAATCGCGATGTGGACACGGCGGCCTTCCAGGAGGCCATTCAGCCCGTGTGGAAAACCTTCATCGATCAAAACGGTGACGAGATGATCAAGGCGATTCAGGTCGTCTCGGAGGGCGAGAGCCAGTCATGATGCTTTGAGCGCGGGCCGGGGCGATGCCCCGGGCCGTGTGAGCGTGATTCGTTGAAACATTACTCGCCGAACAGCGTGGCCAGAATGCGGCGGCTGCCGCCGTTTTCACGGTGCTCGCCCAGCCAGATGCCCTGCCAGGTGCCGGTGGCCAGCCGGCCGTTGTCGACGGCCAGGGTCAGCTCGGTGCCCATGAGACTCGCCTTGATGTGGGCAGGCATGTCGTCAGGGCCTTCCATGGTGTGGCGAAAGTAGGGCAGATCGCCCGGGACGCGGTCACGAAAGAAGGCTTCCATGTCGTGGCGCACATCGGGGTCGGCGTTTTCATTGAGCGTCAATGAGGCGGAGGTGTGCAGCATCTGCAGGTGCAAAAGCCCCGTGGAGACCTCCTGCATTCGGTCGAGCGAGCTCAGAATGTCGTTGGTGATCAGGTGAAAACCGCGCTTGTAGGGCTTGAGGGTAATCTGCTGGCGGTACCACATGAGAAGGCTCCTTGTTGATGTCGTCTGGGGTCAAGGGTAGGTGAAGGCACCGGCTTGCCGCGAATCGATAATGCAGGCATGTGCCCGGGTGACCAGAGTGGCGTATGAAGATGTGTGCCTCGCTTCTGGTTCTGAAGGATCTTTCAAGGGGAAGGTGCCATGGCTGATGAGCGTCGAGCCGATCACGAGACTGTCTACTGGCCCCTGGGGCCCTTCAAGGTACGCCTGCCGTTCATTCACTATCGCTTTGAGTGGCCCGATTACTGTCAGGGCCTTTTGATGTGCGCCGTCGATCTGGCGGCGATTCCGCTGATGACCGAGCTTCTGGGCATGCCGTTTGAGGTGGCGCTGGCGGTGGTGCTGCTTAACGGCTTTCTCTATCTGACCCATCACCTGCTGGGAGATCCGGTGGTGCCCGGCTGGATCACGCCGGCGATACCGCTTTTGATGGCCTGGTGTCAGACCTTTCCCGAGGGCACCGAGCGCATTCATGCCCTGATCGCCTTTCAGATGACACTCGGGCTTTTCTCGATCGCACTTGGGGTGTCGGGGCTGTCCCATCGCGTGGTGCAGCTGGTGCCCTCGGCACTCAAGGCCGGCGTGATCATCGGGGCCGGCATTGCGGCGGTCATGACGGTGTTCCAGGTCGGCGGTCGTTTTGACAGTTTCCCCTGGACCATTTCGATTGCGATCGGCGCGGCGTTTTATCTGCTGTTTTCCCGCCATTTTACTCGGCTTAAAACCAGCAATGGCTTCTGGGCCACCTTTGGCAAGCTGGGCATCTTTCCGATTATTGCGCTGGCCGTGGTGATCGCGCCGCTGTTTGGTGAAGCGTCCTGGCCGGAGATCGAGTGGGGCATTACGTCACCCGATTTCGTGGGGCTGTGGCGGGACTACACGCTGTTTGGCCTGGGCTGGCCGCCGCTGATGCTGTTTGTGCAGTCCCTGCCGGTGGTGCTGGCCACCTATATCGTGGTGTTTGGCGATGTATTGCAGGGCAAGGCGCTGCTGGATGAAGCCGATGCGGCCCGACCTGATGAGAAGGTCGAGTACGGCCCCGACCGCGCACACATGATCTTTGGCGGGCGCAACGCGCTCATGAGTGTGATCGGCCCGGATGTGGCCATGTGCGGGCCGCTGTGGGCGGCCATGCATGTGGTCATCGTTGAGCGCTTCAAGGAAGGGCGCAAGGCCATGGGCTCCATTTTTGGTGGGGCCGGTTCGTTTCGATGGGGCACCAATACCGGGCTTTTGCTGATGCCGATCGTGAGTCTGGTGCAGCCGATTCTGGGCGTGGCGCTGGCCCTGACGCTTCTGATTCAGGGCTATGTGAGCGTGCGGGTCGGCATCATGGCGGCGCGCAGCCAGCGGGATCTGGGCATTGCGGGCATCATCGCTGCGGTACTGGCGACCCGCGGCGCGGCCTGGGCCTTCGCCGTGGGCGTGGTGCTGTGTCTGCTTATTTACGGTCGCCGTTTTTTCACGGGAGAAAGCGACGGCACGCTGCAGCCGCATGAGGACGAAGGTAAAAAGTGAGACAGGCACCGTGCTGATGATGATACCAGGACCAAAGTCCGGCTGTACGACCGTCGGGCGGTGTGTCGGGATAATGTACGTCATGTCGAAAAGCAGTAAACGCCTGTCGCAATGACGCGAGATGACAAAGCGTGATGGTTCGTGTCTGCCAATGCCCCTGCCAGGAGAGTTGCCATGAATGAGCTGCGCCTTTACATGTTCCAGACCGGAACCCTCCAATGCCGTCGGTGCAACATCAGCATGAATGAAGGTCTGGATGACTACGAGATACCGGTGCCCTGGTATCTGATTACCCACCCGCAGGGGCATGTGGTCATTGATGGCGGCTGCGCCGTGGAGTGTGCCACGGATGCCAAAGGCCACTGGGGCGAGATCACGTCGGTGTATCGTCCGGTCATGCGCGAGGACGAAGGGTGCGTTCAGGCCCTGCAGGCCATGGGGATCGCACCGGAGGAGGTCCGCTATGTACTGCACAGCCATCTGCATCTGGACCATACCGGCGCGACCGGGCGCTTTCCCAATGCCGTGCATGTCGTTCGCCGGCGAGAGTATGAATACGCCATGGCCCCGGACTGGTTTGCTGCCGGCGGCTATATCCGCAAGGACTTTGATCGCGCCGGGCTTGACTGGCACATGCTCGATGACAGCGAGGACGGCTTTGATCTGTTCGGTGACGGTGTGATCCGCTTTATCTTTACGCCCGGCCATGCCCCCGGCCACGCAAGCTTTCTGATTCAACTGGAAGAGACCGGCCCGGTGCTGCTGGCCGTGGATGCGGCCTACACCATGGATCACTGGAATGAAAAGGCGCTGCCGGGCTTTCTGGCCTCAACGGTTGACGCCGTGCGCTCGGTGCAAAAGCTGCATGCACTGGCGCGCAAGACACAGGCCATGGTGGTGACCGGGCATGACCCCAAGGCCTGGCCGACGTTTCGCCATGCCCCCGAGTATTACCGCTGAGGGCAACGTGATATCGCCGTTGTCATGTCCATGATCAGGGAGAGTGCCATGAAAACCCGTGCCGCCGTACTGCGAGAGATGCAAAAGCCCCGCCCTTATGGCGCGTCAAAGCCCTTGTCGATCGAGGAGGTCACGCTCGACCCGCCCGGTCGCGGCGAGGTGCTGGTGCGCATTCGCGCCGCGGGGCTTTGTCATTCCGATCTGTCCACCATCAACGGGGATCGACCGCGGCCGCTGCCCATGGTGCTGGGCCATGAAGCGGCCGGTGAGGTGGTCGAGGTCGGCGAGGGCGTTGATGATCTTGGTGTCGGGGATCATGTGGTGTTTTCCTTTGCGCCCAACTGCGGCACCTGTGCGTTTTGCCTGTCCGGTGAGGCGGCGCTGTGTCAGCCGGGGGCGGCGGCCAATACGGCCGGGCATCTGCTGGGCGGCGGCATGCGCCTGCATCACGGTGAGGAGACGGTCTATCACCACATCGGGGTGTCCGGATTTGCCGAGTACGCCGTGGCCTCGCGCCGCTCTCTGACGCGCATCGACCCGGAACTGCCGTTTCATATCGCAGCGCTGTTTGGCTGTGCGGTGCTGACCGGTGTCGGGGCGGTGGTGCATACCGGGCAGCTAAAGCTGGGACAGTCGGTAATGGTGGTCGGTCTCGGTGGTGTGGGGCTGGCGGCGGTACTGGGGGCGCTGGGCGGCGGGGCGCGTCAGGTGATCGCCGCCGACATTGATGCCGACAAGCTGGAAACGGCCATGGCCATGGGGGCAACCCATGTGATCAACAGCGGCGACGCCGATGCCATCGAGCAGGTGCGTGCCATCAGCGGCGGCGGTGTCAATCTGGCCACCGAGTTCGCCGGCGTGGCATCAGCGCTGGAGTTTGCCTTTGAGTGCACCCGACGCGGCGGGACCACGGTGAGTTCCGGGCTGCCCCATCCCGATGTGCGACTGTCGATCAGCCCGACCCGCATGGTGGCCGAGCAGCGCACGCTCAAGGGCTCCTATCTGGGCGGTCATGTGCCATCGCTGGATGTGCCGGAATACATCGCGCTCTACCAGGCCGGGCGGTTGCCGGTGGACCGGCTTTTGACCCATCGGCTCACCCTTGATGAGATCAACGAGGGGTTCGAGCGGCTGGCCTGTGGACAGGCCATTCGTCAGGTCATTGATTTTTGATCCGGTCAGGTCGTTCAGGCGGGAGGTGACAGGGCGGGTGTAATGCCGGCTGGCCTGCTAATCTGACAAACGCCTTTCGGCACTTCCGTTTACCAATCAGCAGGAGAAGATCATGGGGCAGACCCGTATCGAAAAGGACAGCATGGGCGAGCTGGAAGTGCCGATGGAGGCACTGTATGGCGCGCAGACTCAGCGCGCCATCAACAACTTTCCGGTCAGCGGGCACCCCATGCCGGCGTCGTTCATTGCCGCCGTAGCACGCGTCAAGCGCGCCGCCGCCGAGGTCAACATGGATCTGGGGCTGCTCGATGAAGGCCGCGCGCTGGCCATCGTCAAGGCTGCCGATGCCATTATCCGCGGTGAGCACGCCGATCAGTTTCCGATCGACATCTACCAGACCGGTTCGGGCACCTCGACCAACATGAACGTCAACGAGGTGATCTCGCATCTGGCCTCGCGGGCGGATCTTGAAGTGGGCCCCAACGACCATGTCAACATGGGCCAGAGCAGCAACGACACGATCCCGACGGCACTGCATGTCTCGATTGCCATGGAACTCAACGAGAAGCTGCTGCCAACGCTGCGCTATCTGCAGCAGACCATCGAGGACAAGGCTGCAGCGCTTGACGATGTGGTCAAGACCGGACGGACGCATCTGATGGATGCCATGCCGGTGCGCATGAGCCAGGAACTGGGGGCCTGGGCCAATCAGGTTGAGCAGTCCATCGAGCGCCTTGAAAGCGGTCTGACGCGCCTGCTGCGCCTGGCACAGGGTGGTACGGCCGTGGGTAGCGGCATCAATGCCCATCCGGAGTTTGCCGAGCGCTTTGCCAAACGCCTGTCCGAGCAGACCGGACTTGGCTTTACGCCGGCGGACAGCTTCTTTGCCGCGCTGGGGTCTCAGGATGCCACCGTGGAAATGTCCGGCCATCTCAAGGCGTATGCCTGCGCGCTGATGAAAATCAGCAACGATCTGCGCTGGATGAACTCGGGGCCGCTGGCCGGGCTGGGTGAAATCGAACTGGAAGCCCTGCAGCCGGGCAGCTCGATCATGCCGGGCAAGGTCAATCCGGTCATCCCGGAGGCGGCCGCCCAGGTCGCCGCTCAGGTCATCGGCAACGACGCCGCGGTGACCGTGGGCGGTCAGTCGGGCAACTTTCAGCTTAACGTCATGCTGCCGCTGATGGCGCATAACGTGCTGAGCTCGATATCGCTTTTGAACAACGTCTCCGTGCTGATGGCAGACAAGGCGATCAAGAGCTTTAACGTTCGCGTTGATAACATCGAGTCGCCGCTGGCGCGCAATCCGGTACTGGTCACCGCGCTCAATCCGGTGATCGGCTACAACGAGGCAGCACGGGTGGCCAAAAAGGCCTATCAGGAGGGCCGCCCGATCATCGACGTGGCCGAGGAAGAAACCGAGCTTTCCCGCGAGGAGCTCGAGCGCTATCTCGATCCAGCCAGATTGACCCGCGGCGGCATTCAGGAGTAAATCACCTACGACAGCGCGCGCTGCACGGTCATCAACACCGTACAGGATAAAAAAAGGGCCCCATTCGGGGCCCTTTTTCGTGTGCTGCTGGCTGCGAGAATCAGTGCGCCAGCGCGTGGTCCGGCGAGGGGGTGCCGACCGGCTCGTTCAGGTCATCCGGCGTGCTGCCCATGCGCTGCTCGACGTATTGCTGAAGTCGTTCGCGCTGCGCCTTGTCCAGACGCATGTCCATCTTGGTACGGCGCCATAGGATGTCGTCGACCTGGGTGGCCCACTCATGATCGATCAGATAGTCCACCTCGGCGCGGGTCAAACCGGCGCCGAAGTCCTCGCCCAGTTTGGCCTCATCGGTAACGCCGCTCAAAAACGTCTCGCACAGCGTGCCATAGCTGGAGGCAAACCGGTTCGCACGCCGCTCGCCGAGAAACGGGTACTGATTGAGCAGCTTGCGGGTATAGCCCTCGCGCGAATCGATATTGCCGCCCGGCAGGGGGCGCTTGTCGGTCCACGGCTTGCCCATGCTGGGGAACCAGGGCTCGATCTTTTCCATGGCGGATTCCGACAGCCGGCGGAAGGTGGTGATCTTGCCACCAAACACCGACAGCATCGGCGCGCCGGTATCATCCAGCGCCAGCGTATAGTCACGCGTCATGGCCGACGGATCGTCGGATTCATCATCACACAGCGGGCGCACACCCGAGTAGCTGGTGACCACATCATCACGGGTCAGCTGCTCCTTGAAGTGCGCGTTGACGACATTGAGGATGTAGTCGGTCTCTTCGTCGCTGATGGTGATATGCGTCGGGTCACCTTCGTAGTTCTGATCGGTTGTACCGATCAGGCTGTAGTCGTTTTGCCAGGGCAGGACAAAGACGATGCGCTTGTCCTCGTTTTGCAGGATGAAGGCGCGATCATCACTGTTGATACGGCGAGTGATGATATGGCTGCCCTTGATCATGTGGATGCCGTAGCGCGACTGGCGCTGGGTGCTGCCCTTGATAAACGACTCGACCCAGGGACCGGCGGCATTGACCAGCGCCTTCGCTCGACGAACCAACTGCTCGCCGGTGCGGGTGTTTTCCAGCGTGATCTCCCAGACACCGTCCTTTTCAACGGCGTTGACACAGCGCGTGCGCACCAGGATTTCACCGCCCTGTTCCTGTGCCTGCAGCGCGTTGAGCACGACCAGACGCGCGTCGTCGACCCAGCAATCGGAGTATTCAAAGCCTTTTTTGATATCGGGCTTGAGCGCGCTGTTGTTGTCAAATTTCAGCGATTTCGAGCCGGGCAGCGTATCGCGCGGGCTGAGATGGTCATATAAAAACAGACCGGCACGCAGCATCCAGGCAGGGCGCAGGTGCTGGCGATGCGGCAGGATAAAGCGCAGCGGCCAGATAATATGCGGTGCCTTGTTGAGCAGTACTTCACGCTCGTGAAGCGCCTCGCGGACCAGACGGAATTCCTTGTGCTCGAGATAGCGCAGGCCGCCGTGGATCAGCTTGCTGGAAGCCGAGGAGGTGGCACTGGCAAGGTCGGCCTGTTCACAGAGTCCGATACTGAGACCGCGGCCGGCCGCATCGTTGGCAATACCGGTGCCGTTGATGCCGCCACCGATGATGAAAAGGTCCAGAACCGGGGTGTCCTTTGCGGAAGTCTTGTCAGAAGTCATGCGCCTGCCTTGCGCGTCTGCGCCGGATAGGAAGTGGGGGATGCGGTAACGTTACCACCAAAAATGTTCGAATGTGAACATAATCCATGTTCAAAAGAACATCAAGCGATCGGTGATTGTCTGGTGCAATCGGCATGATCAGCTTTTCCCACGGCCTGGCGCCTCGCTTCAGGGGCAGATGTTGAGCGCGATGCTGTGTTCACTGAGCAGACGACATATCCCGGCGGGTGGCTCCTGATCGGTAAACAGGGCATGAATCTGATTGAGATGCCCCAGTCGCACCACGGCGTTGCGGGCAAACTTGGAGTGATCGGCGGCCAGATAGACCTGACGCGAATTGCCGATGATCGCCTGCGCCACTCTGACCTCCTGGTAATCAAAGTCGAGCAGGGCGCCGTCCTCGTCGATGCTGCTGATGCCGATAATGCCGAAGTCGACCTTGAACTGATTGATGAAGTCCACGGTCGCCTCGCCGATGATACCGCCGTCGCGCGAACGCACGGTGCCGCCGGCCACGATAACGTTGAAGTCCTCACGATGTTGAAGCGAGGCGGCGACGTTGAGGTTGTTGGTGATGACCTCGAGCCCACGATGATTGAGCAGCGCCTCGGCGATCAGTTCGGTACTGGTGCCAATGTTGATGAAAAGCGAACTCTGATCCGGGATCTGTTCGGCAAGTGCCCGGGCAATACGCGCCTTGGCATCGTGATTGATGAGCTTGCGGGCACTGTAGGCGGTATTGACCGTGCTGGACTCCAGCAGCCCGGCACCGCCATGAACCCGGCGTATCAGCTGCTCGTCGGCCAGCACCTTGAGATCGCGTCGAATGGTTTGTGGCGTGACGTTGAAATGATGCGCCAGCTGCTCGATGGTCGCATAGCCCTGACGCTTGACCATGTCAGCGATGGTGTCGTGGCGTTCCTGCTGGGTCATGTTCTGTCCTGTCGAAGACTTTACTGAGGCGAATCGGGAAGGCCAGGGTATCCCTGTGTCACCCGTTGAGCAATGGTTATATCCGCGTGTTGTTGTCTGTCGCGGATTGTGTTCGACAGACAACAAAAATTGTTGCTTTTCTACCGCGACTAGGGCCTTTCCGCCCCTTGAAACAGGCTTGTAATACTAAGGTTTAAAGCCGTTTAATTTGTTTATTATCAAAGGCTTGAATTGTTTTTTACAAAAAGTCGGAAACGGCACATCGTTTTTTGAGCCGGTTTCTATAGGATGCTCGGAAAGCAACACAGACGCGCCTTGAATGTATAAAAATCAACGTTCTTCCGGGGTAAAAGATGGGTATCATCGAAACCATTCTGGTTCATGAAATTGCCGGCACGGCCTTTTTGACGCTGCTGGGCTGTGGCGTGGTCGCCAATGTGCTTTTGAAGAAGACCAATGGTCACGGCAGTGACGGCATCGTCATCTTCTTTGGCTGGGGCCTGGCGGTGTTTTGTGCCGTTTATGTGGCCTTTGACACCGGTGCACATATCAATCCGGCGGTGACCATTGGTTTACTCATTGGTCCGGCAAAGGAGTACGCCGAAGGTATTCCAATCACCTTCGCCACGACAGTTGCCTATCTGGTGGCCGAGTTTATCGGCGCCTTTATCGGCGCGGTTGTGTGCTATCTGGCCTACAAAAAGCAGTATGACGAGATGGATGATGCCGGCGCCATTCTTGCCACATTTTCGACAGGGCCTGCCATCAAGTCCTACGGCTGGAACATGGTGACCGAGATCATCGGGACATTTGTTCTGATCTTTGTGATCATCATGTTTGGAAACACGCCCAGCGGCCTTGGGCCTCTCGCGGTCGCGCTGCTGGTGGTATCGATCGGTGCGTCACTGGGCGGGCCTACCGGATACGCCATTAACCCGGCACGCGATCTTGGCCCTCGCATTGCACACGCTGTGCTGCCCATTAAAAACAAGGGCAGCAACAACTGGGGTTATGCTCTGGTGCCGGTGATCGGCCCGATCATTGGCAGCACGCTGGCCGCCCTGGCTGCCCACATCTATTAAGTCATCATCGGTTTCATACCTCCGCTCGTATTCAATCGAGGAGTCAATACGCATGAGCAAGCAGAAAAAGTACATTCTCGCGATCGACCAGGGAACGACCAGTTCACGATCGATGTTGTTTGATCATGAAGGCCGTGTCGCGGGTATCGCGCAGCGCGAATTTGAACAGATATTTCCGCGCCCGGGCTGGGTCGAGCACAACCCGCGCGAAATCATGACCAGCGTATTGACCACACTGGCCGAGGTCATCAACAACTCGGAAGTCGATGTTCGCGAAATCGCCTCGATCGGTATCACCAATCAGCGTGAAACGACGGTCATCTGGGACAAGAACACCGGGCATGCGGTTTATAACGCAATCGTTTGGCAGTCGCGTCACTCCGCTGAAATCTGCGATGAGCTGCGTGACGCCGGTCATGCCGACATGATCCGCGACAAGACCGGCCTGGTGATCGATGCCTATTTCTCGGCGACCAAGCTGAAGTGGATATTTGATAACGTCGAGGGCGTCAGGGAAAAGGCCGAGAAGGGCGATCTGCTGTTTGGCACCATCGACAGCTGGCTGGTGTGGAATCTGACCGGCGGGGAAGTTCACGTCACTGACGTCAGCAACGCTTCGCGCACGATGCTTTTCAACATTCGAGAGCGCAAGTGGGACCCCGAGCTGCTGGAGCTGTTCGGCGTGCCGGAAAGCATGCTGCCCGAGGTGAAATCCAACAGCGAAGTGTACGGCCATGTGCTGCCGAAGTACCTGTTCGGCCACGAAGTGCCGATCGCCGGCATGGCGGGCGATCAGAATGCGGCGCTGTTCGGTCAGGCCTGCTTCAAGCCCGGCATGGCAAAGAACACTTACGGCACCGGCTGCTTTACGCTGATGAATACCGGTACCGAGGCAACCCCTTCCAAAAACGGGCTGCTCACCACCGTGGCCTGGGAAGTCGAGGGCACGATGGAGTACGCGCTGGAAGGCAGCGTGTTCGTGGCCGGCTCGGTCATTCAGTGGCTGCGTGACGGGCTGCGCATGCTGGGCAGGGCCTCCGACTCGGAAGCCTATGCCGAGCGGGCCGGGAGCAACGATGGCGTCTATATGGTGCCTGCCTTTACCGGTCTTGGTGCGCCCTACTGGAACTCCAATGTGCGCGGCGCCATGTTCGGCCTGACGCGCGGGACCACCAAGGAGCACTTCATTCGCGCTGCGGTAGAGTCTCTGGCCTATCAAAGCGCTGACGTTCTGCATGCGATGCAAAGCGATGCCAATATCGCACTGGCCGAACTGCGCACCGACGGCGGCGCTATCTCCAACAACTTCCTTGCCCAGTTCCAGGCCGATATTCTCGGCGTTGATGTGCTGCGCTGTGAAGTCAACGAGACGACCGCGCTCGGGGCGGCCTATCTTGCCGGCCTGGCCGTTGGCTTCTGGGAGTCGCGTGAGCAGATCGCCGAATACTGGGCGCTGGAGCGCAAGTTCGAGCCGACCATGAACGACAAGCAGCGTGATGAGCTCTATGACGGCTGGAAGCAGGCGGTCGAGGCCACCATGGGGTTCCGGGTGGAGTCATAACGACGGCCATGTTGTAAGGTGATCTTCGGGTCTGCCGGCGTGACGTCGGCAGGCCCGATTCGTTTCGAGGGGGCGGCTTTTGCTTGTTCCGGCATTGGCCGAGCCTTTCAGGGAAGGTAATAAAACCCTGCAACGGCATGTTTTATAACAATACAGGGGTCAAACGGTTGCGCTCGAACAAAAAATAAGTACAATAGCGCAGCGTTGAAACGGCACTTGCATGCCCTTGAAGCAGGACCGTAGCTCAGTTGGTTAGAGCGCCACGTTGACATCGTGGAGGTCAGCGGTTCAAATCCGCTCGGTCCTACCATTGCTCAGGATGCCAGAGCAGACCGTTTCAACGAATATCGATTTGCAGGACCGTAGCTCAGTTGGTTAGAGCGCCACGTTGACATCGTGGAGGTCAGCGGTTCAAATCCGCTCGGTCCTACCAGAACATCAAAAAACCCCGCTTCTGCGGGGTTTTTTATTGCCTGTCTTTTATCGTCTATTGTCCGTCGGGCAGATCGGTCTGCTCGATCAGCACCTGACACAGCGCTTCGATGCCTTCCTGATCTTCAACGGTAAAGCGCCCGGGCAGAGGACTGTCCAGATCCAGCACGCCCCAGAGTCGATCATTTTTGATCAGCGGTATGACAAGCTCCGAGCGGGACGCTGCGTCGCAGGCAATATGGCCGGGAAAGGCGTGCACGTCTTCGACGCGCTGGGTCTGGCGCGTGCGCGCTGCGGTACCGCAAACCCCTTCATCGAATCCAATGGGATTGCACGCCGGCTGCCCCTGAAAGGGGCCAAGACGCAGAACGTACGCCTCACGCTGCAGGTAAAAGCCTGCCCAGTTCAGATCGGGAATCTGCTGAAAGATAAAGGCGGCCATCTGTGAGGTATTGGTCACCCAGTCACGCGTGTCGAGCAGTGCCGTGAGCTGGCGCCTGAGCATGGCGTAATCGGTGGCGGGTCGTGTATCGGTCATGAGTTGTCTCGCTGCATCAATAAAAAAGGGGCCGGCACGGGCCGGCCCCTGTCAGCAACATGGGTGCTTACTGGTTGTTTTCCCAGCCTGCAATGGCACCGCCCTGGAAGAGTTCCTCGGCCCGGTCGATGACCTGCTGGCTCTGGAAGGCTTCCACGAGGTGCTGAACCTTCTCGCTGTTCTGATCGCCCTGACGCACCACGATAAGGTTGACGTAGGGCGAGTCGCCGTCCTCGACGATCAGCGCCTGATCAACACTCATGTCGGCGGCCACCGAATAGGTGCTGTTGATAAAGGCCATGTCGACATCCGGCAGGGCACGCGTGAGCTGGGCGGCATCAAGCTCGCGCAGCTGATAGTTGTGCGGATTGTCGGTAATGTCATCCGGTGTGGCGGTCGGGCTCTGCGGATCACGCAGGGTGATCAGGTTTTCACGCGCCAGCAGCAGCAGGGCGCGGGCCTCGTTGGACGGGTCGTTGGGGACGGCAATGGTGGCGCCTTCCGGCAGCTCATCGATGCTTTCATACTTGTCGGAATAGGCGCCGATCGGATAGACGAACGTCCTGCCGGCGGCGGCGAAGTCAAAGCCGCGGTCTTCCATCATGCTGTCCAGATAGGGCTGGTGCTGATAGGCATTGGCATCGATGCTGCCATCGTCAAGCGCGGCATTGGGGGAGACGTAGTCGTTGAACTCGGTGATCTCGACGTTGAGTCCGTACTGGTCCTGAGCCACTTCTGCGGCGGTCTCCATCAGCGCCGTTTCAGGGCCTGCCATGGTGCCGACGCGAATGGTGTTGTCGTCGTCGCTCTGGCTGCCGCAGCCGGTCAGCAGGACGCCTGCACTCAGTGCCAGTGCCGTGCCCAGAATCTTCGGTAAGGTTTTCATGTGCCATATCCTTGCAATGGGTTCAACAGGAAGTGCTGTCGAAAGGGTTGAACGGGCCGCTGTCAGCGCCCCCGGGTGTCGTTGTTGTTGTTTTGAAGTCGCTGTTTCTGACGTGTTGCCGCCATCTAACGATGGCGGCTGCGATGCACGAAAAAGTCGCCCAGCATCTGCACGCCCTGCACCATCACCACCATGATCAGTACCGTCACCAGCATGACCATGGGGTTATAACGGGAGTAGCCGTAGTTGTAGGCCACGGCGCCCAGACCGCCGGCCCCGATGGCGCCGGCCATGGCACTGTAGCCGATCAGTGCAATGATGGTGATGGTGGCGGCCGTGATCAGTCCGCCCCGCGCTTCGGGCAGCAGCACGCGAGTGATGATCTGCCACGGCGTGGCCCCCATCGACTCTGCCGCCTCGATCAGACCATGAGGCACTTCATTGAGCGCGCCTTCGACCAGACGTGCCACAAAGGGAATGGCGGCAATGCTCAAGGGGACCAGTGCTGCGGTGGTGCCGATATAGGAACCCACCAGCCAGCGGGTAAAGGGCGCCAGCGCCAGCATCAAAATGATAAAGGGCACCGAGCGGCCGACGTTGACGATCAGACTGATGACGCGGTTGAGTACCGGCATGGCCATGATGCGGTTTTCACGGGTGACGTAGAGCGCCACGCCCATGATGATGCCCAGCGCAATGCCAATCAGGCCGCTACAGATGACCAGATAGAAGGTGTCGAAAACGGCATCGAGAATACGATCAATCATGGCGCTGGACATGGCCGAGTACCTCCGTTTGAACATCAAGCGTGTGTAGGTGGTCCATGGCGGCGTCGAAGGTGGCGCCGGCCCCCTCAAGCTCCACGATCATCAGACCGAGCGTGCGTCCCTGAATGTTTTCAACGCGTGCCTGCAAAATCCGCAGTCGAATGCCGAAGTCCTGCTCAAGGCGGGTCATCAGTTCGCTGGATAGCGCCTGACCGCGGAAGGTGAGGCACACAACGGGCAGGCTGTCGCCTTCGGCGGGTGCTGTCATGCGTTGCAGCAGGGTGCTGGACGGCGCCAGTTGCAAAAAGTCGTTGAGAAAGAGCCGGCCTTCCTCGGTGGCGGGGCGGGTGAAGAAATCGCCGACGGGGGCGGTTTCTACCAGCTCTCCGCCGCTGATCAAGGCCACCTGATCGCAGATGGTTCTGACCACTTCCATTTCATGGGTGATCAGCAAAATGGTCAGCCCCAGACGCTGATTGATGTCTCTCAACAGCGTCAGAATGGAGCTGGTGGTCTGCGGGTCCAGCGCCGAGGTGGCCTCGTCACACAGCAGTGCCTGTGGATTGCTGGCCAGTGCCCGGGCGATGGCCACACGCTGTTTCTGACCGCCGGAAAGGGCGGCAGGATAGGCATTGGCGCGCTCATTGAGGCCGGTCAGTTCCAGCAACTCATCGATACGCTGATCGATGTCTCGGCGCGGCGTGCCGATCAGCTCGAGCGGCAGGGCAATATTGCCTCGTACGCTGCGCGACTCGAGCAGATTGAAGTGCTGAAAGATCATGCCGATGCCGTGACGGGCGTTTCGCAGCTCGGTCCGACTCATGGCCGTCAATTCCTGGCCGGCCACAAATACCCGGCCCCGGGTGGGGCGCTCCAGCAGGTTGACGCACCGGATCAGAGTGCTCTTGCCGGCACCGGAGACGCCGATGACACCGGTGATACTGCCGGCGGCCACGTCCAGGTTGACGTCCTTGAGCGCTGTCACGGCCTGGGCGCCCTGACCATACACTCGGGTCACATTTTCAAGTCGAATCATCGGATTGGAATGTCTTAAATACAGTTGGGTCGTGTACCACCGGGCGCGTACCTGACGTGGTGAGTGTGATCGTCGTGAAAAGTGCGCTGGGCACAAGGCGCGCCAGTATACTTGATCCGGCGCGCTTTCGCGTCATAAGCACCCGATAGGGCGGCTATATGGCAAAACCCTGGCGGCGTCGGATGACAGCGCGCCCGGAACAGGCGACCATGGTCATTTTCATCTGTCAGTGAGGCCATCATGTTTACCGGTATCGTACAGGGCATGGCCCGGGTCGTTGCCATCGAGCGCCTGGAGGGGCTCCATCGCCACGTGATCGACATGCCTGAATCTCTTCTCGAAGGGCTGTCTCCGGGCGCCTCGGTGGCCCACAACGGTTGTTGCCTGAGCGTGACGAGCATTGAAGGCTCACACATCGGGTTTGATCTCATGCGCGAAACCCTGGCCCTGACCAATCTGGGCGCACTCGAGGTCGGAAGTTACGTCAACGTGGAACGCGCCGCGCGACTGGGCGATGAGATCGGCGGGCACGCCATGTCAGGGCATGTCATGTGCATGGCCTCGCTGGTGTCGCGCGAGGATGCCCCCAACAACTGCCGTCTCTGGTTCGAGCTGCCACCGCAGTGGACGCGATTTTTGTTCGACAAGGGCTACATCGGGGTGGATGGTATCAGCCTGACCATCGGTGAGGTGCAGGACAACCGCTTTTGCGTCAACCTGATTCCCGATACGCTGGCTCGTACCGTGATCGGCACTCGAGACATCAATGATCGGGTCAATATCGAAATTGATCCCCAGACCCAGACCATTGTCGAGACCGTCGAGCGCGTTCTGGCGGCAAGAAGATGAAATTGCGTGCCGATGTGGCCTGTGCGGGTCGCTTGCACGCTCGCCATTGGGTAAAATGTTCAGCGTTTATATAAAGCGACCGGCATCGACCGGTCGTTTTGCATATGGGTCGACGAGAGATTGAACGTGGCGACAAGTATTTACGGCGACTATATCAAGTCGGTGATTCGTACCGTGAAGGATTGGCCGGAACCCGGTGTCAACTTTCGCGACATTACGCCGGTACTGCAAAACAGTGCCGCCTTTCGCAAACTGATCGACAGCTTTGTCCATCGATATCAGGAGCTTGATATCGACGCGATTGCGGCCATCGATGCGCGCGGTTTCATCATCGGGGCGCCGCTGGCCTACGAGCTCGGCTGCAGCTTTGTGCCGGTGCGGAAAAAGGGCAAGCTCCCCTTTAGAACCATCAGCGAGACCTACAGCCTCGAGTATGGCGAGTCCACCGTGGAGCTGCATTCGGATGCGTTTCAAAAGGGCGACAGGATCCTTCTGGTGGACGACCTGATCGCCACGGGCGGTACCATGCTGGCGGCGGCTCGACTGATCGAGCGCAGCGGCGGCATCATCGTTGAAACGGCCGCCATTATCGATCTGCCCGAGCTGGGCGGCGGTGACATGATTCGTGCCGAAGGCTACAGCGTCTTTGCGGCCTGCACCTTTACCGAAGACGAATAGGCGGGGCAGACGTGTCTTCCCTGACGCACAGGATATTTCAATGAGTACCGAGCGCTATCATAACCAGTTCACGATCTCCTGGGATCGTCTTCACCGTGACGTGCGCATGCTGTGTCATCAGCTTGTCGGACGTGACTTCAAGGGTATTGTGGCCGTAACGCGCGGTGGTCTGATACCGGCCGCTCTGATCGCGCGCGAGCTCGATATCCGTTTGATCGATACGGTCTGCATCAAAAGCTATGAGCACATGGAGCAAAGCAGTATCAATGTGCTCAAGGGCATCGACCACGATGGGGATGGCTGGCTTTTGGTGGATGATCTGGTCGATACCGGCAAGACGGCCGGCGCGGTGCGCGAGATGTTACCGCGTGCGCATTTCGTGACCATCTATGCCAAGCCGGAAGGACGCCCGATGGTGGATCAGTATCTCACCGAAGTGGCGCAGGACACCTGGATCCAGTTTCCGTGGGATATGGGTGTCTCCTTTGTCGAGCCGCTGGTGGATCAGTTTCGCACCCGCAAGGAGTAATCATGGCCCTGCCGCTGCCCGAGAGCTGGCAACGCTACCTTGGTGATGAGGTGGACGCCCCCTATATGCAGGCGCTGAAAGCCTTTTTGCGTCACGAAAAGGATCAGCGCAAGGTGATCTATCCGGCCTCCGAGCACTGGTTTCGCGCCTTTGAACTGACGCCGCTGGACAATGTAAAAGTCGTCATTCTGGGGCAGGACCCCTATCACGGCCCTGGTCAGGCGCATGGTCTGTGCTTTTCGGTGCGTCCGGAAGTGGCCATCCCCCCATCCCTTGTCAATATCTACAAGGAACTCCAGAGCGATGACGTGGCCTTTGAGCCGGTCAACCACGGCTTTCTGGAAAGCTGGGCGGATCAGGGGGTATTGCTGCTCAACAGCGTTTTGACCGTCGAGCGCGGCCAGGCCGCCGCTCACCGCGGGCAGGGCTGGGAGAGCTTTACCGACCGGGCCATCGAGGTCATCAACGAACACTGTCCGCATGTCGTGTTTCTGCTCTGGGGGAGCTATGCCCAGAAAAAGGCTTCCTTTGTGGATCGAACGAAACATCTGGTGCTTCATGCACCGCACCCGTCACCGCTGGCAGCCCATCGCGGCTTTTTCGGGTCTCATCACTTCTCGAAAGCCAATGCCTTTCTGACGCAAAAGGGTGAGACGCCCATCGACTGGCGTCTGCCCCCGCTTGAGCAGTTGCCCAGCGTTTAAACGCCGTTTTGGCAATGTGTCAATATGCCCTCTATTGTCGGCGGATGGATACTTAACCGCATCCATCCGCCGGAGTAGAATAGAGGGTACTTGCGCTGCCCAGTCCGTAAAAGGGGCAGCGATATTCTTCTATCAGGCCGTATATCCATCATGAATGTTCATACCATCGATCACCCTCTCGTTAAACACAAGCTCGGGCTGCTGCGAGGGGCGGGGATCAGTACCAAGCATTTTCGCGAGCTTGCCAACGAACTGGCGACCCTTTTGACCTACGAGGCCACCAAAGGGCTCGAGCTGGGGGATGAAACCATTGAGGGCTGGAGCGGCAAGCCGTTAAAGGTTCAGCAGATCCGGGGCAAAAAGGTCACGGTCGTGCCGATCCTGCGCGCCGGTCTGGGCATGCTTGATGGTGTGACAACCCTTTTGCCGAGCGCCCGTATCAGCGTGGTCGGGCTTTATCGCAACGAGGAAACCTTTGAGCCGGTGCCTTACTTTGAAAAGTTTGTGCAGGATCTGGACGAGCGCCTGGCGATTGTTATCGATCCAATGCTTGCCACCGGGGGCTCGATGGCCGCAACGCTTGATATGCTCAAGGCCAAGGGCTGTCGCCAGATCAAGGTCATCGTGCTGGTAGCAACGCCTGAAGGCATCGCGCGCGTGTCCCGCTCGCATCCCGAAATCGAGCTTTATACGGCGGCAGTCGATGAAGGCCTCGACAGCCATGGCTATATTGTTCCCGGGCTTGGCGATGCCGGCGACAAGATCTTCGGCACACGCTGAAAACGCGCATGGATTACCGAGCATGCATTACCGGTGTGGTGCTGGCCGGCGGGCAGGGACGGCGCATGGGGGGCGTTGACAAGGGGCTGGTCGAGCTGTCGGGCCGGCCGCTGATATGTCATGTGCTGGCAACCATTACCCCTTGGGTGGCACAGGTTGTGATCAATGCCAACCGTCATCACGAAGCCTATGCGGCTCTGGGTCATCCGGTGATTCCCGACATCATTGCCGGCAGCGCCGGGCCGCTGGCGGGATTTCACGCCGGCCTCAGGGCGGCATCAACGCCGCTGGTATTAATGGTGCCCTGTGATACGCCGGCGCTGCCTGACACGCTGGTAGAGAGGCTTCAGGCGACGCTTGCCGATCATGATGTCGATATCGCCTACGCCAGCGATGCCGAGCGTGCCCATCCTGCCGTTGTCCTGTTAAAGCGCGATCTGGTCGACGATCTGGAGCAGTGGCTGACTGAAGGGGGGCGCAAGATCGATCAGTGGTATGCGCGCCATCGGCATGCGGCCTGTCATTTTGATGATGCCCGGGCCTTTATCAACATCAATACACTCAACGACAGGGACGCCTTTGGCCGATGACCACGTCACGGGCCATGGTGGGCCGGGCCTGACAGCCGGCAGGTAACCGTGTCGCTCTATCCTGGCAGGTACCATGACGCAGCTGATCCTTTCCGACATTGATACACCGCTTCTGGGCATTGCCGCCTGGAGCGGGACGGGCAAGACAACGCTGCTGGAGGCCCTGCTGCCGGCTCTGCGTGCACGCGGTCTCAAGGTGGCCGTCATCAAGCATGCCCATCATGATTTTGACGTTGATGTGCCCGGCAAGGACAGCCATCGCCTGCGAATGGCGGGGGCAACGCCCATGCTGGTTGCTTCCGGCAAGCGTTTTGCATTGATGATGGAAACGCCCGGGCAGGAAGAGCCCTGCTTGCCGACCCTGCTTGATCAGGTATTGAAACTGTCGCCGGATCTCGTCCTGATCGAGGGATTCAAGCAGTGGCCGCTGCCCAAGCTTGAGCTTTATCGTGAAGTTGTGGGCAAATCGCTGCGTGCCTTTGAAGACCCCTGGGTGCGTGCAGTGGCTACCACCGATGAGGTGGCGCTGCCAGCGGATGTTGAGCGTCTCGACCTTGATGATCATGACGTGCTGCTTGAGTGGCTGGTGGCCTGGCCCTCGCGCTGGCACGACATGGCGCAGGGGCCGCGATATGGGTGATTGCTTCGGAAGCAGTGAAGCGCTTGTTCAGGTCAGTGATATGCTGGCCCGTATCAGGGCGGCAGCGCCGGCCCCGGTGGGCGTAGAGCGTGTGACGCTGGGACAGGCCGTTGACCGGATTCTTGCCGAGCCGGTCGTGGCCACTTTGCCGTTGCCCCGCTATACCGCCTCTGCCATGGACGGTATTGCCTTCGCCCATCAGGGCCATCAACGCTTTAAACTGGCCGGCGAGGCGCTGGCCGGCCACCCTTTCGAGGCATGGGTTGCACCGGGGGAGGCGGTATCCATTACAACCGGCGCCCCCCTGCCGGCCGGGTGTGACACGGTGGTCATGGCCGAGGATATTGCCGTCAGTGGCGAATGGGTCGAACTGTCACGACCCGAGGCCGTCAAGCCGGGGCAGAACGTTCGCCATGCCGGTGAAGAAATCACCGTCGGTGATCACGTACTGGCCGCCGGCACGCTTTTGGGGCCCGCTCAGCTGGGCATGGCAGCCTCTCTCGGTCATGAGCATCTTGATGTGCACTGTCGCCCCAGGGTGGCTATTTTTTCCAGTGGCGACGAGCTTCGGCGTGCCGGCACCGATATCGACACGACCGCCTCTCTTTTTGATGCCAATGCCTCAAGTCTTGCTGCCTGTCTGAAGCGCTGGGGGGCCGATGTTGTCATGACCGACATCTTGCCCGACAGCCTTGAAAAGAGCATAAGCCACCTTTCAAGCGCCAGCCGGCAGGCCGATCTGATCATTACCTCCGGGGGGGTGTCGGCAGGGCAGGCTGATCTGATCCGCTTTGCCATCCAGCAGCTCGGACAGGTGAGCTCCTGGCGTGTCGCCATGCGGCCCGGTAAACCGATGGCGTTCGGCCATATCGAACATGTGCCGTTTTTCGGGCTGCCGGGCAATCCCGTGGCCGCGCTGGTTACACTCATGCAGTTTGTGCAGCCTCTTTTTCGACAGCTGAGCGGCCAGGTTCACTGGGAGGCGATCAAATGGCACGCCATCAGTGAACAGCCTCTGAAGGGGCGAGGTGGTCGCCTGGATCTTCTACGAGGCCGCTATCATGTCGATGCTCAGGGGGGGATTCGCGTCAATCCCTTGAAGGAGCAGGGATCGCACCGGTTGAGCTCGCTTTATGACGCCAACTGTCTGATAGAGCTGCCTGACGATATGGCGGGCTGTAATGCCGGCACCCCCGTCACCATACAACCGCTTGGAGAATTGATATGACATTGACCCACCTGAATGAGCGGGGTGAGGCCAGCATGGTCGACGTATCGGACAAGCAGAGCAGCCATCGTGAAGCCGTGGCCACCGGACGCATCATCATGCAGCCCGAGACGCTGAAACTTCTGGCTGACGGCGATATGCCCAAGGGCGATGTGCTGGCCACGGCGCGAATTGCCGGCATTCAGGCGGCCAAGCGCACGCATGAGCTGATTCCGCTGTGTCATGCACTGATGCTTTCAAAGGTGTCGGTCGATTTTGAGCTCGATACGTCTGCGCATTGCGTGCGGGTCAGTGCCTTTTGTCGCCTGGAGGGGCGCACGGGCGTGGAAATGGAAGCGCTGACGGCAGTGTCCGTGGCCTGTCTGACGCTTTACGACATGTGCAAGGCGGTAGACCGTGGCATGGAAATCATGGATGTGCGCCTTGAGCATAAAAGCGGTGGGCAATCGGGGGTCTGGGAAAGAAAAGCGTCTGCAGAAACGTCGCTTCACGGCGCCGTGACGGCCGGTACCGACGTTACCGAAGTCAGTGATGAGCCGGTTGAAAGACCCATTGAGATACGCTTTTTTGCCGAGCTCAGGGAGCGCCTGGGTATCGAAAAATTGAGTGTTTTACCAGGGCATCTATCGTCTCCTACACTGAAGGCACTGAAGGAGTGGATAAAATCGCAGGTCGAGTCGCCTCAGGCACTGGATCAGCCTCGTCTTCTGTGTGCGGTCAACCACGACATGGTGCAGGGAGACGTCACCATAAATCCCGGCGATGAGGTCGCCTTTTTCCCACCCGTTACCGGAGGCTGATCATGGCAGTCAGAAAGGTTGCATGATTACGATACAAAATGAGCCTTTCGATATTGGTGTCCTGCATAAACGTCTTTCACAAGGCAGTTACGATACGGGTGCAGTGGTCAGCTTTGTCGGACGGGTCAGGGATTTCAATGAATCGCCGGAGGTGACGGCGCTGACGCTTGAACACTACCCGGGCATGACCGAAAGGGCGCTGGAAAATGTTGTCGAGCGAGCGCGAAGCCGCTGGCAGATCAACGATGCCATCATTGTTCATCGCATCGGTTACATGACGCCGGGCGATGATATTGTAGCGGTACTTGTCAGTACCCCTCATCGTCATGCCGCCTTTGAAGCCTGCGCTTTTATCATGGATTTTTTAAAGACCAGTGCACCCTTTTGGAAAAAGGAACACACCCTTGGCGGTGCTTACTGGGTCAGCGAGCGTGAAAGCGATCTGGCGTCGTTGAAGCGCTGGGAGCAGCAATGAGTGAATTGATTGATGATTTTGGTCGTCGCGTTAAATACGTTCGTATCTCTGTAACGGACCGCTGCGATTTCCGTTGCGTCTACTGCATGAGTGAAGAGATGACCTTTCTTCCGCGTGATCAGGTGCTTTCCATCGAGGAAATCTCGCTGGTTGCGCAGGCATTTACAGAGCTTGGTGTAGAAAAGATTCGTCTGACCGGTGGCGAGCCGCTGGTACGTCGCAATATCGATGAGCTGGTCAGCAATATCGGGGCGCTGGAAGGGCTCCGTGATTTCACCATGACCACCAATGGCGCTCAGCTGAGACGCTATGCGCCATCGCTGCGTCAATCCGGCATGCAGCGGCTCAATATCAGCCTTGATTCCCTGAACGCTGAACGCTTCAGGGAGCTTACCCGGACCGGCAACCTCGAAAAGGTCATTGATGGCATTCGCGCCGCGAAAGAAGCCGGCTTTGAGCGCATCAAGCTCAATGCTGTCATTCTCAAGGGACGAAATGATGATGAGATACTGGATCTGGTAGAGTTTGCGCGTGATGAAGCAATCGATATCAGCTTTATCGAAGAAATGCCGCTGGGTAATGTCTCGGAACATTCGCGTCAGGAGACCTTTTGTTCCAGCGATGAAGTGCGTTCGATTATAGAAACCCGCTATCCGCTGCTGCACTCTCCGGAAAACTCGGGCGGCCCATCGCGCTATTACCGTATGCCGGACAGTAACTCGAGAATCGGGTTCATTTCTCCTCACAGCCATAACTTTTGCGATAGCTGTAATCGGGTGCGCGTGACCTGTGAAGGCAGGCTCCTGCTGTGTCTTGGTAACGAACATTCCACGGATCTGCGCGAAGTTATTCGTGACAACCCCGGGGAAATAGAGCCCTTGAAGCAGCGAATTCGTGACTCGATGTCTCTCAAGCCGCATCGTCACCATTTTACCACCGATGGTGATGTGCAGATTGTCAGATTCATGAACATGACCGGCGGGTAGAGCGCTTTGCTTTCATGAAAAAAGGGCCGACTCATGTCGGCCCTTTTCTTTGTGACGAATAATTGCTAACCCCTTTTCAGGGTATATACTACTCGAGGCATATGTCTTTTATTTGGAGTGCTGGATATGTCGACAGAGACATTGGAAAAGATTGCTCGTAACAAGAATGTGGCCAGGGCCGCAGCGCGTCAATTGAGCATGGAGCAGTTGAGCAAGCTGTCTGAAATCATCGATGAGGTCATGACACAAAAGCAGGAAGAGGAGCAAAAGCGTCGTCAGGAAGAAGCAAGCAAGGAACAAAAGCTTGCCGAAATCCGCGCTGCCATGACAGATGCCGGCTTATCCGTAAATGACCTTGTCGGCAACGAGCAACCAAGAAAGCGCCGGGGCCGGCCACCCAAGGATGCCAATGCCTGATTCCCCTTCGGCGTACCAAACATGTCCTCATGACCCGCCACTTTTTTCATGAAAAGCCGTGATGACTACACGGCTTCACATCAGGGTTGTTATTACTGCTGTAGCGTCGTATCAATAACGTCGATCGTGACTTTCGACGATTGACGAAGCTGCTCACCAAGCCAGTGATTGGCGCGGTCTTCAAGTAGATGCGCCAGCTCTCGCGTAGAGCGCGCGGCCATGCCTTCCAGCGTAATGTCTACCCAGTCTCCAAGAGTTTCCTCGTCCACGAAAGCATCGATCTGACTGTCGATCAGCATCCTGCCTACCCGTTGCCATTGCCCTGTGTCAGCCTGATAGGTGACGGGCAGCACAATAACCGTATCGTTTTGACGGACTGAAGGTTTTCTTGCTCGCTTGCGCTGAGAAATGATAACCGGAGAAAGATTCAGCGTGTCCTCCACCGTCATTCGCTTGCCGTTCCATCGCAACCACTGTCCATTGACGGGAAGTATCGAACTCTTGATGCCCAGTGTGTCGGCAATGTCACAGTGCGCCTGCTGATGCGCACTTTCCCCGTGAACGGGAAGAAGGTGGGCCGGTTGAACCCAGCGATACAGGCTGAGCAGTTCGTCGCGACCAGGGTGACCCGATGCATGCAGGCCCGGGTGTGTCTCGTCGCTGAAAACGCGCGCGCCTCTTTGCGTAAATGCCTGCTGCAGTCGGGCAACGGCTCTTTCATTGCCGGGGATGGCTCGCGAAGAAAAAATGATGCAATCACCCGGCTCGATCTCGAGCGCCGAGTGTTGATTGGCTGCCAGGCGGGAGAGGGCGGCTCGGGGCTCTCCCTGACTTCCGGTGGCCAGAATCAGGATCTCTTCACTGGGAAGATAGCCGATATCCGATAGTGGAACCGTCTCCGGGAAGTCATCCAGATAGCCCAGTTCACGTCCCAGACGCACCATCTTTTCCATTGCCCTGCCCAGCAGGGCAATGCGTCGATGATGGCGGCGTGCGGCAAGACCTGCTGCCAGAATGCGTGCGAGATTGCTGGCAAAACAGCTGACCACAATGCGCCCTTCACAGCCCTCCATGAGCTTTTCGAGCGTTTTGGCCACATCACCTTCGCTACGCGAATGGTGCTCTACCATGGCGTTGGTCGAGTCACCCACGACCAGATCCACGGGAGCAATTCGGGTAAAGTCCTGCTCGCGGGTTCTCGCCCCCAAAACGGGCGCAGGATCGATTTTCCAGTCTCCGGTATGCAAAACGCGATGCCGATCTACTTCGAGCAGCAGCGAGACACTTTCCGGTATGGAGTGCGCAACATTGATGCTCTGTACGCCAAAGGGGCCCGCATCAAAACGGCTGCCCGGCGTAAAGGTGCGAATGGCATCGGTCGCAAGTCCCTGCTCGACAAGCTTTTGACGTGCAATGCCGGCCGCCAGAGGTGTGGCATATATCGGACAGCCAAGGCGTGGCCAGAGCCAGCCCAAAGCGCCGAGGTGATCCTCGTGGCCGTGAGTAATGACAATGGCTTCGGGGCGAATGCCAAGCGTTGCCAGCGAGGAGATATCGGGGATCTGCAGGGGTGTATCAGGAAGGTCCTGACGCAGGGCCATGCCGCAATCGACGATCAGCCATCGGGACTGAAAGCCGTAAAGCATCAGGTTCATGCCGATTTCACCGCAGCCGCCAAGCGGTAATATTTCAATCTCAGAGCGGCGACGGGGGCGAACTTGTACGCGTGTCTGATCCATGGCGGGTCCGGCGATAGTTTGATATCAACTATACGCAACGCATCACTTGCTCACAACGAACACTGCTCAAAAGCATCTGAATTCGCTACAATTCCTCTCTTTGACCGAGTAGCGTGATTTCGATGTCCCTTTGTCGTCTAGTGGTAACCTGTCCCGATCGTGTTGGTATTGTTGCGCGTGTTTCGTCGTTCATCGCTGAGAAGGGCGGCTCTATTACCGAAGCCAATCAGCATTCGGATCTGGAAACCGGACGCTTTTTCATGCGTTATGAAGTCGAGACCCGACACATGCGTGCCGATAGCGATACCTTTCGCCGTGCCTTTGCCTCCATTGCCGAAGAGTTTGATATGCAGTGGCAATGGCGCGATGGCGAGCAAAAGCGTCGGCGTTTGATGATCATGGTGTCACGCGAGTCCCACTGTCTGGTCGACCTCTTGTATCGCTGGACGGCCGGTGAGCTTGACTGTGATATTGCAGGCGTCATCTCCAATCACGATGACATGCGCAGCGTGGTTGAGTGGCACGGTATTGATTATCACCATATTCCGGTGGCTGCCGATGACAAGGCGCCTGCCTTTTCGAGTATCGAGCGGGTTATTGAGGACAGTCAGGCCGATACCATCGTTCTGGCGCGTTATATGCAGATCATTCCCCCTTCACTTTGCGAGCGCTACAGCGGGCAGATCATCAATATTCATCACAGTTTTCTGCCTTCCTTTGCCGGTGCAAGGCCCTACCATCAGGCCCATACCCGTGGGGTCAAGCTGATCGGAGCGACCTGTCACTACGTGACTCAGGAGCTGGATGCCGGTCCGATCATCGAGCAGGATATTCAGCGTGTGACGCACTGCCATACCACCAGCGATCTGGTCCGACTGGGTAGGGATATTGAAAAATCCGTACTGGCGCGCGGCGTACGCTGGCACCTGCAGGATCGAGTGCTGATCGATGGTAACAAGACAGTCGTTTTTTCCTGAGTGTCACTCTGGCGACAGCCCGGGCTTGAGTTAAAAAAGGCCCAGCTGTCGCTGTGCATCTTCCGGCACCAGCCTTACGCCCACTCCCAGTAGCCTGACCGGGCGCTCTGCCCGCTGCCAGGCGGTATCAAACAGCGGCAAAAAGCTTTCCAGTGCAGGTGCCTGCCCGGCGGTTTCCATGGTAGTGATCGAGAAATCGTCAAAGCGAATCTTGACGAACAGCTTGTTGATCGCCGGATGCTGATTGCGTGCAATACGCTCCTCAAGGCGTGTTACAAGATCGGTTATTTTTTCACGGCAGACGGTCATGGTAGGCAGGTCACGATCGAACGTGGTTTCCACGCTGATGGACTTTCGTTCTCTTTCCACCTTGACCGGACGCTCATCGATACCTCGTGCAAGTTCATGGAGTCGTACGCCGAACTTGCCAAACTCATCCAGAAGCGTTGCAAGCTCGATGGTTCTGAGCTCCCTGCACGTATGGATTCCCTGAGCTTCGAGCTTTTTGGCGGTGGCCGGCCCTACGCCGTGTAGTTTTGTGATGGGAAGCTGGTCCAGAAATTCGCTGATCTGATCGGGCGTAATGGTGTAAAGACCGTCGGGCTTTTGCCAGTCGCTGGCGATCTTGGCAAGAAACTTGTTGGGGGCAACGCCCACCGAGATGGTGATACCGACACGTTGCTGCACTTCCTGTTTGAGCCATTGCGCCATCCATGTGGCGCTACCCTGCATGCGCTCTATGTGCGTGACATCCAGGAAGGCCTCATCAAGTGATAATGGCTCGATAAGTGGTGTCAGCTCGCGGAATATATCCTGTACCTGGTTTGAGGCCTGCCGATATTTTTCAAAGTCGGGGCTCAAGCGATGAAGGTGCGGACAAAGCCTTTTCGCATGCGCCATCGACATGGCCGAGCGTATACCGTAGGTGCGTGCCGGATAGTTACAGGTGGCCACAACCCCTCTTTGTTCCGCCCGTCCACCGATCACCAGTGGAACATCTCGCAGGGCAGGGTTGTCGCGCATTTCAACGGCTGCATAGAAGCAGTCGCAGTCAGCGTGAAGTATCTTGCGCATCACAAATCTTGGAAGTGGCTGTATGGATATACATACTACAGGACCACTATTGTGTAAATACTTCATTCTTGTTCATCAAAACACCACTGTTTCGGGCTCATGCAGTCGTGTCCTGTCTAATTACTGACTCGCTTGAAGTAATGATAACGTCTGTTGTTTCAATCGATGATAAGTCGTGCCACGACAATGCGGGAAAGCGCGTACTCCAGAATGGTTTGAACTGTCGGTTATCTATTTGCAATCATGCTAATATTAAAGGTGTCGAAAAGACGTAGATATATATGATCCGTTGTGCTCAAAATGAGTCGTTGAAACCAGTTTTTACTTTAAAGTGCAATTTTTTTGACGTATTATCCGATGCACCAGAGATTAAAACTATTTTAATAGACCGCGGGGTCAGCATCTCGTCAAGAGATGTGTATTAGCTGAAGAGGTCGGTAATGTCGCTGTTAAATGAATACATGAAAAAAGAACAACTGCTCAAGCAACTGCGTGATGAGCTACAGCAGCTCGAGCAGGACCAAAGGCTCAAGGGTGAGCTTGAGTTCAAGGAAAAGCTTGAACAGCTCATGAAGGCGCATGAAAAGACAGCCGCAGACGTCATCGAGCTTCTGAATCCTGATAGCGAACAGTCGCCTGCAAGACAGGCATCGTCTTCCGAAACTCAGGGAGCAGGTCGACGCAAGCGCAAGTTGAAAGTGTATCGTAATCCGCATACCGGGGAAGTTGTGGAAACTCGCGGCGGTAATCAGAAAACGCTCAAGGCGTGGAAGGAAGAGTACGGCAACGATACGGTCGAGCAGTGGCTTGAGCGTACCGAGTAAGTTTTTTCTTCCAGAGGGGCCGTTTTAACGGCCCCTTTTTTATGTTCATGGTTTTCTCAAGTCAGCAGATCATCGAGACGATATTACCCTGCCATCGGGTTATGCCGTTGTGATCTTTGCCAGTATTTCTACACCCATGATGTTTTCTGCACAAATATCGAAGTGGCACTGTTTTAAACTACTGCGCGGTGAGCTGAAGTACAGCCCAATGTCGTTTTTCAGTTGTTTTCGTAACACGTCGTGACATGATGGGTCGTAAAACGAAGTGTCGTTAATGGCCGGCGAGATGCTGGTGCTGTAGAATCCCGAAATAATGATGCGCAAAGCAGCATACCCCTACCCATGGGGGTCTGATAGCATCGGCAGCAATCCAGAAGTCTGAATAATTTTATCTGACCTTTAATTAAAGGCCTTGGGCTTTTTTGCCGATTCTTTAATCGGGTCGGGTCATATTATTGAGGCGTCGATTCGACTTGCAGTCATGGACTGCTGCATCATGCGATACCGCTCGGCAAGCGCCGGGTAGAAAAAGCGACATCGGCGGTATCTTATGGCCTCGGAAACACGCCAGTATCGGCATTCCGTGGCGGTAGCGTGTCCAGACGCCGGAATAATTTTGACAGGAGTAAGCGGTTAATGAAGCGGCTGCTGAGTTGTGCCTTGTTGGGGAGTTCCCTTTTTCTGGGAGGCTGTGTTCTTTCTCCCGGCAGTGATATGCCCTATGACAATTCGGGGCCACCCATCGATGAGCTGGTAGATGTTCAGCCCATTACCTTTGGCCTCGTGCAGGCGCAGAATGCTGCACGCAAGGAAGTCAGCTCTCAGCGAAGCCTGAAAGAGGCCACCGCGGATCTGAGTTACGACGCCAGCGATTACGATTATCGGATAGGCAAGGGCGATATCCTCAATATCGTCGTCTATGACCATCCCGAGCTTACGATTCCGGCCGGCGGCGAGCGCAGTACTGTCGAAACCGGTAACGTCGTTCACAGCGATGGCACCATCTTTTATCCCTATGTTGGGCGTTTACAGGTTGCCGGCAAAAGCGTGGCAGACGTACGCAGTCAGATCGCTTCGGCGCTGGCCGATTACATCGCCGAGCCTCAGGTCGAGGTCAACATTGCCAGCTTCCAGTCCCAGAAAGCCTACATAAGCGGGCAGGTGTCCAACCCCGGCCAGCAGGCGATCACCAATACGCCGCTGACGGTGCTGGATGCCATCAGTAGCGCCGGTGGTCTCAACGAAAATGCGGACTGGCGCCACGTCATACTGACGCACAATGGTCAGGAAGAGATCATCAACGTTTATGACATGCTGCAAAACGGCCAGATCAGCCAGAACCGTCTGCTTCACGATGGTGACGTGCTGCATATACCTGATGTAGGCAGCGAGAAGGTTTATGTGCTGGGTGAGGTTCAAAGGCCTCAGGATCTTCCGATGGGCGGTCATCGATTCAATCTGGTCGATGCATTGAGTCAGTCGGGCGGAATCGACGAAATCCAGGCGCGCGCATCGGGTATCTTCGTGATCAGACAGGGTGGGCCGGGCGACAAGCAGGCGACTGTCTACCAGCTGGATGCCAGCAATGCCGCAGCCTATGTCATTGGCACTGAGTTCCAGCTTGAGCCGCGAGACATTGTCTATGTCACTACCGCGCCAATCAGCCGCTGGAACCGCGTGATCAGCCAGCTGCTGCCGTCAACCAACCTTACGCGTCAATCGGTTGGCTCAGTCAGGGACTATAACGACCTCTAATGTGTCCGCGCTATCCAGTCTGCTGGATAGCGCGACCCCTGAGGCGGCAGTATCGGAAATGAGCGCTGTATAAAACTGACAGATATGCTCATGTACCATTTCGTAAATGGAATCAGTGATAAATCAATATGGCCTCGAATACTGAAAAATATCAGTCAGCCGATTCCGGCGAAGAGCTTGATCTAGGCCGTCTTTTCGGTCTGATGGTCGACAACAAATGGCTAATCGCTCTGATCGTATGTGTGTTTACGTTCCTTGGGATTCTCTACGTCACATTTAAAACGCCCGTCTATCAAAGTGATGCCCTCCTTGAGATAGAAGGTCGTGCCAATCCGGCCAATAATCCGGTCCAGAATCTGGGCGTTTTCGGGGACACACCCCGCTCGACGGCCGAGATGCAGATTCTTACATCGAGAATGGTGCTTGGGCAGGCTGCCGACCGCCTCAATCTTCAGCTGAGCATCAAGCCGGAAGGTCTTCCTGTTCTGGGAGACACGCTGGCGCGCCGCGGCATTGAGCGTCCTTCCTTTGCTCAGGGCTGGTCGTCGGTATGGGCCGGTGAAAGCATCAATGTCACACGTTTTGTCGTTCCGGACGGCTGGATCAACAGACCGCTGACCATCAAATCGCAGGGCAACGACCGCTATGAGCTGCGTGCCGATGGCGAGCTGATTCTGGAAGGCCAGGTAGGCCAGCTGGCACAGTCACGTGATGGCAACGTTGAAATGCGTATCATGGACATGACGGCAGGGCAGGGAGCAGAGTTTACTGTCGTGAAGCGCTCGCGTTTGTCAGCCATCAATAGTCTTCGTGGTGGTTTTGAAGTTGAAGAGGTAGGTCGTTCCGGTACGGGTATCCTGAGACTGACCCTTCAGGGCACTGATCGAAGCGAGATCCGTGACAGCCTCAAGGCCATTACCGATATCTACATCACACAAAACATCGAAAGGCAGTCCGCCGAAGCGCAAAACAGCCTCGATTTCCTTAACGATCAGGCCCCGCGTGTTCGTGACAGCCTTGTAGAGGCAGAAAACAAGCTCAACAGCTATCGCGTCAATCAGGACTCCGTGGATCTGGATCAGGAGACTTCCTCGGTACTGAGTCAGATCGTCAACATCGATAATCAGCTCAATCAGCTGCGATTCGACGAGGCGGATCTCTCTCGCCGCTTCAACAGAAGCCATCCTCAGTATCAGGCGCTTCTGGAAAAGCGCGAAGAGCTCAATGCAGAAAAGGAAAGGCTGCAAAAGCGTGTCGACAGCCTGCCTGAAACACAGCAGGAAGTACTTCGCCTGCAGCGTGACGTAAACGTCAATCAGGAAATGTACGTTCAGATGCTGAACCGCATGCAGGAGATGAACATTGCAAAGGCAGGCGCTGTAGGCAACGTTCGTGTCATCGACGATTCAACGCTGCAAAACAGCCCGGTGGCGCCGCGCAAGGCTCTCATCACTGTTATCGCCTTCGTTCTGGGGCTCGTGGTTGCCATTATCGTGGTTCTGATCCGTCGTATCATGAATCGCGGCATCGAAAGCCCCGAACAGCTTGAGCAAATTGGTATGCCGGTTTACGCGTCCGTTCCGCTAAGCAGCAATCAAAGTGGTCTGGTAAAAAGGGTGCGTGGCAATCGTGGTCTGCGTATCGGGAATAACCAGAGTGCCAGAAATACAGTAGATACCGGCGTGTTGGCCCTGCGCAATTCGGACGATCAGTCAGTAGAAGCTGTACGTAGCCTGCGCACCAGCCTGCATTTCGCCATGATGGAAGCGCCCAATGCTCGTTTGATGATCAGCAGTGCCAGCCCGGGCGCCGGCAAGAGCTTCGTGGTTTCCAATCTGGGTGTGGTCTGTGCTCAGGCTGGCCAGAAGGTACTGGTAATCGATGCCGATATGCGCATGGGCCATCTGCATCACGTCTTCAAGGGGCGTTCTGAAAACGGCTTGAGCGATATACTGGCGCGCAAAACGACAGCTGCCGAAGTCGTTCGTTCAGGTGGGGTTGATGGGCTGGACTTCATTTCACGGGGTGCCGCGCCGCCGAACCCGGCCGAGCTGCTGATGAGTGCAGGATTCAGTGAACTTCTGGCATGGGCCGATCAGAACTACGACCTGATCATCATCGATACGCCGCCCATCCTGGCCGTCACCGATGCTGCAATTATCGGCAAGCAGGCAGGTACCAATATGCTGCTGGCACGATATGGCGTAAACCCTCCTGCCGAGATCGAACAGGCACGGCGTCGATTCGAACATAGCGGCGTGGAAATCAAGGGTGCCGTGCTCAACGGTATCGAGCAGACGGCCTCTCATCGCTACGGTGGTAACTACGGCAATTACCATTACAGCTACGGCAAAAAATCGTAGAGATCAAGAGAACGCCTCGTGGCCACTCTACTTCAGGTAGAGTGGCCATATCGGAAGTGAGAAAAGCAACATGGAAACGTTCACAAATTTCATGGAACAAAATCGTCGCCATTCACGGTGGTATGAAAAGCTCCTTTTGAGCTATCGCTTTAATCAGGCGCTGGGGCTGATTATCGCCGTGCTGCTGCCGGCGCTTTTTCAGTGGAACTGGAGTCTCGTAGCAGAGTGGCAGGCTGAGCGTTGCGTAACACTATTTGGTACGGCGCTGGCTTATCTGGTGGCGATCATTGCCGTGCATCGTCTCGTTTACTTCCCCAGAACCAAGGCGTTTTTGTACATTATTCCTTTCATCACGATGTCCTACATTGTGATGATGGCAATACTGCTGAGCCTGCAGATTGAAATTGCGACAACGCAGATCGTTCTTTCCTATCTGATTGCAGTGCTTTATTGCTCTGTTGGATATCAGCTCAGCACTCGTTACAGGACTCGCAAGCTGGCCGTGGTACCTTTTGGGCGAGTACACGAGTTCTGCCATGACAAGAGTGTCGACTGGCGCTGGATGGAAAAGCCTGATCTTGAAACCATGCGTGTCGATGGTGTTGTTGCAGATCTTCGTGCCGATCTGGATGACAACTGGCAGAAATTTCTTGCCGACTGCACAATCCATCGTATCCCGGTTTTCAATGCTCGTCAGATTCATGAGTCCATTACCGGCCGAGTGCATCTGGATCATTTGTACGAAAACAAGTACGGCAGCCTTACGCCCAGTGAAAACTATGAGTTTGCCAAGCGTTTGATCGATATTTTTGGGGTCCTGCTGGTATTGCCGGTGGTCCTGCCGATCATGCTGGCAACCATCATTATTATCAAAAGGGATGACCCGGGCCCGGCCTTTTTCAATCAGCAACGCATGGGCTTCCATTGTCGCCCATTCAAGCTGTTCAAGTTCCGTAGCATGTATATGAATCATGACGGGCTTGGCTTTACATCCGAAGGCGAAGATCCGCGTATTACACGCGTTGGAAAGGTTATCAGGAAGTATCGTATCGATGAGCTGCCCCAGCTTTTCAACGTGCTCAAGGGTGACATGAGTCTTATTGGGCCAAGGCCCGAGTCATGCAACCTTGCAGAGTGGTACGAGCGGGATGTTCCGTTTTTCAACTATCGTCACGTTGTACGTCCCGGAATTTCAGGATGGGCCCAGGTTGAACTCGGCTATGCCGCTGAAGTAGAAGGGATGACGAAAAAGCTCGAGCATGACTTCTACTACATCAAGAATTTCTCTTTCTGGCTGGACGTTCTTATCGTTATTCGTACGATCAAGACAATGTTGACGGGCTTTGGTGCCAGATAAGGTTGGTTCGTGACTATTATTCTGAGTATTGGCTATATGGTCGATGCTCAGAATTTTGTTTTAGGGCTATTGGTTTGCCCGAACGAACGATAGTCCATGACGTGTCATACGATACAAGCAGCATCGTATGGCAAAACGATTCGTACTGTGTGGAATGAGCATGTCTAAATATAGTTACATAATCAACTCTGGATGGTGGTGCGGTGAAAAAACACCTGAAAATGATAAAAGAGTTGAATATGGCTCAAGCGAAATAAGAGGCGTAGCTTTTTTTCGCGACTGGTATGAATCGGTAAATCGCCATACGTCACCGACGAAAATTCTGGTGGTTGATTCCGCTTCACCCACTATTCCTGAATTGCCTGATGATGACCGTATGGAATTTATCAGCATGGACGTCAATGGTGGGCATTCGACCAGCCATCTAGGCAAATATGCCGGCTGTACGAGATGTTTTTTTGTGGGTCTGGCATACACCTATGCAAGTGAAGCAGAGTATTGGGTATATGTTGAACAGGATGCGCTGCTTTTCGGCGAGGGGATCGTCGAGCATGCGATCGATAACATGAGCTCTGATTTCATGTTTGGTGACAGAGGGAATACACCACAGCCTCTGCAGCAGTCCATGATGATTATCAAGAAATCCGCGATACCCGGCTTTTTGAACGCCTACGCCCGGATCAAAGCGACAGATGAAGTCATTACGCCGGAAATGAAGTTTGCCATTGCCTCAACCAAACTGGCGCAGTGGCTGCCGGAGAAGTTTTTCCATCAAAAAGATTACAGTACCTTCAAAAACAAGCTGATTAATAAATTACAGTACTGGCTGTTCAAGTATGGCAAGGGATATGATGTATTTCCCTTCGGATTTGGGCGTGCGAAGCCGGTCAATTTTAATGACCGTTACGGTTATTTTCAGCATGGTGATGATGAAGAGCTGCAACAGTATAGAGAAACCATTAACAAGGATGTATCTTGATGAAAGTGCTTCATCTTGTTTCTGATTTCTCCAATTCTTCCGAAACGTTTATTTATGATCTTATCGTGGATATGGAAGAATTGGGGGTGGACAACCATGTTGTGACCAATCGGCATATCAATAAGGTTGAACGCCCCTTTAGCAAGGTTATCAGCTTTGATATAGACCGTAGAAATATTTTTGAAAAGGTTTTGAAACGAGGCCGTAGAAAACTTTTCAATGACTATCATGTTTTTGAGCAAAAAAGGCTGCAACGAGTTGTAAACGACCTTCAGCCGGATGTGTTGCACAGTCATTTCAATTATTTTTTTGAAAACATACATGACCTTATCGAGAAAGGCTTTCGTGGTCGCATTATTGTTTCGACTCATGGCATCGACGTGGTTAATAACAAGCTTTACGGGCAGCCACAGTATGTAGAAAAAGTATATAAATGCCAGCAGCACGACAATATCTATTTCACGGCACCTTCTCATTATTTGAAAAGGAAGTTGCAGGAAATATTTGGCATTGAAAGCGAGAAAATCGTTGTGTTGCCCAACTGTGTCAATATTTCGATGGCGGATTTTGAAGAAAAGAGAATTGACTTGGCCAATGACGTTGCCATCGTCAATGTTGGGCGATTCGTGGGCTTCAAGGGGCAGACTTACCTGATCGATGCGCTGTCGAGACTCCATGAAAATGGATATAAACAGGTCAAGCTTAAATTGATCGGCTTTGGACCGCTGGAAGGGGCGCTGCGTCAGCAGGCTGTCAATCTTGGTCTGGAAAAAGCCGTCGATTTCGAAGTCGATCTGCCACGTGAAAAAATATTCGAGGCGCTGTCCTCAAGCGATATTTACATTCAGCCGTCCATTCAGGATGAGGAAACAGGGCAGGAAGAAAGTTTCGGGATTGCTGTTCTCGAGGCGATATCGGTTGGCTTGCCGGTAGTGGTTACCGATAGTGGTGGTTTGCCCGATACAATCTGTGGTGCTCCCTATCAACCCATGACTCAGATTATTGAAGCCAAGAACAGTCAGGCCATTTATCAGGCCGTCGTGGATATTATTGAAAGCGAGCATCCACCGCTTAAAAAAGAGCAGGTAGACGATTTACTATCGCATTTCAGTACTGATAGCAATCGTGGGAAAATACTTGAGCTATATCGCGGTGCATAAGGAAGTCAAATGAGTAACAGGGATGCAATGAACCGTGATCTTAGATCCGGTTTCGTTTTTGGCTTCATCGAAAAATATTCAAACCTGATCGTACAGTTTGCTGTCACGATGGTGCTGGCTCGATTTCTAACGCCAACCGAGTTTGGCGTTGTGGCTACCGTCATGGTAATTATCTTTTTCTTCAATCTTCTCGGAGAGATGGGGCTTGGACCGGCCATCATCTATCACAAGGAGCTGACGACAGAAGAGATACGCGGCCTTTTCATTATTTGTTTTATATTGGGCATTGCGCTGTATTTCACGTTTTCAGCTGGCGCATTCGTGGCTGCCGATTTCTTTAATAATGAAATTTATTATGGCGTGATGCCACTCATTGGCGCCATGATTTTGTTTTCCGTGATTTCGATCGTGCCAGAGACCCTGCTAAGACGTGAAAAAAGATTCAGTGTGGTGGCCATCATAACGTTGATCAGCGCTCTGGTATCGGGCGCCATTGCGTGTGTCATGGCTTATCGTGGATATGGCGTATATGCACTGGTATGGAAATCCATTATTCATACGGGTATGCGTTTTGTTCTGGTGTGCTTTTATGCCGGCTGGCGCAATCTGGTCGGTAAAGTGGCTCTGACAGGATTCAGGACGGTACTGGGGTTTTCTACGTACCAGTTCATGTTTAATTTTTTAAATTATTTTTCCAGAAACTCCGACAAGATACTTATTTCAAAATTTATCGGTGAGGCCGCCGTTGGTCTTTACGATATGGCTTATCGCCTGATGATGCTTCCTATTCAGAATATAGCAGGCATCGCAACAGCAGCGCTTCAACCTGTCTATAGCACCTTTGGGCAAAAGGAAGTGGCCGAAAGTTATAATGGTCTGGTCAACAAGATATTTTTTCTGGGATTTTTCGTCGCCATCTATATATTCCTTTTTGCTGACAAGATCATATATGTGCTTTATGGCCCTGGCTGGGAGCGCTCCGCTGTAATATTACAGTGTCTGACTCCGTTTTTGATTTTTCAGATTGTACTTGCCACTACAGGTGGTGTATGGCAAACACTTGGCCAGACAAAATCGCTATTCTATTGCGGTGTGTTTTCGTCCATCACCAGCGTACTGGCCATCTCGACCGGGGTATACCTGAATAACCTTTATCTGGTGGCGTTTTTGCTCTCAATGGCCAGTGTGCTCAATTTCGTACAATGCTTCTGGTTGCTACATATCAAAAACGAAAATTTCAGAATGGAAATTCTTTTAAAAGGCATGCCTTCCACGGTTCTGCTTTCCGCTGTCCTGATGGCTGTCATGTTTCTTGGCGTATATCTGATGCCATCGCCATTTGGATTTATGGCAAGTAAAACGCTCTCCAGCCTTTGCGATCTGGTTGTTTTCGGTATTGCTCAGGTGGCCATCGTATTGATAGCAGGGGTTTTGCTTAAAAATGAATCCGCGATCTTTTTCGCCAGAATATTGCAAAAGCCTTTAAGAAAAATGAAGTTGATTGCAGGATAACCAGGTTCGGATAATGAAAATTTCAGTCGTCATTCCTACTTATCGAAGCAGTGGTTTTATCAAGGACACACTTGAAAGCGTTCACCGGTCGGCACGTGATTATGACTATGAAATCATTCTGGTGGATGATTGCTCCGATGATATCAAGGCACTGTCATCGATCGTGACCGATTCACCCAATACCCTTCTTGTAGAGAAGGAAAAAAAATCCAACGCTGCCATCTCCAGAAACATCGGTATTGAACGTGCTTCGGGAAGCCACATTTTTCTTCTCGATTCCGATGATCATTTCAAGTCGGGCTACATCGGTGAGCGTCTGGCGTTCATGGAGCAGGGCCAGCATGACTTTTGTTTCGGGGCCTATACAAACGTATCACTCGATGGCGAAAAGGATTTTATTGAAAATCCTGACGTGCGTGACCCCCGTCACTACCTTTTTATCGAAGACAAGGATATCCGCACATCGACCATCAGCTTTCTGGCTGAGCGCAAGCAAAGCTTTCGATTCAATGAAAGCCTGAACAAGCATCAGGACTGGGGTTTTCTGATCGACACGGCCGAGCACAGCAGGTCATGGGGGTACGATCCTGTTCCGGGTGTCCGCTTGAACTGCGATCGTGACGGGCGTATGAGTGGCTCCATGAATATGGAAGCCAGCAAGGTATTCATGAACAAGTATCTTGTGGATCCTAAACATATCAGTGGTTTTGCCAAGCGACATTTTGTCCTGGCGGCTCTTTTAAAGGACCATGGCGCCTATCGCTTCTTTTCGGATCGCATCATGCCTGAGCTTTTGACGCCAAAGTTCAAAACGATCAAGCTCGCCGGTGATGCGCTTGATAGGATCGGTTTGTTCTTTTTGTTGCCTCATTTGCTTGGCACTTATAAAGCCATTGCCAGATTAAAAAAATCCTGATGGGTTGATATATGACTGCTGAGCTTGCATGGTACCTGGTGTTATGTTGTCTCGCTTTTTTTTATTGCTTTGTCAATAAAAGAACACCGCTGATTCTCGTTACCTACGTGGTGGCTGCTTATTATCTGTGGGTCGTCCGGAACTCCGGATTTGACTACGATATGGTAGGTTATGCCCGATATCTTACCTTTGATTTCGATTTTGCTACAGCCTCGACCTACTATACGAGAGAGTTCGTATACTGGTTTGGCTCCAGCTATCTATATAGCTGGATACAGGATGATGTTATAACGCTTTGGGTCATTGACATGATCTGGCTGACTCTATTGTTTTATGCGATGGGTAACCGTCGACTGAGCAGCAAAGTGCCAATGTATGTCATTCCCTTTATGATAGTATTTTTTCCGCTATTGATGGGTTATCAAAACGTATATCGTCAGTTGATTGCCTGCGTTTTTGTATTATTTGCCTTTTTCGGAGCAAGAAACCTTGTCGTGGCAGGCTTTTTTGGTTTGCTGGCACTGTTTTCACACAATGCCGCCATTGTGTACATGCCGCTGCTTTACATTTTTGCCGTGACCAATGGAATGGCGATCCCGAGAGTCAAGCTATTCCATAAGAGCATTTTTGCGTTGCTCTATCTGGTCATGCTTGGAGGCGTTTATTACTCATCGTTGGGAGACAGCGAACTGGCGAAATCGTCTTCCTCTACGGGTATCTCATTAACCTATGCGTACCTGGCAGTGTTTATGGCCATGTCGTTTGTTGCACTGGTTCTCGAAAACTTTAATCTGAAGCGGTTCGTACAGCACAATATAACTCTGGCCTATTCAATATTTACTTTCATGGCTTTCATCCCGGTACTGGGTGGGGCTCAAGCCGAGCGTATCGGCATGATGCTTCTTATCGTGACGATGCCCATCTTTGCTACGAATCTGGATCGCAGTTTCAAATCGCAAAATGAAAGAATCCTGATGCGTATGCTGTTTGTCATGGCCGGTATCGCCCCGACGTTCTTGTTCAGCTCGGCATACAACTTCCTGATAACCACCGCGCGCCTTGCGGGCTAGGGCTGGAGCTGACATTGAAAATTGCTCAGATTATCACCGAACTAAAGCCAAGCGGGCCGGCCAACGTTGTTAAAAACATTGTGGACAATCTGCCCGAGGGGGTTGAATCAACCGTTTTTTATTTTCGCGGGCCCCCCTCTCTGGAAGTCAGCTGTGAAACGCAGCAGATAGATTTTCGAAATACCGGTATCCTTGAATCATTTGATGTCGTTCATTCTCATGGCATCAGGCCCGATTTTCTGGGAGTTTATGCTTCCCTGTTTAATAAAAAAAGCGTGTTTGTCTCGACTTTACACAACTATGTCAGAGACGAGTTGCTAAATATCTATGGTCGCAAAGCAGCCACTTTTGTAACGCCTGTTTGGATGAATGTCTGGCGACGAATGGATGGTCTGGCCGTTTTGACTCAGGATGCATACAGCTACTATCGACCCAATCTACCGGAAAAAAAGCTTCACGTTGTACATAACGGTATTCGAGAGCTGGCACATACTCATGACCTTTCTCCGGATGATCGGGCAGCAATAGCGTCGCTGTCCGAGCGTTACCATGTGCTGGGAACCAATGCACATCTTATAAAAAGAAAGGGCATCGACCAGGTAGTCAATGTTCTTTCAAAAGCGCCCGAGTGTGCTCTCGTGGTTGTGGGTGATGGTCCTTACAGAGAGGACCTTGTCGCGCTGGCAGAAGAAGCCGGCGTTGCCGATCGATGCTGGTTTACAGGCTACAGGGACAATGTCTCCGCCTTTCTGCCTTATTACGATGTTTACATGATGCCCAGTGTCAGTGAAGGCTTCGGGCTGGCACTGCTTGAGGCCATGGCGGTCGGTTTGCCCTGTGTTTGCAGTGATATAGGTGTTTTCCGTGAAATTCTGCGTGACGATGAAGCCGCTTTTTTTGAGGTAGGTAATCAGACTTCTTTGCAAAACGCGATATCCGATGCGCTTGAGCGTCGACAGCTGCTATCCGAGCGTGCCCGCAATCGTTATCTGGAGCAATTTACCGGCGAGGCCATGAGCCAGAATTATATGGCACTTTACAAAAAGGTAATGGTTGCACGAGGAAAGGCGGGCAAGTCATGAAACATGCCGTTTTAATGATGGTCCACAAAAATCCCGAGCATGTTCAGACGTTTATTGATTGGCTGCTCAAGCACAAAGTGTCGGTTGTTGTTCACGTTGATCGCAATCAGTCAACGCTTCATGCCACCCTGACAGAACAGTTTGCGCACCAGTCTATGGTATGCATCATCAGTAATCCGGTAAGCGTTAATTGGTCGGGTGTCTCTCAGGTTAAAGCCGAGATAGCGCTGATTGAGCAGGCCGTGCAGACATTTCCTGATGCTGATTATTACCATCTCATCAGTGGCGAATGTCAGCCGCTTTTCTGCCCTGATGAATGGGATCGTTTTCTGGATGGCAAAAGTTATCTGGAATCCGAGGAGCTCCCCGAATATGAATGGCGTGTTCGTCGATTTATGCCGTTCGGAGAATCACCAAAAAACCGGACTCTGCCTTACCGGTTGGCGTCTCGTATGCTGCGAGAAGTTCAGCGCATCATGCCCATGCGCAGCAACTTTGGTGATGAAGCAAGGTTGAAGGGGGGCAACTGGTTCAGTCTGTGCCGTGCTGATGTCATGACGGTTCGGCCTCATCTGAATAGCGCTTTCGTTAAGCGGTTCAGGATGACGCGCTGCGCCGATGAACATTTTCTGCAAATCCTGTTTGCACAGCTTGGCATCCATTTTCATCACTACAATCTTCGGTATTGCGTGTGGCATGAAGGCAAGGCAAGCCCCGAATATCTGACGATAGAGCAGCTATCCCAGGCACGGGAAAGTGGCCGATATCTGTTTGCCAGAAAAGTCGATGACACAGTTTTCAAAGAATATTCAAGGAAAAGGCTGCAATGAAATTTTCAGTGCTGATGTCCGTGTATGACAAGGAGTCACCGCGCTTTCTACGCGAGTGCCTCGAAAGCATCAGGACACAGAGCGTGCAGCCTGATGAGGTTGTCATTGTCGAAGACGGCCCCATCAATGATCAACTGCATGAAGCGCTTGATGAATATCGCCCCTCACTGAATATCGTCTCCGTAAGGCTTCCGGAAAACAAGGGTCTGGGGGAAGCACTTAACACAGGGCTTGAGCAGTGCCGTAATGATCTTGTCGCCCGAATGGACACCGATGACCACTGCTGTCCCGGGCGTTTTGAGCTTCAGGTCAACTACATGGCCTCGCATCCTGAAGTGGACATGCTCGGGGGCGCCATTGCCGAATTTAATGAGGATCCACAAAAGCCTCATGCCATTCGGGAACTGCCAACCGGCAAGGACCAGGTTGCCCGTTTTGCGCGCTCGCGCTGTCCGGTCAACCACATGACCGTCATGTTTCGCCGCTCGGCAATTTTAAAGGCAGGCGGCTATCAGCACTTTTTGGGTATTGAAGATTATTATCTCTGGGCACGTCTACTTTGCCAGGGCAGTCACATCGACAACGTCAGCGATATTCTGGTCAACGCACGTGTCGGTAATGGCATGCTGGCAAGACGGCGGGGCTGGCATTACTTCAAGCAGGATGTGAAGCTTCAAAAAAAGTTTCTCGACATGGGCTTTGTCGGGCCGGGTACCATGTGCATGAATGTTCTCAAGAGAGCTCCCTTGCGCCTTATGCCCGAGAAGCTGCTGGCTGCCGTTTATCAGGGTGTCTTGAGGAAAAAGCCGACCGCCTGATGCAGGCATGGTGACAGCGCTGGAAGTGTCTGCAATACGTTTTAACCCCGATACAGGCCAAAAGCCTGTATCGGGGTTTTTAATTTTCTGCGCGCCGATCGCCTGATAAGGGGGGTAAAAGCCGCGTTACTCGTCTGACCTGACAGGCTCGGCGGTCGCCGCCGGCCACGGTATAGTATTCATGCCACATAAAGAGAGTAAATCAATGACAGCGCTGCTCGAGTCCGTAAAACAAATCGCGCGGGATGCCTGCGGTGTCATCATGAGCATCTACCGGGACTCGATAGAGATTACTACCAAATCCGACAGCAGCCCCCTGACGCAGGCTGACATGGCGGCACATCGGCTCATCACGGCCCGTTTGTCTGATTTGACACCGTCATGGCCGGTCCTTTCAGAAGAGTCAGGCGCTGATGACATACAGAATCGACGATCATGGTCAACCTTCTGGCTGGTCGATCCTCTGGATGGCACCAGGGAATTCATCAACCGCAACGGTGAGTTTACGGTCAACATCGCTCTGGTTCATGAAGGTCATCCAATCCTTGGCGTTATTGCAGCCCCCGTTTTAAAGACCCTGTGGTATGGCGCAAGGGGTGAGGGAGCATGGCGACAGCGTTTCGATGAGCCAGCCGAGCCCATCGCCGCCACGACATGGCAGCCCGATCAGATACTGAGAGTGGTAGGCAGTCGCTCTCATGGCAGCGAGGTGTTCGAGCGTTTGCTAAAAGCCCTGCCACCCTACGATCTGCAGGGCGTCGGCAGCTCGCTGAAGTTTTGTCGCATTGCCGAAGGTGCTGCCGATTGCTACCCAAGGCCCGGCTCAACCTGTGAATGGGATACCGGGGCCGCCCAGATCATTGTCGAGGAAGCCGGCGGCCATGTTCTTCAACTCAATAGCGATACTCTGCAAGCGGAGGAGGCGCTTCGATACAACTGTCGCGCGTCATTGATCAATCCGGGTTTTGTCGCCATGGGGCGAGGGCTCGGCGACAAATGGAATCATCCCGATTTTTTGAAAAATTCCGGTGACAGATTGTCTTAAATATTTCAGGGCTTTTGCCGATAGTGTCTCTGAGAGAACAATGAATCCAATTTGCCTGCCAGGATTCCCATTCCGGAGTATTACAAATGGCTATCGAATCACTGGGTGTCGGCTCCAATCTTGATCTGACGTCACTGCTTTCAGGCTTGAAATCAGCAGAACAGGAAAAGCTTGCGCCGATCAATTCCAAGCTTTCCTCGACCAACGCCAAACTGTCGGGCTTTGGTCAACTGACAAACTCGCTTGAAAGTTTTCAGACAGCGGCTCAGAAACTCAACAGTTCCAAACTGTATGAAGGGTTTGCTGCCAAGGTCAGCAACTCGGCGTTGACTGCCTCAGCAGGCAGTACCGCCGCCGCGGGCAGTTATGACATCAAGATCAATTCTTTGGCGACGGCGCAATCTCTGGCCACTGCCGGACGTGGCGATACGACAAGCGCTATCGGAACAGGAACACTGAGTGTCAAGGTGGGCGAAAAATCCACCGATATCGATATTACCGATGGATCACTGGCCGGCATCCGCGATGCCATCAACAAGGCCGATGCCGGTGTCACAGCCTCTATTGTCAATGATGGCAGCGGCACGCCTTATCGTCTGGTATTGAACGCCCAGACCACCGGTGCTGCATCAACCATGTCCTTTTCAAGTGACAACAGCGAGCTTAACGGGCTGTTTTCCGGAACAACTGAAACGGTCAAGGCGGCAGATGCATCTCTGACAGTGAATGGCTTGGCCATTACAAGTGCTTCCAACACCGTTGAAGAGGCCATTCAGGGCGTGACCCTCAACCTTGTCGAAACAACCGCCGATGGTGCATCGACAAAGCTTACGGTCAATCAGGATACGGAAAGCGTCAAAACAGCAGTGCAGGACTTTGTAAAAGCCTACAACGCGCTCAACGACAAGATTACGTCATTGACCAAAGTCAGTGGCGAAGGGGATGGCGTCAAGGGTGCAGCACTAACGGGCAATAGTACCGTGCGCTCTGTTCAAAGCACGCTGCGCAATGTCATGAGTGATGCAGTAGCCGGCGAAGGTATCAACTATCTCTTCGAGGCCGGTATCAGTTTCAGCAAGGATCTCAGCAAAAGTGGCAAGCTCGAGATCAGCGACGAGAAAACGCTTGATAAGGCTCTGGCCAACAATCTTGATGGCATGAAAGGGCTTTTTGCCGGAGACGGCAAAACCGGCATTGCGGCCAGACTCGACAGCAGTATCAGTCAAATGCTGACAAACAATGGCACGGTGGGCAGTGCCAAGGCCGGCCTTGAAAGTTCTGTCAAAAGCCTCGAAGCCCGCAGCCTGAAAATGAAAGAGACCATTGATACGACAGTGGAACGCTATAAAAAGCAGTTTCAGCAGCTCGATTTGATGATGTCCAAGCTTAACAATACGCAGTCATATCTTACCCAACAGTTTGAAGCGCTCAACGGCGCTTCGAAGAACTAACCGGTCTTTAGTGGCGGATACCAACTATGTATGCACAAAGAGGGGCAAGCACCTACGCATCGGTAGGTGTAGAGACGGGCGTCATGAGCGCATCGCCTCATCAGCTGATTGTCATGCTGTTCGACGGCGCCATGGCAGCCATCTTCAAGGCCAAATGGGCCATGGACCATAACGATATCGCCGGTCGTGGCATGGCGATTTCCAAGGCCATCGATATCATTGATGGTGGGCTGCGCGCCAGTCTGGACATGACGCGTGGTGGCCCTCTGGCCGAGCGGCTGTCCTCACTTTATGAGTACATGACACGCTCTCTTTTAAAGGCCAACGTCTCCAGCGACAAGGCCTTGATCGAGCATGTCGAAAGTCTTTTGAGTGATATCGCCGGTGCCTGGAAGGAGATCGGGCCGAGTGTTCAGCAACCCACTGCCGCCGGCCAGGTCTGAACATGGAAAAAAGACGCGCCCTGATCATTCGGGGCTATGAACGGGCGCTGAAGCTGAGCCACGAGATGCTTGACCATGCCGATGCAGGTCAGTGGCAACAGCTCATCTCGCTTGAGCATGACTATCTTTGCGAGATCGATCGCCTGCGAGTGCGCGATGGTCAGATTACGCTGGACAGTGATCGTCAGGCACACAAAAAAGACATTCTGGCCCAGCTTCTGGAAAACGATCAGCGGCTACATGCCCTGTTGCAGCAAAGACTTGCCGAGCTCAGTCACTTGATGGGGCAGGGCCGGGTACAGCAGCAGGTCAGCCGTGCTTATAGCGCAGCATCGGCCCCGATGGGGGAATAGATCATGAGTACAATTACACCACTGCTGGATACCTTGCTTCACAACGTTTTGGGGCGTCGGGCAGATCTGGATCGGGTTGCTTCAAGGCAACCCGATTTGCCATTGGGTGGTGTAACCTATACCCCGGCCGTTCGCCATGGCACCTCTGACACGCCGGATGAAACACTCGAGCGGCACAGCGAGGATGCAGCCGCAAGGGCAAAGACGACTGACAAGGCGTCTGCCCGGGTGACAGTTGCGAACACTCCTGCCTCCCTTGGCGACAGGACGTCGGACAGCACGCCTCGATCTTCCACGACACATTTCAGCGCCGAAGCCAGAGCCATATCCCGGATTCTGGAAAAATTCCCGACCACGGCGCCTGTTGTCCGATCCGACGCTGTCATGCTGCCAGCCGGGCGCCCGCCCGAAGCTGCCGGTCTCGCGGCAACCCTTGCCGGGCAGATCAAGCACAGCGGCCTTTTCTATGAGTCGCATTTACGTCAGTGGCTTCTGGGACAGCATGATCAGCAGGAATTGCTCAAGGAGCCTCAAAACAGGCTTTTTCAGCCGCCTGCTGCCGGTCAGCCAGCCAATGCTGACAGAGCGTATGGTGCCCTGAATACGGCCATGCGCGAGCGTGTTGCAATGCAGACGGGCGACCCCTCGACGCCAGAAGGGGGCACCACTGGTACAACATCTGCTCAGGACGACCTGCAGGGCATTCTTCGTCATCAGCTGGAGCTCATGACATCGCCGCTCATTCGCTGGGAAGGGTTTTTGACGCCTCACATACCAGTGCAGTGGGAAATCGAGCAGGAGGGCGAGACGGCTGCTGACGAGGGAGTAGAGGAGCCCCAGCGTATCTGGCGGTCGAAATTGAATCTGATATTGCCCGCATTGGGACACGTTGACCTGGAGATCAGCCTCCAGGACAAGACCATCAACGTCAGTGGCAGAGTAGAAGGCACCTATCTTGCGTGGATGACCGTTCAGGGTCGACATCTTGATGAAAGGCTGACAGGTGCCGGCCTGCAACTGACCACTCTGCATTTCTCTCCCCAGGGCAGGGATGATCACAATGAGGGTGAGATATGACACCTTTCGACGATCAGCCCTTGCAGCGTCAGCGCGCGGTCGCCATTGCTCATGAGGCCAATGAGGCCCCTCGTGTGGTAGCAAAGGGCTACGGCACCACTGCCGATGCCATCATAGAAAAGGCGCAGGCAAGCGGCGTCTATGTGCACCAGTCCCCTGAGCTGGTCAATCTCTTGTTGCATGTCGACCTTGATGATCGCATTCCACAGGAACTGTATCTGGCACTGGCGGAACTCCTTTGCTGGATACACGAGCTTGAGCAGGATGCTGCCTCCGTTTTGTAATACGCCTCGCAACAAAGCAGTAACCTAAAGATACATAAAAACCTCCTCAAATTGACGAATTGGGCCACATTCTGGGCCCTTTTCGTCTAACGTTGATTTTGTTGATTAAATTCTCTGTTATTGTCTTAAGACAATGCATACGAAAACATTGTTTTTGTACTAGTAAAAAAAATGGTTGTGATAGGAAAGTATGGTGTGGCAATATTGCAAAAAGTAACGAGGCGTTACATTTAATTGAGTAAATGTCGCCTCGCCTGGCAATGAGCCTGTCGCGAACCATCGGTCAAGAGCGTAAACAATCGCCGCTGCACCCATCGCGAAAGGACAAATTTTCAAGACGAGGGGAAGGGAACATGATGACCACAAGCCATTTGCTGGACGATATTCGCAACGTCAACCTGTCTTATCTGCTTCTGGTACAGCGCCTTTTGAACGAAGATCGCTCTTCTGCGATGTTCAGGCTGAAACTGAACGAGCAGATGGCTGATACCCTGGCATCGTTACCTATCTCCCAGCTCGCAAAGCTTGCCAATTCCAACCAGTTGCTGTGCCACTTCGCACTGGTGGACCCGGCACAGCTGTCTTCTCTTACCACGCAGCAGCGTGAAGACGACCTCAAGCGAACGCATGCCGCTATCCTGCTGGCAGGCAGCATGCATGACGGCGAGGAGGAGGTGGTGCTGAAAAAGGGGCATCACCATGGCCGATAAAAGCGTTATCAATGAAGTTCGTGATATTCAGCTGGCGATTGAGCTGATCGAACTTGGAGCCCGGCTCCAGGTGCTTGAAACGGAAACGGATCTCTCTCGAGGGCGGCTGATCCGTCTCTACAAGGAAGTGCGGGGCGTTTCGCCGCCGAAAGGTATGCTGCCGTTTTCAACGGACTGGTTTATTACCTGGCTTCCCAATATTCATTCGTCGCTTTTTTACAATATTTATCTCTCCCTGCGTGAACAGAGCCGTTGCGATCGCATGGAAGCCATTATCAAGGCCTATCGACTCTACTTTGAGCAGATATCCATGCTCGAAGATGGTGAGGCTGTTCTGGGGCTGACACGTGCCTGGACGCTGGTACGCTTTTTTGAAAGTGACATGATGCAGCTTTCTTCATGTAATTCGTGCAGCGGCCGGTTCGTCAATCACGCCCATAGCCTTGATCAGGATTTCGTATGCGGTATCTGTCAGCCCCCCTCACGTGCAGGAAAAACCCGGCGCGCGGCTGAAAGAGAGCGCATTCGAAAGGAAAGCGGTACGCAATACTGATTCAATACCACTACTTTCGCTTCAGACGATTCCCCCATCGTTGTCATGATTTCCCCTTGCCCTGAAGGTCCATGCCTTCAGGGCTTTTTATTGCCCATAACCTGTCGGCGCGCCCGTCTTTAAAAAAGGAAAATGACCCCTTTTTATCAGGCTAGTCCTGCCTTTGGTTCGCCGGAAAAGGCGTTAACCTTGCAGACATTATCCTGCAGGCCTGATCAGCAGATGATGAGGATCACATGCCCTTTTTTCCCCAATGAATCTGATGAGATGGGCTCTCAAGCCAGGCCGGTTTTGGCCGATGTTATCTCCAGATCCTGAATACTGAGGAATTACCGTGCTTATATTGTTTGGATACTTTGCTGTTATTGCCTCGGTAATCGGGGGGTACATGATGGTGGGTGGCCATCTGGCCGTGCTGTTACAGCCGGCCGAAATCGTCATCATCTGCGGAGCTGCCCTGGGGGCCTTTATCGCCAGCAACAATGGCAAGGTCATCAAGGCCACATTGCGGGTCGTTCCAAAGCTCAAGGGAAGCGTCAAATACAACAAGGAGCTTTTCATGGAGCTCATGGCGCTTTTGTATCTCCTGCTGGCAAAGGGGCGCCAGGAAGGCATGATGGCACTTGAGCGAGACGTGGAGAGTCCTGCAGAAAGCCCTCTGTTTACCCGCTACCCGAAGCTGATGGCCGATCCATTGCTGATGGAGTTTTTGACCGATTATCTGCGCCTGATGATCAGCGGCAATATGGATGCCTTTGAAATCGAAGCGTTGATGGATCATGAAATTGAAACCTTCCAGCATGAAGCCGAAATTCCCGTCAACGCCATCGCAGGGGTGGGCGATGGGCTGCCGGCCTTCGGTATCGTGGCCGCAGTCATGGGCGTCGTACACGCACTGGGCGCCGAAGGTCTGACACCGGAAGAAGTAGGGCCCCTGATTGCGGCGGCACTGGTGGGCACATTCTTGGGCATATTGCTGGCTTACGGCTTCGTGACACCGCTGGCCACCCATGTCAGGCATCAGATTGGTGAAGTTGAGAAGATGCTGCAGTGCATCAAGGTCACTCTTTTGGCCAACCTCAATGGCTATGCACCGCCGATCGCTGTCGAATTTGGCCGCAAGGTGCTCTATTCAACTGAACGTCCCAGCTTTAGCGAGCTGGAAGAGCATGTACGTGCCGTTCGTTCACAGCCCAGCGGCAATGGGCAGGGATAAATCATGAGCCAGCATCGCCGTCCCATCGTCGTTCGTCGTAAAAAGGCCGCTGCGCATCATGGCTCGCATGGCAGCTGGAAGATCGCCTACGCCGACTTCATGACGGCCATGATGGCCTTCTTTCTGGTGATGTGGCTGCTGGCCGGGACATCGAAGGCCGAGTTTGAGCAGATCAGCGAATATTTTCGCACGCCCCTGAAGGTGGCTCTGGCCGGTGGAGACCGTAATTCGGCCAGCAACAGCGCCATTCCCGGTGGCGGTGATGATGTCATGCACAGCGAGGGCGAGCGCTCTCGAATCACCATTGAGCAAAACAGTGGCATGGCCGCCGACATGTCAGCACTCAGCAGGCTCAAGGCACGCCTTGAGGCTCTGATGCAGGAAGACCCGGCACTACGGGACCTGCGCTCGCAGATGCGTCTGGATCTGACCCCTGAAGGGCTTCGAATCCAGATTGTGGACAGCCAGCGTCGCCCCATGTTCGAGGTAGGAAGCGCACGCGTGGCGCCTCATATGCACAACATACTGACGGCCATCGCGCCTTTGCTCAATGAGCTGCCCAACAAGCTGACCCTTTCGGGACATACAGATGATCTGCCGTTTGCGGCCGGTCTCAGGGGATACAGTAACTGGGAGCTCTCAACGGATCGCGCCAATGCATCACGGCGTGAGCTGGTGACAGGTGGACTTGAGCCAGAGAAGCTGCTGCGGGTCATCGGCATGGCAGACACCATGAACATGCCTGGTGAGGAAGACAGTGCGCTCAACCGTCGGATCAGCATTCTGGTGCTCAACAGCCGCGCCCAGAAGATGATGGAGCAGGAAAACATGGCACCAGGGGCGCCGGCCATCATCGATGGTGAGAAAAGCCCGCTTTCCATCGAGGGCCTGACTCGCAATGAAAACGCCCCGGAAAGTCAGGCGGCGTCGGACCAGCCGACGCAGTCATGAACATCGTGACGGCAGGTTTTGAAAACAGTTTCGCGCGCGCTCGAGTCGAGCGTTGGACCGAATCCAGAAGCAGGGCAGGGCATCAGGCGTGAGCATCGACATTACCGAGTTCTACCAGACATTTTTCGAAGAGGCCGAGGAACTGCTCAGCGATATGGAGCAGCAGCTGTTGCAGATCGATCCCAGCGATCCCGACAGCGAACAGCTCAACGCCATCTTTCGAGCAGCACATTCCATCAAGGGCGGTGCGGGTACGTTCGGCTTTACCGTGCTTCAGGAGACGACACATCTGTTCGAGAACCTGCTCGACAAGGCACGCCATCACGAACTCAGCCTTGACCCGACCATTATCGACATATTTCTGGAAACCAAGGATATGCTCAGCGATCAGCTCAACGCCTATCGTCAACAGACCGAGCCGGATAGCGCCGCCTATGAGCGTATCTGCAACACACTGAAAGCGCTGGCTGAAGAAAAAAGCCAGGGAAATGGCGCGGCCGCCGCCACGACGACGGCCACGGCGGCACCCGCTGCCAGTAGCGGCGCGACGGTGATTCGCATTGCTGGTGTGGCCGCAGACAATGCTACCAGTCTGGCCGAAGAGCTGGCGCTGTTTGGCACCGTGCTGGAACAGCAGCATGCCAACGATGTGCTGACCGTGCGCCTTGAAACCGCGACAGGCGAAGACGACATTCGCGCCGTGCTCTGTTTCGTGGTCGACGACGACCAGATTACCTTCGAGACTGCCGGCGCCGAATCTATTGAAGATGATGCTGTCACGCCAGTGGCTGAAGCACCCGAGCAGAAAGCCCCCGAGCAGGCCGAGGTTGCACCCTCTCCGCCGGCAGCCGAGGCTGCACCGGCGCCGGCGCAAAATGCAGCGCCCGCTGCCAAAAAGGCCGCCAGCGCTGCCGCCAGCAGTGAAAATGCCTCGCTGCGCGTGTCCATCGAGAAAATCGATCAGATCATTAACCTGGTCGGTGAGCTGGTCATTACCCAGTCCATGCTGGAACAGGGGACTGCCGATTTTGATCCGGTGACTCACGGCAGTCTGCTCAGCGGCATGAATCAGCTTCAGCGTAATGCGCGTGATCTGCAGGAAGCGGTCATGTCGATTCGCATGATGCCCATGGATGTGGTCTTCAACCGTTTCCCACGGCTGGTGCGCGATCTGGCTGGCAAGCTTGGCAAGCAGGTCGAACTCGAAACGGTGGGCAAGTCTACCGAACTCGACAAGGGCCTGATCGAGCGCATCGTGGATCCGCTGACGCATCTGGTGCGCAACAGTCTGGATCACGGTATCGAAACGCCCGATCGACGCCTGGCTGCCGGCAAGCCGGCAGCGGGCAGGCTGACCCTGTCCGCCAGCCACCAGGGCGGCAACATTCTTATCGAGATCAGCGATGACGGCGCCGGTCTGAACCGCGAACGTATCCTGAGCAAGGCCCGCGAGAGCGGTCTGGCCGTATCGGACGCCATGAGCGATGACGATGTCTGGCAGCTGATCTTTGCGCCGGGTTTCTCGACGGCCGAGCAGGTGACCGATCTGTCAGGCCGCGGGGTCGGCATGGACGTGGTTAAACGTAACATCGCGCAGATGGGCGGCCACGTGGACATCCTCTCCCGCCCCGGTCAGGGCACCACAACACGAATCGTGTTGCCGCTGACACTTGCCATTCTTGATGGCATGTCGGTACGCGTCGGCGAAGAGGTCTATATCCTGCCGCTGGGGGCCATCAAGGAGTCCATGCAGGTCAGACCGGAAGATATCAGCACCGTAACGGGCAACGATCGCGTGCTCCATGTTCGCGGCGAATATCTGCCTCTGGTCGAGCTGTATCGCGTCTTTGATATTCCTGAAGCGCAGCAGGATGTCACCAGGGGGATCGTCATGATCGTGCAAAGCGAGGGCCGCAGCTTCGCCTTGCAGGTCGACCAGCTGATCGGACAGCATCAGGTGGTGGTCAAGAATCTGGAAACCAACTACCGGCGTGTCCCCGGTATCTCTGCCGCTACCATCCTGGGCGATGGCAGTGTGGCACTGATCCTGGATATCCCGGCACTGTCACGCGCGCCGCAGGATCGCGAAGGCAATCAGACGGGCAGTCATCGTAGTGCTGCCACGCTGCACTAAGTCGAGTGCAAAACGAACAGCCACCTTTAATTCTACCCGGCGGGCCGGGCATCTGGGAGTTGAGACAATGGAAGCTTCTGCTATCGAGAAAGGACAGCTGGAAGGGGAAGGTCACGAGTTTCTGGTCTTTCGACTGGGCTCGGAAGAGTACGGTATCGATATTCTGAGCGTTCAGGAAATTCGCGGCTATGAGGGCGTCACGCGCATTGCCAATGCCCCTTCCTTTATCAAGGGTGTAACCAATCTGCGCGGGGTTATCGTACCCATCGTTGATTTGCGTTTGAAATTTGCACTGGGCAATGCCGACTATACGGCCCAGACCGTGGTCATCGTACTTAATATCGGTCATCGGGTGGTGGGTGTGGTCGTGGATGGCGTCTCCGATGTTCTGGCGCTGACCGGCGAGCAGATCAAGCCGGCACCGGAATTTGGCTCCACGCTTTCCACCCATTATCTGATGGGACTTGGCAGCCTGGATGATCGCATGCTGATTCTGGTCGATATCGAAAAGCTGATGACCAGCGAGGAGATGGCGCTGATCGACAAGGCAGCGTAATCCATCACCCGTGTTTCCAAAGGCGCCGGCATCTGCCGGCGCTTTTTTTATGCCTGTACAAATAGCGTACTTTAAAAGGCGCTAATCCTTGGTTTGTTTTCTTCAAAACATGGCTTGATGTGCGCAGACACGCAGGCAATTGCCGACTACCGAGTTCATCTCAGGAGATCGATCCGTGCGCAACAATCAACCGATCAATGACAAGCATCATGTTCTTGATGAGCAGCAGTTTTTGATCTCCCAGACTGACCTGGACGGCAACATCGTCTATGCCAACCCGGCGTTTATCTGCGTCAGTGGTTTTGAGCGTCACGAGCTGATTGGCGCACCGCACAACCTGGTGCGCCATCCGGACATGCCGCCAATGGCCTTTGCCAATCTGTGGCAGACCCTGCAAGACGGTGGAACGTGGATCGGCATGGTCAAAAACCGCCGCAAGGATGGTGGGTATTACTGGGTCAGGGCGACCGTGATGCCCATGATCGAGCAGGGCAAGGTCAAGGGCTATGCCTCGGTCCGGGTCAAGGCAGATGATGCCGCTATTGCGCACGCCGAAAACGTTTATCGGCGTATCAATAGTGGTCAGGGCAAGGGCTGGACGCTGGTGCATGGTGTGATTACGCCGACCGGTCCGCTGGGCTGGATGCATCGCCTGGGCCGTTTGACGTCCGCTCGCAAGGCCGGCTGGGCAGGCATGACCAGTGCCGTGTCGTCAATAATCCTGCTGGGGCTTCTGGTCGCGGACTATCAGATGCTGTCGACACAGCAAACCCTGCCGGCGCTGATGGGCGTACTGACCATGACAGCGGCTCTGATTGCCGCAGGCACTGCCGTGGCAAGCGCTTTGCTGGTGCGGCGAGTACAGTCTTCGCTTGAGCAGGCCCTGGTGTGCTGTCGCCAGATTTCCGGAGGCGACCTTGAAGCGTCCAGCAGCAGCCGGGATCAGCTGATGATCGCGCTGGATACCATGCGCAAGTGTGTGCTGTGTGTCGTGCGTGACGTCAAAAGCAGCGCTGGCGTGATCTCACCGGCCAGCAACGAGCTTGCCATCGGCAATCAGAATCTTTCCCGACGTACCGAGGAGCAGGCGGCGTCACTGGAAGAGACCGCCAGCAGCATGGAAGAGCTGACAGCCACGGTAGGCCATAACGCCGGGCATGCCAGGGATGCCTCGAAGCTGGCTCATGAGGCGTCGACCGTGGCAGAACGCGGCCGCAACGAGATGGGCGATGTCGTGGCCCGCATGGAGGGCATCACGCAGGCCTCGGCGCGTATCTCCGATATTGTGGGTGTTATCGACAGCATCGCCTTCCAGACCAATATTCTGGCGCTCAACGCCTCCGTTGAGGCAGCGCGTGCCGGTGAGCAGGGCAAGGGGTTTGCGGTGGTCGCCAATGAGGTGCGCAGTCTTGCCAGTCGCAGTGCTCAGGCTGCTCGCGAGATTCGCGAGCTGATCGACAAGTCCTCGGTGGAAGTCAACGCCGGCAGTGAGCTGGTAGCCCGCGCTCAGTCCACCATGACCGATATCGTCGGCGGGGTGCATCGGGTCAGTGGCCTGATGCAGGAGATCTCATCGGCCACCGACGAGCAGAAAAACGGGATCGACCAGATCGGTCAGGCCATTCATCGCATGGATGAAATGACCCAGCAAAATGCCGCCATGGTCGAACAGTCATCGTCGGCATCTGAATCGATGCGTCAAAAGGCCGATCATCTTAATGAAATTGTCAGTCTTTTCAGGATCAAGGAAAGCGCCCGCAAGCCGATAATAACGACAGACGGTGCTGCTTTGGCGACACGGCGCAGTGAACAACCAGGCAGCAGGGAATCGAGCAGGCGCCCATCAGCGGCATCACGTATCGAGTCCGGCCAGAATGGCGTCTCTGCTCCTGCCAGCGCACCAGCGACCCGCCAGCATGACCGGAAGGTTGCTGCTGCGGCAGATGACGGGGACTGGACAACCTTTTAATCACCTTGAGTGATGCGGAGTAAAAGACGTGACTGAAGTCGCTGAAAGCCGCGATTTAAAACTGACGCATGAGGATTTCGAGCGCGTAAGGCGTCTGATCCATGAGCGTGCAGGTATCGCACTGGCGTTACACAAAAAGGAGATGGTGTACAGCCGTCTGGCACGTCGTCTGCGCACGCTCGGGCTCAACCAGTTCAAGGCCTATCTGGATCTGCTGGACGGGCACGCCGAGTCTTCGGAGTGGGAGCATTTCGTCAACGCTTTGACGACCAATCTGACGTCGTTTTTCCGCGAAGCGCACCATTTTCCGATTCTGGCCGATCACGTTCGTGCTCAGAGCGGAAGCGTCAAGGTATGGTGTTGCGCCGCTTCCACAGGTGAAGAGCCCTGGTCGCTGGCCATGACGCTGACCGAAGCGCTGGGCTCAAAGGCGCAGAATGCCAAAATTGTGGCCACTGATATTGATACCAAAGCGCTCGCCACGGCGGCGGCCGGTATCTACCCGATCGCTCAAATCGAGAAACTGTCGATGGAGCAGCGCAAGCGGTTTTTCATGCGCGGGGTAGGGGCCAAATCCGGCGTCGCCCGCGTGAATCCGGCGCTGGCAGCCATGGTGGAATATCGCCAGCTCAATCTGCTGGCGGCGCGATGGGATGTTGAAGGTCCCTTTGATGTCATCTTTTGTCGCAACATCATGATTTATTTCGACAAGCCTACCCAGAAAAAGATCCTGGAAAGGTTTGCACCGATGCTCAAGCCCAACGGACTGCTTTTTGCCGGGCACTCCGAAAACTTTACGTATCTGACCGATGCCTTCCGGCTGCAGGGGCATACCGTTTATGGCCTTGCATCAAACCCGGGTTCCCGCCCATGAAATTTCGGGAGCAGGAAGGCCTGGCCAACCACTTTTACTTTGATCGTGATGACAGCCTTGACGCCGTCAAGCTGTTGCCCAGCGAGTATTACGTGGCGTCATCACCCATGGTGCTGTCGACGGTGCTGGGTTCCTGTGTCTCGGCGTGTATTCGAGACAGTGCAGCAGGTGTGGGCGGCATGAACCATTACATGTTGCCCGGCGATGGCAGTCACGATACCAGCGGGCCGCGTCTTCGCTACGGCGAGCACGCCATGAGCACGCTGGTCGAGGAAATATGTCGCCTTGGCGGGCGTCGCGACCGGCTGGAAGCCAAGGTGTTCGGGGGCGGTATGGTCATTGCCGGTATGGCATCGCGCATCGGATTTGCCAATGCCGAGTTTGTCATGGCGTGGCTTGATCGCGAAAACATTCGTGTCCTGGCGCAGGATCTTAACGGTAGCCATGCACGTCGCGTGCACTATCTGCCAGGGACCGGTCAGGTGAGGGTCAGACGTCTTAACGGTAGTGCCACGGTCTGCAGTCGTGAAAAGACATTGATCGAAGCGCTGGTTGGGGACGCTGTCAATCCGCTGGTCGCGGCCGCGGCAGGCATGAAAGGAGCAGGACGGTGAGCAAGATCAAGGTATTGTGTGTTGACGACTCGGCACTGATTCGCAGCCTGATCAGCGAAATCATCAATCAGGAACCGGACATGGAAGTGGTTGCCACGGCGCCGGATCCGCTGGTGGCTCGTGATCTGATCAAGCGAACCAATCCCGATGTGCTGACGCTGGACGTCGAAATGCCGCGCATGGACGGTCTGGACTTTCTTGAAAGGCTCATGCGCTTGCGCCCCATGCCTGTCGTGATGGTGTCGTCCCTGACAGAGCGTGGCTCGGAAATCACCATGCGCGCGCTTGAGCTGGGTGCCGTGGACTTCGTGACCAAGCCGCAGCTTGGCATTCGCGAAGGCATGGCCGAATACGCCCACGCCATTACCGATAAGATTCGGGCAGCGTCCAGAGCCAAACTCAAGGTGGCACAGCCGTCATCGACCCCGGCGCCGACAGCACTGCGTGCCCCGCTGTATTCCAGCGAGAAGCTTTTGATTGTCGGTGCTTCGACCGGGGGCACCGAAGCCATTCGGGAGTTTTTGATGCCGCTGCCTTCGGACAGCCCGGCAATACTGATTACACAGCACATGCCGGCCGGGTTTACCAAATCCTTTGCCGCGCGGCTGGACAGTCTGTGCCGCATCAGCGTGCGCGAGGCCGTCCATGGCGAGCGTGTGCTGCCCGGACATGCCTATCTGGCGCCGGGGGGCGAGGCGCATTTGCGTCTGGCCCGCAGCGGTGCCAACTATGTGATTTCGCTGGATCATGAGGCTCCGATCAACCGCCACCGGCCCTCCGTTGATGCGCTGTTTGAATCGGCTGCCACCCATGCGGGCAAAAACGCTATCGGGGTGCTGTTGACCGGCATGGGCAAGGATGGGGCTCAGGGGCTTTTGAAAATGCGTCAGGCCGGTGCCTGGACGCTGGCGCAGGACGAAGCCACCTGCGTGGTTTTTGGCATGCCGCGGGAGGCCATTGCGCTGGGCGGCGCCTGCGAGGTCGTCCCCATTACCAGCATGTGCGAGCGGGCGCTGGCACAGCTGGGTGGCAACAATCGACAGGCGCTGCGCGTCTAGCGCGGCATCATTGAATCGTTGACTCGCGCGCAAGCGCACTTATTTGAAAAGGAAATGGCAGACATGGCTGACAAGAACATTCATATCCTGGTGGTGGACGACTTTCCCACCATGCGTCGTATCGTTCGTAATCTTCTCAAGGAGCTTGGCTTCAACAACGTTGATGAAGCCGAAGATGGCGTTGATGGTCTGGCCAAGCTTCGCAGTGACAGCTTTGGTTTTGTGGTCTCTGACTGGAACATGCCCAATCTGGACGGGCTGGAAATGCTCAAGCAGATTCGCGCCGATGACGCACTCAAGCATCTTCCGGTGCTGATGGTGACGGCAGAAGCCAAAAAGGAAAACATCATTGCCGCGGCGCAGGCCGGTGCCAATGGTTACGTGGTCAAACCCTTTACCGCCGCAACGCTCGAAGAAAAGCTGAACAAGATCTTCGAAAAGCTCGATAAATAGGCCTGCGGACAGCCATCGGGAGTTAATGACATGACAGCCAATGCCAATCCGCAGAACGTAGATGATGCGATCCCGCCGGACCTTATCGCACGAATCGGCCAGCTTACGCGTGCGTTGCGTGACAATATGCGAGAGCTGGGTCTGGACAAGGAAGTCGAGAAGGCCGCTCAGGCCATTCCCGATTCCCGCGATCGCCTGAGCTATATCGCCTCCATGACCGAGCAGGCCGCCGAGCGCTCGCTCAATGCCATCGAGATCGCCCAGCCGATCCAGGACAACATCGAAAAGCAGTCGGCAGAACTGGCCACCCGATGGGACCAGTGGTTCGACAAGCCGCTTGAGCAGGGCGAGGCGCGGGATCTGGTCGGCGATACCCGGGCCTATCTCGAATGGGTACCGGCCCAGACCCGCGCGACCCAGAGTCAGCTCATGGAAGTCATGATGGCTCAGGACTTTCAGGATCTGACCGGCCAGGTCATCAAGAAGATGATGGAGGTCATTCACGAGATCGAGCGCGAACTTCTGCAGGTACTGATCGACAACATGCCCTCGGAAGCCATGCGCGAGCGTGCCAAAGAGAGCAACAAGGCGCCGGATGGTCTGCTCAACGGCCCGCAGATCAAGACAGAAGGGCGCACCGATATCGTGACCGACCAGTCACAGGTCGATGACCTGCTCGACAGCCTCGGGTTTTAAACCCTATCTCCTGCTTATGTTTCGAATAGCTCTCCCCGGGGAGGGCTATTCGAGCGATTGTTTTCCCCGCCTTCCTCGCACAATGTCGCCCAGTGAGCACAACGCTCTACATGATGTCATGGGGTCGAAATGTCAGGCGACAGCGACGCAGAAAAAACCGAAGAGCCCACGGCACGGCGTCTTGAAAAGGCCCGTGAAGACGGCCAGGTTGCCCGTTCACGTGAATTGACCACCTTTTTGATGCTGACTGTCGGGGCCGCCGGCCTGGCACTTTGCATGAGCTGGATGGGCGAGACGCTGTCCGGGGTCATGAGCGATGGGCTGACCTTTGATGCAGACGTGGCACGCGATCCCACCCGGATGATGATCAATGTCTCGGCGCTGGGTGGTCGGGCGCTTCTGGCTCTTGCCCCCATCATGGGCATCATGGGTGTCGTGGCGTTGATGGCCCCCATGGCGCTGGGTGGCTGGCTGTTCTCGACCAAGTCGATCAAGTTCGATATTAAAAAGCTCAACCCGGGGGCCGGTTTAAAGCGCATCTTTTCCAGCCAGGCGCTGGCGGAACTTGCCAAGACCATTGCCAAGTCGATGCTGATCGCGCTGGTGGCCGCCTTTTTCATCCGCAGCCATCAGGGCGAGCTTCTGGGGCTTGCCGGAGAAAGCATTCAGTCCGCCATGCGCCACATGCTGCTGCTGGTGGTGTTTTGCTGCGCCCTGATTCTGCTGGCCTTTATCGTCGTCATTCTGATCGATGTGCCCTATCAGCTGTGGAGCCATACCAAAAAGCTTCGCATGAGTCGGGAAGACATTCGTCAGGAGCACAAGGAGTCCGAAGGCGACCCGCACGTCAAGGGCCGTATTCGCCAGCAGCAGCAGGCGATCGCGCGGCGCCGCATGATGAGCGAAGTTCCCACGGCCGACGTCATCATTACCAACCCGACCCACTTTGCCGTGGCGCTGGCCTACAAGGACGACGAAATGGGCGCCCCCCGGGTGGTGGCCAAGGGCGCCGATGCCGTGGCGGCCAAAATTCGCGAACTGGGTCAGGAAAATCGTATTCCCTTTCTGGAGGCACCGGCGCTGGCGCGCTCGCTGTATCGCCATGGCGAGCTGGGCCGGGAGATTCCGGCGCCGCTTTATACCGCCGTCGCTGAAGTGCTGGCCTGGGTCTATCAGCTCCGACGCTATCGCAGCGAGGGGGGGAAATCGCCGCAGCGGCCCGGGCATATCGAGGTGCCTGAAGACATGGCCTATACCCCGACACCTTCGGATAACGATGACAACAATGAACATTAATGCCCGGGCGTGGCACTGCCCATTAAAGGCGCTGAACAATCTATCTACCATGACAGGTCATCGCTGACATGAATGCATTGAGTGCACTGCTTTCCCGTAGTGGTCTGAATCAGAGCAGCCAGCTGAAGTTTCTGGCCGGGCCGGTTCTGATTCTGATGATCCTGTCGATGATGGTGCTGCCGCTGCCACCATTTCTGCTCGACATGCTGTTTACCTTCAACATTGCGCTGTCGATCATGGTGCTGCTGGTGAGCATGTTCACCACCAAGCCGCTCGAGTTTGCAGCCTTTCCGGCGGTGCTTTTGTTTTCGACGCTGCTGCGCTTGTCATTGAACGTCGCATCGACCCGTGTGGTCCTGCTGGAAGGTCACAGCGGTGGGGACGCCGCGGGCAAGGTGATCGAGGCCTTCGCCGAGTTTCTGGTCGGCGGCAATTTCGCCGTGGGCCTGGTGGTGTTCGTGATTCTGGTCGTCATCAACTTTATGGTCATCACCAAGGGCGCCGGTCGTATTGCCGAAGTCGGGGCCCGCTTTACCCTGGATGCCATGCCCGGCAAGCAGATGGCCATCGATGCCGATCTCAATGCCGGTCTGATCGATGAAAAATTTGCGCGTGAGCGGCGCAAGGAGATCGCTCAGGAAGCCGAATTCTTCGGCTCCATGGACGGTGCCAGCAAGTTTGTACGCGGCGATGCCATCGCCGGTATCCTGATCATGGTCATCAACATCGTAGGCGGACTGGTGGTGGGTGTGGCCCAGCACGGGATGTCGGTCGGCGATGCCGCACATACCTACACACTCCTGACCATCGGGGACGGTCTGGTCGGCCAGATCCCGGCGCTGATTATCTCGACCGCCGCCGGTGTCACCGTTTCGCGCGTTAATACCGAGCAGGACGTGGGCCAGCAGCTGCTGGGTCAGCTGTTTACCAATCCTCGGGTTCTCTATCTTGCCGCGGGCGTCATCGGTCTGCTGGGCATCATCCCCGGCATGCCCAACCTGGTGTTTTTGATGTTCACCGCCATGCTGGGTGGTCTGGGCTGGTACCTGAGCAAGAAAAACAAGGAAGCGGCCAGCGTTGAAGAAACGCAGCCCGCACCGGCAGCCGCCACGGACAGCCATGAAGCCAGCTGGGATGACGTGCAGCTGGTTGACCCGCTCGGTCTTGAGGTCGGCCATCGCCTGATTCCGCTGGTGGACCAGAATCAGGATGGCGAGCTTTTAAAACGCATCAAAAGCCTGCGCAAGAAGTTTGCTCAGGAGGTCGGTTTTCTACCGCCGGTGGTGCATATCCGCGACAACCTGTCATTGCAGCCACAGCAGTATCGTATCGCCCTTAATGGTGTACTGATCGGTGAGGGGGAGGCCTGGCCCGGCCAGTATCTGGCCATCGACCCCGGCCAGGCGATGGGCAATCTTGAAGGTCGTATCACAAAGGATCCAGCATTCGGGCTGCCGGCCACCTGGATCGATGCCAATCAGCGCGATCAGGCGCAGATGCAGGGCTTTACCGTGGTAGATGCCAGCACGGTCGTGGCAACCCACCTCAATCATCTGCTGGGAGAGCATGGCAGCGAAATGATGGGGCGCAGCGAGACCCAGAAATTGCTGGATCGACTGGCGAAGGAATCGCCCAGTCTGGTCGAGGAGGTGGTGCCCAAGCTGATTTCGCTGACCACGCTGACCCGCATTTTGCAGCAGCTGTTGTCAGAAGACGTGTCAATTCGCGATATGCGCACCATTGTCGATACGCTGGCCGATCACGCCAGCCATACCACCGACGCCATGGAGCTGACGGCTGCCGTGCGACTGGCGCTGGGTCGTGCCATTACGCAGCAGTATTTCCCGGGCCAGGAGGCGGCCGAGGTTATCAGCCTGGATGTCGATCTGGAGAAAATGCTGATGCAGGCACTCAACAACGGTGGCGCGCTGGAGCCGGGGCTTGCCGATACCCTGATCCAGCAGGCAGAAACCGCAGTTCAGCGCCAGGAAGAGCGCGGGTTGCCGGCCGTACTTGTCGTACAGCATGGTGTGCGCTCGCTCTTGTCGCGCTTTTTGCGTCGGCGCCTGCCGCGCCTGGTCGTGCTGTCCCAGGCAGAAATTCCCGAAGAGCGACAGATTCGTGTGACCGCCATCATCGGAGCGCAGTCGTGACGCGTCGCCGGTTGTCGCAACGGGTAATAATGGCCGCTGCGTTGACATTGCCAGTGGCGCTTGTCGAGGCCGGCCCCGGTGGCGCCATCCCGGTTCAGGCCAGCATTCCGGAGATGGTACAGAAGGGGTGGGAATACCGGGTGGCATTGGTGCCTTCTGCCAGCGCCCCCGCCGGTAGCCAACTGACCGACGTTTCCTGGCGCTATGAACTGGCCATGGATGGCCCGGTGCCTGCCGCCTGGCTATGTGCTCCAAGCGATTGTGTGGCACTACCCATGGCGCGCGGCAGTACCGATGCGCTGGCCGGTCTTCCGGCCGATACGCCACTGTCGCTGCATCTCGTCCTGCCGGGAGAGGGCATGCTCAAGCGACCGGTGCGGGGCGGCACGGCACAGGTGTTTGTCAATTATCAAATGCAGGATCGATAGCGGTGTTTCAGGGCAGGGTCTGATCGAAAAGGGAGTCCTGTCTGAAGGCAATCAACAGGCAGTTTGGAAGCTGTCGATAGAAATACGCCGTAGAAATAAAAAGGCCGCGCCATATTCATGGCGCGGCCTTTTGATATCGGGTGCCGGCGGGTCAGCCTACCAGGTGTGTACTGGAGCGGCCGATATTGTGCTGGCGACCGTTGGGGCCATACATGGTCATGCCGGCTGCCGTCTGGAGAAAGTTAAGGGCGCGGCTGTGAAAATCCAGACGCCTGCCGATCACGAACCCGTTAAGACGATTACGCTGCGCGGCCGCTTCGGTGCGCTCGATGATGCGCTGCCACAGCTCATTGAGTTCAAGCTTGATGGCGGCGCGATCGCTTGTGGCACGGTCCGAGCCAAGGCCACGGCTTTCGAGCAGTGCGCTTCTGGCGCGCTCGAGCTGATCCAGCCTGACCATTGAAGAGCCCTTGTGCTCGCAGGTCTGCAGCAGGGCTTCAATATCCACTGGATGCGTCTCCAGCAGCTTGGCTTCATGATCCAGCAAATCGATAAAGCGCCCGAGGGCTTCATCGATCTGACCGAGGATATTGGCGTAATCGTTCATTCACGTATTCTCCAAAGGCGTTAAAGCAGGGGAAGTGCCCTAGCCCTTGTTCGAAAGCAGCTCCTGTGCGCTTGCGATCAGGCCGTCGGCAATTTTTCCGGTATCAACCTCAAAGCTGCCGTCGCGAATGGCTTCACGCAGTTCATTGACGCGTACCGTGTCAATATCCTGTGAGCCATCCTGAGCGCTGGAAGGTACCCAGCGCGTCGCGGCGCTCTGCTCGGTTTTGGCGGTTTCAGGCGTGTTGACGCGTGCTACCGATACCGGGCTGGCAATGCGGTTGATCGAACCACTGTTACTGTCAATTTTCATCGTCATGCTCTCCGAAGCGCTCACTCGGGTGAGCTGATAAAGGGGCGCAGGCAAGCGCTGTTGTACCCATTATCGACATCACGGGCAGGTTCTTTAACCCGCGCGCGTAACGAAAGGTATTGATTGGATATCGGACGTAATGTTGCCGCCTTGTCGACTAGTGAACTTCCACCAGCCCCTCGCGACTTGCCTCACCATTGATCACGCTGCCAGAGGGCATTCTAACCCGAACACTTTCACCAAGGCCTGCGTCATTCAACGCATGGCCGTTGCTGCTGATCATGAAACCATTGCCCCTGATCAAAAGAGCAACCCTGGCACCTCGCTGAATCAATACGGGGGCCTTGACCATGCCTGCCTGAAACGGCTGACCGGCGGCAATACGACGCTGCGAGACCTGGCCTATCAGCTGTGAGGCATCGGTAATCAAGCGGCTGGAAAGCCGGGTCAGGTCGCCTTCCTGCCAGTCAAGATCACTTTCCTCGATCACATCGCCCGGCATGATGTTGCGATTGACAACCGGATATTGTCCGTTGATATGTACGTAGGCCTGAAAATAGCGCGTTTCCGGTGCGTTGCCCGGGCAGCGTATACCTATCGACGTACGACCCGAGACCTTGCCACCGCGACCCGGCAGAAAGGGAGAGGGGGCCTGACAGGCCATGGCCGCCGCCGGTGATGGCGTCACGTCGATGACAACTTCCCCATTTTCGCCTGCGGTCTGTTCCAGCAAAAATCCTTCGATCACGTCATAAATGACCTGCTCACTTGCCTGAGCCGGCGCACAGACAAGCCCTGCCGCTACCAGTAGAAGGGTAGCGCCACGGTGGCAGTGCCTTTGAAGTGAACATGTGAAGGGCAGCGACATGAAATGGCCTGTTGTCATTAAACGGTTACCCGGATGCTGGGCATTCTAGAGAAGTGCCAGAAAAAACAGGGTGCGAAATAACCCCTAAAAAGCAGCCTTTTCGTTCAATGGTGACGGTTGCGCTCTCTTTATGCTGCGCTCATCCCGAAAGGTAAGCGAAAGTAACCTTTGTTGTCTTAATGATTCATGGCGCAACGGAGTGACTCCCATGATCGACCGGCTCAACGCCTCACTCAACGTTATGCAGCAGTCTCTTAACCTGCGTGCCGAACGCCAGGAAGTACTGTCAGCCAATATTGCCAACGCTGACACGCCCGGATACAAGGCACGCGACTTTGACTTCAAAAGCGAACTGGATCGTGTCGTCAATCAGGGGCGGGCAGAAGGGCAGAGTGGGCTATCACTGAGCATGACCTCCAGCCGACACATTCCGGCACAGGCCGGCGGCAGCGTGGGCGGCATTGACATGCTGTATCGCAACCCGACGCAGCCAAGCCTGGATGGCAACACGGTCGACATGGATATGGAGCGTGTCAACTTTGCAGACAACGCCGTGCATTACCAGGCCGACGTACAGTTTCTGACCAGTCGATTGCAGGGCCTGAAAAACGCCATGCAGCGCGAGTCCTGATAACCGACAGGAGAGTAGTCCATGAGTCTTTTTAACGTTTTCAACATATCAGGATCGGCGCTGTCGGCGCAGTCACAGCGCATGAACGTGACCGCCAGCAACCTGGCCAACGCGGACAGTGTGGCGGGCCCGGATGGACAGCCCTACCGCGCCAGGCAGCTGACCTTTGAAATGGCCGGCGAGCCGGGCCAGCAGATCGGTGGCGTACGCGTGGCGGGGATCAGTGAAGACCAGAGTGAATTCCGGCGTCTTTATGATCCGAAAAATCCGGCGGCGGATGACCAGGGCTACGTCAGCATGCCCAACGTGGATACCACCTCTGAAATGGTCAACATGATTTCGGCGGCGCGCTCCTATCAGGCCAACGTCGAAGTACTCAACACCAACAAGTCACTGATGCTCAAAACGCTGACGCTGGGTCAGTAAACCGGATCATCAAGGAGTGAACCATGGCATTTGACAGCTCTCTGGTGACCCGTGTTAACGGCACCGGTACCACCGGCGGGACCAACGGCAGCGGCATGGGCGCCACCAGCGCCAGCGATCTGGGCGAAGAGTTCATGAGCCTGCTGGTCGCGCAGCTTAAAAATCAGGATCCGCTCAATCCGATGGAGAACTCCGAGTTCACCTCGCAGATTGCACAGATCAATACCGTCAGCGGTATCGACAAACTCAACAACACGCTGTCCAGCATTACCGGACAGATCGATGCCTCCCAGAAACTGCAGGCAGGTGCCATGGTAGGCCGTGGCGTGCTGGTAGAGGGCGATAAAGTGCATGTGGGCAACGAAACCATACTGCCCTTTGGTATCGAGCTTGACGACGATGCCGCCAAGGTAACGGCCACGATTACCGATGGCTCGGGCCGTACCATCAATCAGTACGATCTGGGCGAGATTAAGGCCGGTGTTCAGTCCTTCAACTGGGATGGCACCGACGTCAGCAAGGCCCGTGTCGAGGATGGCACCTATCAGGTCACTATCGCGGCTACTGACAGCAGCGGTCGCGCGGTGGCGTCACGTGCCCTTCAGTACGGCTATGTCAGCGGCGTGATGACTGCTGATAACACAACGAAGCTGGATCTGGGACCCAACATGGGCAGCGTCGCCTTCAACGACGTCAAACAGATTCTGTAATGCAGCACCGGGCGCGGTGTTGCGCGTCTTGACGATTCAACCGGTTCCGGCCGGTGCGACGATTTCAATCAGAGGATAAACCATGGCTTTTACACAGGGCGTTAGTGGTCTGAATGCAGCTTCCAGTCAGCTGGATACTATCGGCAACAACATCGCCAACTCGCAGACCGTTGGCTTCAAGAAAAGCCGCACCGAGTTCGCGGACCTTTATGCCGGTGCCAAGGCGGGCCTGGGCGTACAGGTATCCGGGATTACTCAGGGATTTTCTCAGGGCGCGCTTGAAACAACCGATCGCAGTCTTGATCTGGCCATCGACGGGGGCGGTTTCTTCCGCCTGAGTGACGGTCAGCAGACGACCTATTCGCGCAACGGCCAGTTCCAGATGGATGCCAACGGCTTTCTGGTCAACAACACCGGCGGCAAGCTGACCGGCTATCCGGTCGATGATGCAACGTCTGCCAATCCGGTGGTACTGGCCGGTGCGCAGCCGGTGGCACTGCAGGTGGCCCAGGGGGATCTGGATGCCAGCGCCACGACTGGCGGTAGCATGACCTTTAACCTGAACTCGACCGATCCGGCAAAGGTGAATACCAATGGCGGCGCGATCGCCTTCGATGCGAGCAACCCGAAAAGCTACAACTGGCAGACGTCGCTGACGACCTACGACTCGCAGGGCAATGCACAGCAGGTCAACATGTATTTCGTGAAATCGCCGACGGCCGATAATGCCTGGACGGTTCATGCCATGAACAAGGGTGAGGAGGTTGGTACATCCAATCTCTCATTTAACGAAAATGGCAAGATTACCGGTGGCGATACGCTCAATCTGGCATTCAACCCGAACAATGGTGCGGCCAACTTCAATGCCAGCATTGATTTGTCAAACGTGACCCAAAACAGCGGCAGCTTTGTGGTCAAGGCAGCCAATCAGGACGGCTACGCCGCGGGCAGTCTGACCGGCATCTCGATTGCCGATAATGGCGATGTGCTGGGGAACTACTCCAACAACCAGAGCCGTGCGCTGGGTCGTGTCGCTTTGGCAAGCTTTACCAATGAACAGGGTCTCAAGCCCGATGGTAACAATGGCTGGCTGGCCACCACCGGCTCCGGGCAGGAACTGCTGGGTAGTGCTGGTACCGGTCAGCTGGGCTCGCTGCTTTCCGGCACGCTTGAGAACTCCAACGTCGATCTGGCCTCGGAGCTTGTCACCATGATCGTGGCGCAGCGTAACTATCAGGCCAATTCGCAGACCATCAAGACGCAGGACCAGATTCTGCAGACCATGGTCAGCCTGCGTTAACGCACGTTTAACCATCACCGTCAGGGCGGCCGGCCTCGTGCCGGCTGCCTTGATACCAGGCGGTCAGCAGGTTACCTCTCGTGGCGTTCATGAGATGGCCTTTTTAATACTCGCCACCGCGATAATTGGATCGCCATGGCGTCTGGTCTCTAACATTAGAAAATTTTTGATTGGGGGTTGTCATGGCGTTTACTCAGGGTGTCAGCGGTCTTAATGCAGCGTCCAGTCAGCTGGATACCATCGGCAACAACATTGCCAACTCACAGACCGTTGGCTTCAAGAAAAGCCGCACCGAGTTCGCGGACCTTTATGCCGGGGCAAAGGCAGGTCTTGGGGTGCAGGTCTCGGGTATTACTCAGGGGTTTTCTCAGGGCGCGCTTGAAACAACCGACCGCAGCCTTGATCTGGCCATCGACGGTGGTGGTTTTTTTCGCCTGACCGACGGTCAGCAGACAACCTATTCACGCAACGGCCAGTTTCAGATGGATGCCAATGGCTTTCTGGTCAACAACACCGGTGGCAAGCTGACCGGCTACCCGGTGGATGATCCGGCATCTGCCAATCCGGTGGTACTGGCCGGTGCGCAGCCGGTGGCGCTGAAGGTAGCCCAGGGGGATCTGGATGCCAACGCCACGACCAATGGCAGCATGACCTTTAATCTGAATTCGACCGATCCGGCAAAGGTGAATACCAACGGCAACGCGATCGCCTTCGATGCAGGCAATCCAAAAAGCTACAACTGGCAAACGTCACTGACGACCTATGACTCGCAGGGCAATGCCCAGCAGGCCAACCTATACTTTGCCAAATCAGCCACTGAAAATAACAAGTGGAATGTACATGCACTTGTCAATGGCCAAGAGCTGGTTACCAATCCTGGTTACTATTCTGCAAACAGAACAGCAGGAAACAGTAATGCCAATCTCACTTCTACTGTGACTGATCAGTCGAATGCCGATTTTGGAAAAAACCTGGACGTATCCTTTGGTGCCAATCGTTCCTATACCGTAAGGGGCGAGCAGGGACAGATCCTTTCCAATGGAACATTGGGGAACAACAATCGAATAGATGTCGCTGGTTTAAACATTGCGGTCAATGGCACGCCAGGCAACGGAGATTCCTTTCGCTTTCAGGCGACAAATCAACTCGAATTTAATGAAAACGGAAAGTTGATCGGCGGGGCCAACCTGGCGCTTGCATTTAATCCGAACAATGGAGCCGCGAATGTCAATGCCAGTATCGATTTGTCCAGTGTCACCCAGAATAGCGGCAGCTTTGTGGTCAAGGCAGCCAATCAGGACGGCTACGCCGCGGGCAGCCTGACCGGCATCTCGATTGCCGATAACGGCGATGTGTTGGGGAACTACTCCAACAACCAGAGCCGTGCGCTGGGTCGTGTCGCCCTGGCAAGCTTTACCAATGAACAGGGTCTCAAGCCCGATGGTAACAACGGCTGGCTTGCCACCACCGGCTCCGGGCAGGAACTGCTGGGCAGCGCCGGTACCGGTCAGCTGGGCTCGCTGCTTTCCGGCACGCTTGAGAACTCCAACGTCGATCTGGCCTCGGAGCTTGTCACCATGATCGTGGCGCAGCGTAACTATCAGGCCAATTCGCAGACCATCAAGACGCAGGACCAGATTCTGCAGACCATGGTCAGCCTGCGTTAACGCACGTTCAACCATCATCGTCAGGGCGGCCGGCCTCGTGCCGGCTGTCTTGATACTTGGTGGGCGGCAGGTCACCTCTCACGAGGTTTCAGAGGCATCCTGTTTCTAACATTCGCCACTGCGATAGTCGTATCGCCATGGCGTCGGGTCTTTAATATTAGTTTTTTATTAATTAGAGGTCATAATGGCGTTTACACAGGGTGTCAGCGGTCTGAATGCCGCTTCCAGCCAGTTGGATACCATCGGCAACAACATTGCTAACTCACAGACCGTTGGCTTCAAGAAAAGCCGCACCGAATTTGCAGACCTCTATGCCGGGGCAAAAGCAGGTCTTGGGGTGCAGGTATCGGGCATTACTCAGGGGTTTTCTCAGGGCGCGCTTGAAACAACTGACCGCAGCCTTGATCTGGCCATCGACGGTGGTGGTTTTTTCCGCCTGACCGATGGTCAACAGACGACCTATTCGCGCAACGGCCAGTTTCAGATGGATGCCAATGGCTTTCTGGTCAACAACACCGGCAGCAAACTGACCGGCTATCCGGTCGATGATGCCATGTCTGCCAACCCGGTGGTGCTGGCCGGTGCACAGCCGGTTGCGCTACAGGTGGCTCAGGGCGATCTCGAGGCCAGCGCCACGACCAGTGCGGCGATGACATTCAACCTGGACTCTTCATCAAAAGCCATCAGAGACAACAACGGCCAGCCGGTGACCATCGATCCTGCCAGCCCGAAAACCTATAACTGGCAGACCTCCCTGACGATGTATGATTCCCAGGGCAATGATCATCAGCTCAACCTCTATTTTCAGAAAGGGGCTGATAACGGCTGGAGTATTGCCGGCTATTCAGGTGGCAACTATGTCACCGGCGGCTACGTCACCTTTGACACCAACGGCAAGATTCGACCCAACGGTGCCGGCGAGGCCGCACTTGCGGTCGATCTCGACCCGCGTAATGGGGCCGAAAGAATCAACGCCTCTGTCGATATTTCCGGCGTGACCCAGAACAGCGGCAGCTTTGTGGTCAAGGCAGCCAACCAGGACGGCTACGCCGCGGGCAGTCTGACCGGCATCTCGATTGCCGATAACGGCGATGTGCTGGGGAACTACTCCAACAACCAGAGCCGTGCGTTGGGTCGTGTCGCCTTGGCAAGCTTTACCAACGAGCAGGGGCTCAGGCCGGATGGTAACAACGGCTGGCTGGCCACCACCGGCTCCGGGCAGGAACTGCTGGGTAGTGCTGGTACCGGTCAGCTGGGCTCGCTGCTTTCCGGCACACTTGAGAACTCCAACGTCGATCTGGCCTCGGAGCTTGTCGCCATGATCGTGGCGCAGCGTAATTACCAGGCCAACGCGCAGACCATCAAGACGCAGGACCAGATTCTGCAGACCATGGTCAGCCTGCGTTAACCCCGCCAGGTAATAAAAACGGCCGGCTCGTAGCCGGTCGTTTGTTTGGTCCTTCCTTATTACAGCTTACGAAATACGACCTTTCTCGTGCCTTTCTTGTGCCTTTGAGAAGACGCCTTTGCGTGTTTACTAGGCGTCACAAAGAGCAGGCCTTCGGTTACACCCAAACGCCGGCCGCGATACTTCCTCAAGCTTTTCGGAGCGGGTCATGGACAGAATCATCTATACCGCCATGTCGGGCGCCAAACAGAGTCTGGAGCGGCAGTCTGCCGTTGCCAACAACATGGCCAACGTCTCGACCAGCGGCTTTCGTGCCGAACTCAGCGCTGCTCGTGCGGTGCCGGTCAACGGCGCAGGCTATGCCACGCGCGCCATTACGGCTGATTCCACGCCCGGTTCCGATTTCACACCGGGGTCTTTTACCACGACGGGGCGCACGCTGGATGTGGCCATCAATGGTGAGGGCTGGCTGGCGGTACAGGCCAACAACGGTGAAACGGCCTACACCCGCAATGGTGAGCTGCAGGTCGATGCCACCGGCATGCTGATGTCTCAGGGCCGGCCGGTGATGGGGGAGGATGGTCCCATCATCCTGCCGCTCAATGCCGAGGTTTCGATTGCCGGCGACGGTACCATTTCCGCCCGTGAAGCCGGGACTCAGGCCCAGGCTGAAGTTGGTCGGCTGATGCTTGCCAGTAACCCGGATGGCCGCATGGCGCGACGCGATGACGGTCTGTTTGGTGCCTGGAACGCGCAGGGTGGCCCCATGGCAGGGCTGCCACGCGATGAAAACATTCAGGTCATCAGCGGTACGCTCGAAGGCAGCAACGTCAATCCGACCGAAGCGATGGTGGCCATGATCGATACGGCGCGTCGCTTTGAGATGAACATGAAGGTGCTGACGACCGCTGATGAAAACGATCAGCGCGCCAACTCGCTGCTTTCAATGAATTGATGGTTCCGAGCCGCGAAGGCTCTGATCAGGCACATGAAGTCACTGGATCATGTCCGGTGAATGGAGAAAAAAATGATTAACGCGCTCTGGATTGCCAAAACCGGTCTTGATGCTCAGCAGACCAACATGGACGTCATTTCCAACAACCTGGCCAACGTTTCGACCAACGGCTTCAAGCGCTCGCGCGCGGTGTTCGAGGATCTGCTGTATCAAAACCTGCGTCAGCCGGGTTCGATGTCGTCGGTACAGACCAATCTGCCCTCCGGGCTTCAGATCGGTACCGGTGTACGTGCTGTCGCCACCGAGCGTCTGCACACCCAGGGCAACCTGGAGCAGACCGGCAATACCAAGGATGTTGCGATTCGTGGCGATGGCTTCTTTGCCGTGCAGATGCCCGATGGCACCAATTCGTTCACCCGCGATGGGGCCTTCCAGGTCAATCAGGACGGTCAGCTGGTCACGGCCAACGGTTTTCCGGTCGATCCGGGCATCGTGATTCCGGCCAACGCCCTGTCGGTATCAATCTCCAATGACGGTCTGGTGTCGGTCACTGTACCGGGCGCTGCGGCCAGCCAGCAGGTCGGCCAGCTGCAGCTGACCACCTTTATCAACCCGACCGGTCTGGAAAGCATCGGCGATAACCTCTATCTCGAAACCGATGCCTCGGGGCCGCGTAATGACAGCATCCCCGGCAACAACGGCGCCGGCACGATCTACCAGGGTTTTGTGGAGACCTCCAACGTCAACGTGGTGGAGGAGATGGTCAACATGATCGAGACGCAGCGTGCCTATGAAATCAACTCCAAGGCCGTGTCGACCGTCGATCAGATGCTGGGTCGTCTGACCCAGCTCTGACAGGGGATATTGATGCGTTCGTGCAGGGGTAACCGGGGATCAATGATGCGATACATGCGTTTGTGGAAGCTGTTTCTGGTTGCCTGCATGGCCATGATGATGGTGGCCTGCGCCCAGATTCCGCGGCAAAACGTGGTGGAAGGGCCGACGACGGCACCGCCTCAGCTCCCGCCGATGCCGGTGGCCAACGGCTCGATCTATCAGAGCAACTATACGAGGCCGCTGTTCGAGGATCGTCGCCCGCGCGGTGTGGGTGACATTCTGACCATCGTACTCAACGAAAACGTCAGCGCCACCAAAAGCTCGGCGGCCAATGCCAGCCGTACCGGAACGGCCACCCTGGGGATCGACGCGACGCCTCGTGTTATCGGCGGATTGCTGGATGGCCAGACGACCGGTCTTTCCGGCGCCAATACCTTCCAGGGGCAGGGCGGGGCGAACGCCTCCAATACCTTTACCGGCACCATCACGACGACGGTCATGAACGTGCTGCCCAACGGGAACCTGCAGGTGGCCGGCGAGAAGCGCATCGGTATCAATCAGGGCACCGAGTACATTCGTTTTTCCGGCACCGTCAACCCGCGCACGATCACCGGGCTCAACACCGTACCGTCGACTCAGGTCGCCGATGCCCGTCTTGAGTATTACGGCGACGGCTATATCAATGAAGCGCAGACGATGGGCTGGATGCAGCGCTTTTTCCTCAATATTTCACCGTTTTGATCGAGGAGCCTTACGATGATGGCAATGTTGAAATCTGTCTCCCTGCGCTGTGCGGCGCTGCTGTTGAGCGGTTGTGCGCTGATGGCGCTGACCTGTCAGGTTCAGGCTGCCCGGCTGGGCGACATTGCCACCTTTGAAGGCGTGCGCTCCAACCCGCTGGTCGGCTATGGCCTGGTGGTGGGTCTGGACAACACCGGTGACCAGACCATGCAGGCCCCCTTTACCGGACAGTCGGTCACCAACATGCTCTCCGAGCTCGGGGTCACGGTCCCGGCCGGTACCAACATGCAGCTTAAAAATGTTGCCGCCGTTATGGTCACCGCCGAGCTGCCGCCGTTTTCAAGCCCGGGGCAGAAACTGGATATCACCGTCTCCTCGGTCGGTAACGCCCGCAGTCTGCGCGGCGGTACCCTGCTCATGACCCCGCTCAAGGGCGCCGACGGCCAGATCTATGCGCTGGGACAGGGCAATATGGTCATTCCGGGCATCAGTGCTCAGGCAGCCGGCAGCAGCGTTCAGGTCAACCAGACGTCGTCCGGGCGTATTCCGGGCGGGGCGACCATCGAGCGTACGGTGCCGGTCCAGATGGCCGAGCAGGGGCGTATCAATCTGGAGCTCAAGGATGCCGATTTCAACACGGCCCTTCGCACCATGAACGCCATCAACAATGCCATGGGCCAGGGCGTTGCGGTTGCCCAGAATTCTCGAGTGATTTCGCTGGCAGCACCGATGGACAGCGCCTCCCAGGTCTCTTTCATGGCGCGCATACAAAACATTGACGTCGATCCGGGCGTGGTCACGCCGAAGGTCATCATGAACGCGCGCACAGGGTCGGTGGCGATGAATACGCGTGTCACGCTCAATCGTGCCGCCATCGCCCATGGCAATCTCTCGATTACGATCGATTCCAACCCCATTATCAGCCAACCGAATGCGCTGTCGGGCGGGCAAACTGCGGTGGTACCCAATGCCGATATCAACGTGCAGGAAGAGTCCGGGGCGCTGAGCATTGTCAGCGGCGAAGCGGATCTGAGTCAGGTTGTGGATGCCCTGAACCGTCTGGGGGCAACACCCAACGACCTGATGGCCATTCTTCAGGCGCTGAAATCGGCCGGTGCGCTCAATGCGGATCTGGAGATCATCTAATGGCGATGGACAGTCGGGGAAGTTTTGCACTCGATGTACAGGGGCTTTCGAAGCTCAAGTACAGCGCGCGCGACAATCCTCAGGAGAGTCTCAAGGAAACCACGCAGCAGTTTGAAGCGCTGTTTTTGCAAAAAATGCTGAAAAGCATGCGCGATGCCATGCCCAAAAGCGATCTGCTCAAAAGCGACAGCATGGACACCTACACCAAGATGCTGGATCAGCAGTGGGCGCAGAATCTCTCCGAGCAGGGGATCGGTCTGTCCGACATGATGATCAAGCAGCTGTCGAAAGACAGCGGCGGTGATGATGCCGGTAGTGTCGATCCGCTGGAAACGCTGCGGGCGCAGTCGCGCAATATCCCCTCGGCGATGGCCATGCCACTGAGCGAGGAGCAGTCAAGGCGCAATGCAGGTCTCGAGGCGAGCAGCAACGTTGTCAAGCCGGCTGAACAAAAGCGCGGGCCGCTGATCGAGGGTTACGCCTCGCTGGATGGCGGGCTCCAGGCGCGTGTTGATCATCAAAAAATGATGGCCGACGTTGCACCGCACGTCTCCTCGTTTGTCACGAAAATGGGCTCTGCCGCGCGCGCGGTCAGCGAGCGCACCGGCATACCGCATCAGCTGATTCTGGCGCAGGCCGCCCTTGAAACCGGCTGGGGCGCCAAGGAAATTCGCACCAGCGATGGCAAGGCCAGTCACAACCTTTTCAACATCAAGGCCACCGGTGGCTGGCAGGGCGATCGGGCAAGCGTCATGACCACCGAGTTTGAGGCGGGCAAGGCGCAAAAGGAGCGCGCTGCCTTTCGCGTCTACGACTCCTATGAGGCTGCGTTTTCTGACTATGCACGGCTTTTGACCGAGAATCCGCGCTATCAGCCGGTGCTTGATGCGCGAACGCCCGAAGCCGCGGCGCACGCCCTGCAAAAATGTGGTTATGCGACCGACCCGCGCTACGGTGAAAAGCTGGTGTCCATCATGTCGCAGATGCCGGGTGATGCGCCCGGTGTTTCCCGATCGTTGTATGCCTCACGTACCCAGTCAGGTCAGGAAAGCGATACCTCGGCGGTGGCACAGCGACGAGCTGCCATGGCCTATGCCGTTGAAAACGAAGCCAGCAGAATCTTTTGATCCATCGGTGTCATGACAGCAGGGCACAATGTTCTAAAAGTTTCCGGCCATCGGCCGATAGTACATGACAGATAACACCCTTAAGGGCGCGTGCGAGGAAACACCATGTCCGGTTCATTGATGGGGTCAGCGCTGAGCGGGTTGCGAGCAGCCCAGATTGGTCTGAATACCACAAGCAATAACATTGCAAACGTTAATACCGAAGGCTACAACCGCCAGATTACCGGGCTTGCCGAATCAAAAGGCACCAGTGCCGGTGGCCTCTTTTCCGGCAGTGGCGTGAGTGTGACCGGCGTGCAGCGCCAGTATGAACAATATCTCAGCACCCAGCTCAACGAAGCCAACAGCGAGCTGGGCGCCAGCAAGTCGCATCTGGCCCAGATGTCACAGATCGATAATCTGCTGGGCGACGGCGATGCCGGTCTCAACAAGCAGATGCAGTCCTTTTTCAAGGGCGCGCAGACCATGGCCGACAGTCCGGCAGATACATCAGCGCGCCAGGCCATGCTCGGCAATGCCGAAAGCATGACCGCTCAGTTTCGCGCCACCGACAGCTATCTGAAAAACATGTCGGACAACACCGTGGCCCAGATGGGCGGTGCCGTCGATGAAATCAACAGCTATTCAAAACAGATTGCCACGCTCAACGTCCAGATTACCCAGACCCAGTCCAAAACCGGCACGCCGCCCAACGACATGCTGGACCAGCGTGATCTGCTGGTATCGAAAATGAGCAAACTGACCGGTGTGTCCGTGGTGGATCAGGACGGTCAATACATGGTGTCGCTGCCCACCGGCCAGCCGCTGGTAGCCGGCAAGCAGGTACAGTCCTTGCAGATGATGGCCTCCGAGGACGACCCGACCCGTCAGGGGGTGGCGCTCAAGACCAGCGATGGCAATCTGTTTGAGCTTGATGAAAGCAGACTGACCGGCGGCACCCTGGGTGGGCTGGTACAGTTTCGCAGTCAGTCGCTGGAGCCGACCCAGCAACGAGTGGATCAGATCGCCCACGCGCTGGCCACCAGCATCAACGATCTGCAGACCAACGGTTTCGATCTCGATGGCGACGCCGGCAAGGCGCTTTTTACGGCCAACACCCCGACCGTGGTGGCCAGCAGTGCCAACAGCGGCGGCGGCGTGCCTTCGGTGTCGTTTAGTGATGATGTGACAAAAGTGGCCGCCGGCAACTACAAGCTGACCGTTAACAGCAATGAGACCAGCGGCTATTCGCTGACGCGTCTGGGCAGCGGACAGGCGGTCAATGCCGCAGACGCGGGTCTGGAAATCAATCTCCCGCAGGGTCTGGCCAACGGCGACAGCTTCGTCATCAAGCCGCTGAACAACGCCGCCGGGCAGTTGAGCGTCAGCAGCGACATGACGCCGGAAGGCATCGCGGCCCGGGGCAGTCTGAGTGAGGGCGTACGCGGCAACAGCAATGCGCTGGCCATGGCCGGTGTTCAAAATGAGAAGCTGATCAACGGGAGCACCAGCCTGAACACGGCCTACGCCTCGATGGTCAGCGATGTGGGTAACAAAACGGCCACGCTCAAAAGCAGCAACGAAGCCCAGACCCAGATTTCCCAAGAGATCAAGAGCGCGCAGCAGTCGGTGTCGGGGGTCAATATCGATGAAGAGGCCGCCAACATGCTCAAGTATCAACAGCTTTACAGTGCCAGCGCACAGATGATCAAGGCCTCTTCGGAGATGTTCAACACGCTGATCGGCATCATGCGTTAAGGAGTATCAATAATGCGTATCAGTACTTCAATGATGTTCGAGCGTAGTCAAAACGCCATGCAGAGTCGCCAGAGCGACCTGTCGAAGGTGGGCGAGCAGATGGCCAACGGCAAGCGTGTCGTGTCGCCCTCGGATGACCCGCGCGCCGCGTCACAGGCGCTGGTTGTCAAGCAGGATCAGGCCGTTCAGGAGCAGTACAGCAATAGCCGAACCACGGCGACCAATACGCTGTCTCTGCAGGACAACACTCTTGATAGTATGGGCGATCTTTTAAACTTGGCGAAGACGCTGGTCATCAAGGGCGGCAACGGCACCTATACCGACAGTGATCGGGCTTCGGTGGCAACCGAACTTGAAGGGCTCTATAACCAGATGCTGGGGCTTGCCAACACCCGGGACAGCAGCGGTCAGTACATGTTTTCGGGCTCGAAAGGAGACGTAAAGCCTTTTGAAACCGGCGAAAACGGCATGGTCGAGACCTATGCCGGCGACACGCAGCCGTTGAACCTGCAGGTGGATGCCTCACGCAGCATGAACGTCAACGCGGCAGGGTCGGACGTTTTCAAGGTGCCTGCTAAAGGTGGTGACGCCGAAAGCGATCTCTTCAAGGTGTTCGAAGGTGCCATTGCGGCGCTGAGAACACCGCAGACATCGGAGAATCAGGACGAGCTGCGGGCCACGCTGGATCAGGCCAACCGTCAGATCGACCGGGGCAGTGACAACGTTTTGAGCGTGCGCTCATCGATCGGCAGCAAGCTCAACGAGCTGGACGTGCTGGATGATATCGGCATGACGCGCACCATCAGCAACACGAACACCCTTTCCGATCTGCAGGATCTGGATTACGCCGAAGCCATCTCCCGCTACACGCTGGGGCAGATCGGGCTGGAGGCGTCACAGAAGATGTTCATGCAGACGCAGCAGACCTCGCTTTTCAGCCTGATCCGCTAAAGATAGAAGTAACGCCTCATCAAAAGCCCCCATGTCGATTGCGACATGGGGGCTTTTCTGTCATGTCCGGAGCGAGCGTTGGCATGCGGTATCAACGCTTGCCTGCCGGCGCCCTGAAGAGGGCTCGCTATCGGTTGGTCAGGAGAACAGCTCCGTGACGCTGACCATCTGATTGAGGGCACTTTCAAACATGCGCTGAAAGACCGTACCCAGCTCGGGGGTCATGAAGGTGAGGAGCGTAACGCCGGTGGTCAGGGTAATGGGAAAGCCCACTGAGAAGACCGAGAACTGGGGTGAGGCCCGGTTGAGGATGCCCATCGATATATTGATGATCAAAAGCGCTGTCAGTACGGGCAGTGCCATCAAAAAGCCTGCCGAAAAGATGAAGCTTCCCCAGCGTGCGATGGCCTCGAAACCGGCCGGTTCAAGCCCCTCCCGGCCAATGGGCAGACGCGTAAAGGTTTCAATGAGCAGTCGAATCATGATGGTATGGCCGTTGAGTGCCATGAACATTAAAATGGCAATCATGTTGAGAAAGCGCGCCAGTACCGTGGTGGTTCCCTGAGCTTCGGGAGAATAGAACGAGGCAAAGGAGAGGCCCATCTGCAAAGCGATGTAGTCACCGGCCGCCTGAATGGCGGCAAATACCAGCCGCATGACCAGTCCAAGCGCCGCGCCGATGATGAACTGCTGGATGATGACCATGATGCCCGCCCAGGAGGCCGGGGGGATCGCCGGTATGGGGGGCAGTACGGGCGCCACGATGATGGTCAGAGCGAAGGCAAGCCCGACCTTGGCGGTTCGGGGAATCGAGGTTTCGCCAAAGATGGGGGCGACACCAATGAAGGCCAGAATTCTGACAAAGGGCCAGAGAAAGGCCGTCAGCCAGCCGTCCAGCTGGGCGGAAGTAATCTCCAGCAAGGGAGGGCCCTCTAACCGATCATGCCGGGAATGTTATTGAAAAGCTCCCGGGTAAAGTCGGACAGCGTGCCCAGCATCCAGGACCCGCCGATGATCAGCGTCGTAAAAACCGCCAGAATCTTCGGGATGAAGGAAAGCGTCATTTCATTGATCTGGGTGGCTGCCTGAAAAAGGCTGACCAGCAGACCGACCGTCAGCGCCACCAGCAGCAGCGGGGCGGCAATCAACAGTGTCAGCATCATGCCGCGATAGGCCAGACTCATTACCATTTCCGGTGTCATGAAGCCACTCCTTGAAGTCGAGACAATGCGGGGTTGGTACCCCGGGAATATCCAGCCGCCGCCGGCATGGCTACATATAGAAACTCTGCGCCAGAGACCCCATCAAAAGCCCCCAGCCATCGACCAGTACAAACAGCATCAGCTTGAAGGGCAGCGAAACGATGGCCGGCGGCACCATCATCATACCCAGTGCCATCAAAACGCTTGCCACGACCAGATCGACGATCAAAAACGGAATGAAAATCGTGAACCCGATCTGAAAGGCGGTTTTTAATTCACTGGTCACAAAGGATGGCAGCAGCAAACGCATGGGGACATCTTCCGGGCCGTCCATGGCGGGCATGTTGGCAATGCCGGCAAACATGGCAATGTCGCTTTCACGCGTTTGATGCAGCATGAACTCTCTTAGCGGCTGACTGCCGATTTCGATGGCTTGCGGCATCCCGATATTGCCCTCTGACAGCGGCTGCCATGCCGTTTCATAAATCTGCTCAAACACCGGTGACATGACAAAAAAGGTCAAAAACAGCGCCAGACCGACCAGCACCTGATTGGGCGGCGAAGACTGAGTGCCCAGCGCGCTGCGCAAAAGCCCCAGCACAATGATGATGCGCGTAAAGCCGGTCATCATCAAAAGCGCGGCCGGCAAAAAGGCCATCGAGCTCAAGAGCACCAGCGTCTCGACGGAAAGACTCCAGGACTGACCGCCGCCGTCCATGGGCTGGCTGGTCATGGCCGGGAATTCGGCCGAAGCGTGGACCGGCAGTGACACAAGACATGCCAGCAACAGCAAAAACATCGGCAGGCAGTGTCGGGTCCGGTGAGGCAGACGGAGCAGGGCACAATGGGTCATGGGCGCCTATCAAAGCGCTGTGACAGCGCACGCTTGAAGCTTTCGGAAAAGGAAGGGCGAGAAGAGGCCGTTTGATCGACGGGTGACCCGGTAGTGTTGAGCGGGTCCCGGGATTTTGCCGGCATCTCGTGAAGTCGATTAATGCTATTGGGTGTGACGCCCAGAACCAGCCAGGTCTCTTCTACCTCAACGACCACCACGCGCTCGCGGGCGCCAACGCTTTGGCTGGCCACAATGCGAAGCGACTGACCCTGTAGGCGTCGCCCCGGCCCCAGGCGTTTCATGAGCGCTCCCAGTCCCCAGATCAACAGCAGTACCAGCGCCAGACCCAGCGCCGTCTTGCCCAGACTCGCCACACCCAGGCCGCTGTCCTGGGCCAGGGAGGCGGGCGAGGAGGTCGCTGGCGTCACGCCGACATGGGTACTGCCGACATGGTGGGCGCTGTCCAGCGCTTCGGCATCAAGCGAGCCATCGGCGAAAGGCCGTGCGTGTTTCAAGGGGGCGGAGGCCGTTGCCTCGCGCGTGTTGCTGTCGGTCATGGGATGACTCATATCGTTTCATTCAGTGGACACGACTTAGCACGAGCGAGGCATGCATTCAACGATTAAGCTTATGAATGCGTTCAGAGGGCGTAATAATATCGGTAATACGGATACCGTATTTGTCCTCCACAACCACGACCTCACCCTGAGCAATCAGGTAGCCATTGATCAGGATGTTCATGGGCTCACCGGCCAGACCGTCAAGCTCCACGACCGATCCCTTGGCCAGATCCAGCAGCTCACGAATGGTCATGCGGGTCCGGCCAAGTTCAACCGACAGCGTGACCGGAATCTCCATGATGACATCAAGCTCGCGGGACTGACCGTGAGCGTCGGTGCCCGACAATGGCCGAAAGATCCGGTCGCTGGCGGATTCTGTCGTGGCAGCTGCAGCCGCGGGGGCCGGCACTTCGAGTTCGTGTTCCGGTGTTTCACCGGTTTCGGCGAAGGCCGCGCCCCAGTCGATGTCGTCCTCGTCGGTGCCAGCTCCCTGCTCCTGCATGGCACTGGCCCAGTCATCGGGCATCTCGTCGATCTTGTCGTTGGGTGAATCCGGATTTTTGGGATCAGTCATGATGCGTATTCCTGTGGGCATCGATGGGACGATGGTCGATCAATCTTTTGACGCGCAGACCCTTCTGGCCATTGAGACTGCCGTAATCGCAGGCCATGACCGGTACACCGTCGACGCGCACGTTGATGTCCTGAGGCAGATCGATGGGCAGCACATCACCCACCGACAGCTTCGAGATCTTGCTCAGGGTGGTTTCGATCGTTGTAAAGTCCGCGACCAGATCCACGCTCGAGGATTTCACCTCACCGGCAAGACGCTGCATCCTTTCGCGATCTTCTTCCGGGTCGTTGCGCTGCAGCGGTCCGGAAAGCGTTTCGCGAATGGGTTCAATCATCGAGTAGGGCATGCAGATGTGAAAATCACTGCCAAAGGCGCCTACCTCGACGTGAAAGGTGGTATTGACCACCAGTTCATTGGCGCTGTTGGTGATGTTGGTGAATTTCACCTGCATCTCAGAGCGCTGGTACTCAAGCTCTACCGGATAGATGGACTGCCAGCCCTCGGCGTAGCTGTCCAGCGTCAGGTTCAAAAGACGCTGGATGATCCGCTGCTCTGTATGCGTAAACTCCCGACCTTCCGACTTGGTCAGGAATCGACCATCACCGCCAAAAAGGCTGTCCACCACCAGAAAGACCAGGTTGGGTGGAAACACGATCAGCGCGTTGCCCTTGAGCGGCTTGATGGCAATCATGTTGATATTGGCCGGTACCGGCAGATTGCGCGTGAAGTCGCTGTATTTCTGAATCTTGACCGGGCCGACCGTAATGTCTGCCGTGCGTCGGATCAGGTTGAACAGCGCCATGCGAAAGCGACGGCCAAAGCGCTCGTGAATGATATCGAGCGACTGCAGCCGGCCGCGTACCACACGCTGCTGGTTGGCTGGATCGAAAGGGCGAATACGCTTGGTGCCAACGTCCCCGGAACGCGTCTCTTCTTCCTCGCCACTCACCCCTTTGAGTAGCGCGTCGATCTCTTCCTGGGACAGCATGTCATCTGCCATGGGGGCCTACTGAACGATGAAATCGGTGAAGAGGGCATCGCTTACCGCGACGCTGCTTGTATCGCCATTGAAGGGCTGCTCAAAGGCGCCAATCAATGCTTGTGCCAGAGCCTGTTTGCCGGCCGGCGTGGTCAGTTGATCGCCCTGCTGGCCGGTCAATACCATCAGGATGCGGTTGCGCACCTCGGGCATCTGCTCTCTGAGCGTGCTGGCCGCGGCTTCACCGTCTGCCTTGAGGGTGATGCCGATGTAGAGAATGCGGCCACTGCCATCGTTGAGGTTCACGGTAAACGGCTTGAGCTCGACAAAGACCGGCACGGGTGCCGGCGCACTTTGTACGCTCTCGTGTGTTGTTTCGGCCGGGGTGTCTCCCTTGAGGAAAAACCAGGCACCGGCGGCACACGCCATGCCTACCAGAATGACCAGCAGCGCGACGATGACCCAGAGAAGTTTTTTACTGCCGGCCTTGGCCGGAGGCGTTGCGGTAGAAGTAGTCATGGCGTCAGATCAATCCATCCGGGTTGAGAACACTTGTTCGTTAATCCGTAACATCATGTGTCATGGCGTGTTCGGGTTGATGCCATGGTACGGATTGGCGCGACAAACGATGGATCAAATAGCGCGCTCTCATACGGTTATCTCAACGTTTTGACATTCGATGGGCCTCTGATCAAAACAGCAGGGCCGCGCTGGTAGCGTCCAGAGCGGCCCTGAAGAGCGTTACGTTTTGGTGGTGCAGGGGTAATCAGGCAAAAAGATCGATGCCGCCGTTGAGCGAGCGTCCCGGCAGGGCGCTGATCGAAATCACATCGTTGTCGGCATCAGCGTCGAGGCCGGCAACACTACCCGGGCCATTACGGCCGGCGAGCGCGCCGGGCGTTCGTTCCTGCTGCTGCTGGAAGCCGCCCTGCTGAAAGCTGCCCTGATCACTGACCGAGGCCTGCCCCAGTTCAATGCCATTGGCACTGAAGGCCTCACGAAGCTGCGGCAGGGCAGCTTCGACCGCCGCACGTACCTGGGCGTGATGTGACGCAATATGCAGCTGCGCGCTCTGCTCACCCATTTTCAACGAAATGGACAGCGGGCCCAGCTCGAGCGGGTTCATGTTCAGACGTGCTTCACCGCCACCGCGCATGCTGAGATTGATGGTCTGGCGTTCGAGCGCCGTACTCCACTGGTCGCTGTCCATGGCGGGCAGCGTGGCTGTTGTCACCGCCTGGGCGGCGCTGGGTGCCATCGAGCCGGTGCCGGTCTGACCCGTCAGGGCAGACAGCGTATTCATCGGGCTGTCGCTGGGAGCGGAAGCCGCTGTATGAGCGCCCGGCAGCGTGTCACCACCCGTTCGGAAAAGCGGGCCTTCACGCTGCTGAAGGATCTCGCCGAAAAGACGGCTGCTGTCGCGCGGCTGAAGTCCTTCACCGGAGAAGCGCTCGCCCGTTCTGGATTGAAGGGCATCGCCGGAGAAGCGTTCGCCCGGCCTGGACTGAAGGGCTTCGCCGGAAAGACGCTCATTTCGTGTCGGCTGTAGAAGCTCGCCAAAAAGACGATCATTTTTGCCGCCATCCTTGTCATGCGCCTTCAATACCCCTGCTGCATCATCCGAGGCTGCGGCATCACGACCGCGCAGCCCCTGCTCCAGCATGGCACTTCGAGCAGGCAGGGCGCCTTCACGTCCGGCAGGCGCCTTTTGTGTCGTTGCTGGCTGCATCAAAAAGCCGGTGTCCATCAGGGCGTACAAAGGGCTCTTGTCGTCTGTCTGCTCGCTGTCGGTCAGACGCCTGCTCTTGTCACCGGGCGCCTCGGCTCTGGCATCGACACGGCTGGCCGCCTGTTTTTCCGCACCGGCCAGCCTGCTGCCGACACGTTCAGTGCCCAGTGGTTCAAGCATCTGGCGGCCATCCGCCAGTGCGGCAATGCTGGCCTGGCGTGCGTCACCCGATGTCTGATCCGTCAGTGTGCGATCGCTGATTCGCTGTGACGTCGCTTCGTCACGCCGGTCACGGTTTTCCAGCCGGTTTCCCTGAAGCTGTTCCAGCGTGCTGGACAGTGTCTGACGAGTGTTGCCGACCTGCATCTGTGCGGGACGACGACCCTCAGCAACGCTTTCACGGCCATCTCCTTTCAGAGGACGGCCTTTCTCATCAGAGCCTGTGTGATCAGCACGAGCCTGTTGCCGAGAGGGCGGCTGCGTGCGTGCATCAGCGGTGGCTGTTGAATCTGCGTTATCGTTGTGGCGCGCTTTTGTATCGTTTAAAAGCGCGCCGAAGCCGTTGTCACCCTCACTGCCTTTGGTGTTGGCGCTGGTAGAACCCTGAGAGGTGATCTGAGCGTTGATTGGCGTCAGCATGCGTCATGTTTCCTGACAGAAAAAACGTGGTTAGAACCCACCCAGCGCAGAGGTTGCCCGACTGGCATACTCATCACTCTGGCGCTGTTCGAGCTTGTTCATGCGGTGCTGCGCTTCCTGCTGGCGTCGGCTGATCAAAACGTCATAGGAGTTCACACGCTTTTGCTGCTGCTGCCAGTTCGTCATGCCGCGGGTAATGCGCCCCTGATGCTGATCGACCTGCTGGCGCTGGTGCTCGATGGCGCGATCGAGCGATGACAAAAAGCGCTGATAGTTCTGAATGGAGGCCATGGTCAGGCCACGCTGCATCGCCTGTTCGAAGCGGCGCAGGTAGTCATTGCGATAATCACTCAACATCTCGAGCTGCGTGTGGCTTTGCTGATGCGCCGAGCGCAGCTGGCCCAACAGTTTGGCCGCGGCGTCTCGATCGCCTTCAGCCAGCTCGATCAACATTTCAAGTGATGAATGATTGGACATGGTCCCCTCGGTATCGGTGGCAGTCAGCCAAATGGCCGTCTGTTGGTCGGTGTCCTGAGCGCTATGAAGTCAAAAGCGATTTGAGCCCTTCTACTGAATGCTCGACATCGGCGCGTTCACTCATGCGCTGCTGCAGGAAGGCTTCCAGTGCCGGATAGAGTCTGATGGCTTCATCCAGCAGTCGATCGCTGCCTGCGGCGTAGGCCCCCACGCTGATCAGATCGCGGTTGCGCTGATAGCGTGACAACATCTGCTTAAAGTATTTGATGCACTCGAAATGTGGTTCGTCGATAAGCGCTGTCATTGCACGGCTTATCGATGCTTCGATATCGATGGCCGGATAGTGGCCGGCTTCGGCAAGCTTTCGGGACAAAACGATATGGCCATCGAGAATGGCGCGCGCCGCATCGGCGATCGGATCCTGCTGGTCATCGCCTTCGGTCAGTACGGTATAAAATCCGGTGATCGAGCCCTTGCCCGGTGCATCGTTACCGGCACGTTCGACCAGCGCAGGCAGCTTGGCAAAGACCGAGGGCGGATAGCCCTTGGTGGCCGGCGGTTCGCCGATGGCAAGGGCAATTTCACGCTGGGCCATGGCGTAGCGCGTCAGAGAGTCCATGATCAGAAGCACGTTCTTGCCACGATCACGAAACTCCTCGGCCAGGCGGGTGGCGTAGGCTGCGCCCTGCAGGCGCAAAAGCGGTGACATGTCGGCCGGCGCGGCGACCACCACGGCGCGACGCTGTCCTTCGGCACCCAGAATGTTTTCGATGAAGTCCTTGACCTCACGACCACGCTCCCCGATCAACCCCACCACGATGACATCGGCCTGGGTGTAGCGAGCCATCATGCCCAGCAAAACGCTTTTGCCCACGCCGGAGCCGGCAAAAAGGCCGAGGCGCTGGCCACGACCCACCGTGAGCAGGGCGTTGATGGCGCGCACCCCCACATCGAGCACTTCCTCAATGGGAGCACGCTGCAGCGGATTGAGCATGGGCGCATTGAGCGAGACGTTGTCCGGCTCGACCAGCGGGCCACGGCCATCCAGTACCCGGCCGCGGGCATCCACCACGCGCCCGAGCAGAGCATCGCCCACCGGCAGCTGCTTGCTCTGGGACTGACTGGCGCCCGGTCGCGGGTTGGCGGGCCAGACGAGCGCGCCGGGCACCAGACCGCTGGTTTCAACCAGCGGCATCAAAAAGAGTCGGTCGCCGTTGAAGCCGACCACTTCGGCCTCGGCTTCTCCCTGACCGTCGGCCAGCTCGACCATGCAGCTACAGCCCAGCGGCAGACGCAGGCCAACCGCTTCCAGTACCAGCCCCGTGGCGCGCGTCAGCCGGCCACGCTCACGATTGGCCGGCAGCTTCTGTACGCGGCGAGTGGCCGTTTCCAGCGTGCGTTTCCACTGATTGAGCATGGCATCACTGTTTACTGACATGGTCGCTGTCTCCTGTCCCGGGTGTCATCAGTGCTTGCCATGGCCGACGGCGTGACGCAGCCGTTCCCATCGATCATCGCGAGTGGCATCGATTTCAATTTGATCGGTTTCCAGTCGGCAGTCACCGCGTGACAGCGATGAATCGCTTTTGAGCTGCCAGCCGGCATCACCCAGCAGGGTGCTCAACTGCTTCTGGACCATGACCAGATCATCGGGATGCACGCAGATGCGCGGCGTGCCGCCCAGGGTCGGGTGTTCCATCATCAGCTTCTCGATATCATCGAGAATGTGTTCGGGCGCCAGCTCCAGCGACCGTCCGGCCAGCTGCCGGCCGGTTTCCAGCGCCAGCTCGACCAGCGCGTAGGCGATATCGTCCTTGAGCTTTCCAGCGGCCGTATCGAAGGCGTTGACCACGTCGGCCACCGGCGCGAGCGCCTCGTGCAGGCGCGACTCAAGCTCGAGCTGGTACTCCTGATGCGCCTGCTCGCGACCGGCTTCAAGCCCTGCGGCATAGCCGGCGTCATGACCTTCGCGTCGGCCCTGTTCAAAGCCTTCCTGACGTGCCTTTTCAAAGGCCTCGCGACGGATATCGTCTTCTTCACGACGCTGAGGGATGTTGTGCTGCTCCAGCACCTCGGGGGAGGGCTGTCGCGCTTCACGTCGTTCCAGACGACCCATCTCCCAGCGCTGCCATGCGCCTTGATCGTTTGACCTAGACATAGGCGTCGTCGCCACCTCCCAGGGTCACTTCGCCGGCATCGGCCAGACGGCGTACCAGCTGCAGGATGTTTTTCTGTTCGGCTTCGACCTGCGACAGGCGAATCGGGCCGCGCATCTGCATGTCTTCGCGCAAAAGCTCTGCGGCGCGCGAGGACATATTGGCAAGGAAGCGGTCGCGAATCTCTTCCGGCGCGCCCTTCAGCGCAATGACCAGCGAGTTGCTGTCGACGTCCTGCAGAATGCGCTTGATGCTGCGATCGTCGATATCGGCCAGGTTGTCGAAAACGAACATCTCGTCAAGGATCTGCTGGGCGAGCGAATCGTCATGATGGCGCACGCTGTCGATAACGCTTTCTTCCTGAGTGCTGTTCATCAGGTTGAGGATTTCGGCGGCGGTTCTCACGCCACCCATCTTGCTGCGCTTGAGGTTCTGACCATCCAGCAACCCGCTGAGCACTTCGGTGAGTTCCTGAAGGGCGGCCGGCTGGACGCCGCTGAAGGTGGCAATACGCAGTACCACATCGTTACGCAGCGATTCATCAAAGCGCGCCAGCACTTCAGAGGCCTGATGACGCTCCAGGTGCACCATGATGGTGGCAATGATCTGCGGGTGCTCATCGCGGATCATTTCAGACACCACGCTGGGTTCCATCAGGTTCAGTGCATCGATGCCTGAATCGTTGCCGGATTCGAAGATGTCTTCCAGCAGGCTCGAGGCGCGCTCCTCGCCCAGCGCCTTGACCAGCACCGACCGGATATGGTCGCTGGATTGCAGGTTCAAACCGCCAAGCTCTTCGATTTCAGTATCAAACTGTCGCAGCACTTCCATCAGACGCTCGTTGGTCAGCTGGGTGAGCCCGGCCATGGCCAGACCCACCTTTTGCACTTCCCGCTGTGACAGATGCTTGAAGACTTCGGCGGCCGTATCGTCATCCAGTGCCATCATGAGAATGGCGCTGCGCTCGATGCCTTCTTCGTTGCCCTCAGTCTTTGCCATTGATCCAGCCTCTGATAATCATTGCGACCATTCTGGGGTCTTTCTGAGCCTGGTCGCGGACCGTGCTCAACAGGGTTTCATGTTCGATGCGCTGACGGCGCTTCTGCTTTTTGGCGATCTGTTCGGCAATGTCGGCCTCGGGCGCCTCTTCCTCGTCGTCATCTCCGGCGGTTGCCAGCAGCGTTCCCGTACCGTTGCTGCCTTCGGCGGTAGCGCCCGTCGTGGTCAGTACGGTCTTTTGACGTTCTACCAGCGGCTTGAGCAGCTTGCGCCAGAGAATGAAGGCGACAATGGCAATCAGCAGGTAGCGTCCCAGCGTTTTGGCCAGAGAAATGATCTCGGGGTTTTCATACCAGGCCAGTTCCGGTGACTCAGGCGTTGCCTGCTGGCTAAAGGCGGCGTTGACCACTTCCAGCGAATCGCCGCGCGCCTCGGAAAAGCCCATCCCTTCACGCACCAGACGCTGGATCCGGTTCATTTCTTCCTCGGACAGGGCAACCATCTCGGTCTGTCCGTCTTCACCCGTGCGTTCGCGGTAGTTCACAACGACGGCTACCGATAGACGCTGTACCCGGCCGGTGTCTTCCTGTACGTGGCGAATGAGCCGGTTGATCTCATAGTTGGTCGTGCTGCTGCGCGTGGAAGAGCGCGGCGCGGCCGGGGCCTGCGTCGTGGTGGTCTCTTCCTCATCAGCATTCTGATCGTTGTTTTGCTGCGCGTTGTTCTGATTTTGTGCGGCGTTTTCGACCGGCGAGGGCACCGTAGGAGCCGGCTGATTGCTCAGCGCCCCGGGAACGCCACCGGCACCACCGCTGCCACTTTGTTCGCTTTCGCTGGACTGAATGCTGCGAACGCTGGCCTGCTCGGGATTCTGGTTGGGGTCATAGGTTTCCTGCGTATGTTCACCGACCGAAAAATCGATATTGGCGGTGACCTGAGCGCGCACATTGTTGTGACCCACAATGGTCGACAGCAGCGTTTCGATACGCTTTTTATAGCTTTCCTCGATCTGCCCGGTGTATTTGAGCTGTGAATCATTGAGGTTGCGGCTGCCCTCACTACCGGACTGCGACAGCAGATTGCCGCTTTGATCCACCACGGTGACCTGATTAACCGGCAGGTTGGACACGCTGGCGGAGACCAGATGCGTAATGGCGCTGACCTGGCCCTCACTGACGGCCCGATTGCGGTAAAGCGTCAAAATGACCGATGCCGAAGGCTGGCGGCGATCCCTGACAAAAACGGACTCCTGCGGCATGGCCAGATGTACGCGGGCCAACTGAACCGCTTCAATGGATTCGATCGAGCGTGCCAGCTCACCTTCCAGTGCGCGCTGATAGTTCACGTGCTCGGCAAACTGACTGATGCCAAACGACTGGCCATCCATCAACTCAAAGCCGACACCGCCGCCCTTGGGCAGGCCTTCACTGGCCAGCGCCATGCGCGTCTGTTCGACTCGCTCGGCCGGAATGAGAATGGCCTGACCGCCTTCCGAGAAGCGGTAGGGCACCTGCATCTGATCCAGCCGGGCGATGATGACGCCACCATCGCTGTCGCTCAGATTGGAAAACAGCACGCGATAGTCGGGCGCACGTGCCCATAAAAAGAGCACGACCAGAATCGCGATGGCGGCAGCGCCGGCCACAATAAGGGGCAGACGCGGATTGGCCTTGAGGCGATCCATCAGTCCGGACAGCTTCTGATCGGTGCCTTGTGTTGCTTGAGCACTCATCACATCGCCTCAGTGTTATTGGGGTTACGCGGGTTCAGCTCGATGGGCATCGGCAGACTCTTTATGCGCTGGGCACCGGAAACGGTGGCGCCCTATACCGGGAGTGGCGTCATTATTACGGGAAGTAACCAGATTGAAGGATCGAATAGCCGTTGTTTTTTTCACTATTTAGAACAATCGACAGGAGCACTTTGACTTTAAGCTGCGCTGCATTCGGTGACAAAATTTACTTTTAGTTACTTTTACTCTCTCGGAGTTACCAACATGTCAGTGGCAGCAGCGGGCCTTCAGGCCCTGGTTCAGCAGATGCAGGGCGTGGCGCAGCAGGCTGGCGGTCAGCACAATGCTGCCCAGCAGGCAGGGGGGGTCAGTTTTGCCGGAGAACTCAAGGGCGCCATCGATCGAATCGATGGCCTGAAGCAGGCTTCCGAGGCCAAGGCCGTGGCGTTTTCACGCGGTGACAGCAATGTGGCGCTCAATGACGTCATGGTCGATATGCAAAAAGCCAGCGTTTCCATGGAAATGGGCGTTCAGGTTCGTAACCGTGTTCTCAGCGCCTATCGCGAAATCATGAGCATGCAGGTATAAGCCAGCCGGATACGAGTATCGAAGGGAGATCGACACTGCGTCTTCGCAGACTCTCCAGATTCATGAGGCGCCCGGAAGGGCGCTTCTTTTGTTATTGGCTTTTCCTGTACGGACCATCAATGATCGCCTCAGGCGACTGTCCGCAGAAGTCTGGCTTGCTGCTGGCAAGCCGTCTGCCGTGACAGGCCGTATTTCCTCAATGGGTCTATTAAAAAGAATTCATGTAATTTCGCGATTGACGGCCCATGGCATGATCCGGCCGCTATCGTCGTGAATATCAAACCTTCTATCGACGCAGGGGGCGCCCAGAATCAGCCAGGGCCCGGCCTTTTTGGATGCTTTCATGTCAGCATTCTGCTTGCCAGAAGAGACGATAAGCCGGCGACACGGACAGGGCTGCAATGGGTCGGCTCGAGGGACGGCGCTGGAGGATTTTTAAGTGAGAAAGTGATGCTCATGATGGGCCTCCCTTGCCGGAGCTGTCGTCAAAAGCGCTCGATCGAGCGAAAAAATTGTGCCGAAACGCTTTTGTATGAAAATGTTCTGATACAGTAAGTCGCAAAAAAACATGAATCCAAACATGGTATTTCAGCGATTCAGGTCATTTATTGAACCATCAGGACAGGGGCGCCTCCGATCGGATGGACGAAAAAGCAGGTTTTTTTCCGGATCGATCGAGAATTAAATTCAATTGAAACAAAGGTTTGTCTGTTTAGTTGATATCGGGCTGAAGGCGGTGCATGCATTGGCCGTGACTCGTGACACCCTGTTGTCGATGGGCCCGGTCAGTGACCCGCGGGATCAGTTATAACCAGGTGTAATGCGCGCTGCGGCACACTTTCTTTAAGTTACTCGTTTTACCTTTTGCGTAGTCAAAGTTACTTACTGAAATATCAAATGACCTCGCAGGGGACGGCAATGGCGGAATTACACGTATTTCCAACCGCAAGTCAGCACGCCAAAGCAGAGATGCAGGGTTACGACGACACAGATCACAAAAAGCTTCTTCCTCAAAAACGCCAGGGCTGGCTGCGAATGATGCGAAGAAGCGTCACCCGCTGGATACCGGATCGCCTCTATATCGCGCACCGCTACCAGAAGCATTTTGGTGTCAGGCCCAACCTGGTCAATCCGGAAACATTCAACGAAAAAATCTGCTACCGGCGTCTGCGTCCCGAGCCCATTTTTTCACCGCTTAGCGACAAGTTGCTGGTGCGTGACTACGTACGTCAGAAAATCGGCAACGATACCCTTTTGCCGCTGTATCCGATTTCGCAGCCCTTTACCCAGCATGATTACGACAGGCTGCCCAACAGTTTTGTGCTCAAGGCCAATCACGGTTCCGGCTACAATCTGGTCGTGCGCAACAAGGCCGATTACAGCTATGCGCTGATGCGCCGTCTCAGCGATCACTGGCTTGCCAGTAATTTCTATCGTGACAGCCGTGAGCTGCACTACCGCAGCATTACGCCGCGATTGATGTGTGAAAAGCTGCTGCTTGATGAAAACGGCAAGATTCCGAAAGACTACAAGTTTTATTGCTTTCGCGCCGAGGGGCAGGCGCCGAAGGTTTTCATCGAGGTCACACACGACCGCTTCACCGATTTTCACGTCGATTATTATGATCAGGACTGGAATCTCGTGGATGTCGTCGATGAGCGTTTCAACACCGGCCAGCCAATCGAGAAGCCGGCCCAGCTGGATCGTGCCATGGCACTGGCACTCAAGCTTTCCGAAGGCTTTGGCTTTGCACGCGTTGATTTCTACCTGATGCGCGATGCGATCTACTTTGGCGAAATCACCTTTACCCCGACCGGTGGCATGAAAAACTTCCGCTCGCCGGCACATGATCGTGCCTGGGGCGAGCTGTTTGATCATCGGGCGATGACGAAAGATTTTGGCTATGAAGATATGGAAGGCAATCGTTATTAAGCAAATGACGCCAGGCGAACCTGCAGGGCGTTGTAGATGCCATACAGGTTCGCACTAACGACAGACGCGATTGCGTCCTTCGCGCTTGGCACGGTAAAGCGCCTTGTCAGCCCGCCGGACCGTTTTGGTGAAGGGCTCCATCGGTCGATCGGCCTCGGCGATGCCGATGCTGATAGTGACATCAATGCATTGGCCGCATACCTGAAAGGGGTGGGCTTGCGTCAGCGCTCTTAGCCTTTCGGCAAGCGTTTCGGCAGCCTCGATACCGGTTTGTGGCAGTACAATCAGAAACTCCTCTCCTCCCCAGCGCACCGCCAGATCGTTACGGCGTAAAGTGCCTTTCAAGCACTCGGTGAAAGTTTTCAATACCACATCGCCGCTTTCATGCCCCAGCGTATCGTTGATTTTTTTAAAGTGATCCAGATCCCCGATCAGGATGCTCATCGGCTTGTTTCCAGCGCCAATAAAGGGGCGCTCGTGAAGCATGCGCTGGATACCGCGCCGATTGAAAAGCCCGGTCAGAGGGTCTGTATCGGCCTGCTGTCTCAGCTTCAGATTGGCACGCTCACCGTTCATCGCGATATAGCCGACATACGCCAGAATGCTGGCCACCTGGTCAAGAATCATCGACAGATGCGCCGTGGCCGACGACGCCTGCGTCGGCGTGAGCTGGAGCAGACAAGCCGCCAATAGAAAGCTGCCACAATAGCCGGTAAAGGCAAATGCCACGACCAGCTGCGACCAGAGCCTTTCACCTCTTGCCCGGACAATCTCGACCACCACCAGGCCTGCGCTCAGGGCAGCGCATGTGAAAAAGACAAACGTTGTGGTCCGTGTCGAAAGATTCAGCCAGGGCGCCAGAAGACACAGCATCGAGGGCAGCATGATCAATATCAAAAGCCCGGGCCAATGCAGGCTGTGCCCGTAGAAACGCCGTAACCCGCTCCATGACAGGACCAGACTTGCCATATAAAGAGCAAAGATCTGCATTTCCACCCAGCTGGGTAACTGCTGATCGGTGGGGTTGTTGAACAACACCAGCGTCCCTGTCAGGGAAGCAAGGACGGCGCCGATCCAGTGCCACAGATAGCGGGCCTCGCGCTGTCGCAGGGCCAGTACCATGAAAACGGCCAGATAGGCACCCCGACTGACGGCGCTCGAGAAGAGAAGCGTTTCAAGATCAAGCATGAAAGCGAATGACCCTCTCTCAATATGCCGGATGATGACCGACATCCCGATGTTTCGATCGTTTGCGACAGCGCTTTGGCGCTCCGGGCAAGTGTTGTTGCATCAGGCGACGGCTCATTTTTTCAGACGGCGACCGGTCGCCCCGTTGAGCGCTGCAGGTTGTGGCATTGATCGGATAGACGCGAGACGAGAACCCGCGCCCGGGCTGTCTCAGCGGCGCTTGAATACGTGGCTGAAAGCGGAAAACTCAACACGTCATGGGCCATCCAGGTGTTCAAACGCGATATGGCATGCTCGGGCAACATCAGGAGAGTGCGTAATGATGCTGCTTGTCCATTGAAATAACGGCTCAGAGCGGCATTTCTTTAACACGATGTAACATATGGACGGGAACAGGTAGCTGATCAAGTAGGCAAGGCGTCGCAGGCTGACAGTATTAATGCACATTCGTGCTACACGTTACGTTTAGCGCAGCAGTGCCAGCACGCTATCCAGACGCTGATTGGCCTGAGCCAGCACCGCCGTACCGGCCTGCTGCGTGATCTGAGCGCGACTCATGTTGGCTACCTCCACCGCATAGTCGGCATCCATGATGTGTGAGCGGGCTTCACTCAGCGCGCCGATGGTTTCGCCCTGCTGATCGATGATCGCGCTCATGCGGTTTTGCGTGGCGCCCAGCACGCTGCGTTTGTCATCGACCCGGGCAATGGCGCGGTCAAGTGCGGCCAGCGGGTCATCCGGGGTTCTAAGGCGAATTTCGGGATTGACCTCCGTCAGCTCGACGGTGCTCCGGGCGTTGGGCACATCGGTAGTGGCGCGCGTGCTCATACGGTAATAGATGATCAGATCGCCACTGCCGGTGCGTGTCTTGAGCAGTGTGCCCATCTCCTCGGTGTTGACCAGTGTCGCGGAGCGGTAGCCGGTGGTGTCATCATTGCCGCTGGCGGCGCGCAGGAAATATTGCCCGTTGTCATCCACGCGCAGAGCGTCTTCGATGCGTCGGCCATCCCGGTCGGTATAGCTGGCGGTCACGTTGCGCGGATCAAGCGTGATGGTGGAGGTACCGTCGACCGTATTGCGCTCGGTCGTAATGGCTCGTTCAGGCGAGATGATCGGTGTGTCCGTCGTGGCGGTGGCAATCACCTGCGGCCGGCTGGCGGCGACACTCTCCGGCGCGACAGCGTAATAGCGGCCACCCTGCTCAAGGTAGTATTGACCATCCTCGGACTGCGTGAGCGTCGTCTCCTGAAACGACCCCGTATTGCCGTTGGCATCAAGATACCGATGGCGGGCATCGTCAATTGACTGGCTATCGACTTCGGTCACAGGCTGCGTGGCCGGTGCTAAAGCCGGTTGCTCCGAGCCCGCCCTGACAATGTGGCCATCAGGTGTGCTCTCTACCGTGGCTGAATAAAAAGCACCGTCTTGGGCGGTCAGATAATAGTTATCGCCTGCCCGGCTCAGCGTCGCGCCATTAACGGTTTGCCCTGTGCTGTCGAAGTAGTCGACATCCTCGTTATTAAACGACACCCCATCAATGGTGGTGGCAGGTGAGGGCGGCCATACCGCTTCGTTATCGGCAAGTCTGGCATCGATGGCGGCGGGGCTGGTGGTTACCCGAGCGGGGTAGTAGGTGGCTTCAGGGCCGCTGCCGCTTTTGATGGAGTGCTGCGATCCGGTTTTGACCAGCTGGTTGTCGCCTTCAAGGGCACCGCCCTGGCGATCGCGAAAGACGCTATCCACGTCCTCGATCTGATACTCCTGATGACTGGTGACCGGCGCGTAGAGCTGCTGGTTGATATCGATGCGTACCTGGCTGGCATCCGTGGCGGTATCGTGAGTAGCGTGTACGCTGGAGGCGAAATAGACGGTGTTACCGTCGCCATCCTGAGCGCGGGTATACCAGCTGGCCGGATAGCCGGCCGTGTTGGTACTGGCCTGCATCAGCTGTGGGTTGCTGTAGCCGGCGGGCAGGGCAAAGTCCGCGGCATTGACAGCAATATCGCGTGCACGCCCTGTCACGATATTGATATCGGTCACCTCGCCGCTGATGCCGGCGACGGTGAAATCGGTCAGCCCGAGTTCCTCCACACTGAAACCGGGCCGGGTCAGATCCACACCCAGCGTTTCACCGTCATTGGCACCCACCTGCACGTTGACTGTTCCCGCCGAGCCATCGAGCAGGTTGATGCCGTTGAACTCTGCCTGGCTATTGAGCCGATCAATTTCCTTCAGGTTAAGATTGATCTCCTGCTGGATGGCATCCTGATCGACCAGTTTGAGCGTGCCGTTGAGCCCCTGCACGGTGAGCTCGCGAATGCGTTGCAGATGATCGTTGACCTGTGAAAGCGCGCCTTCAGCGGTCAGCGACATTGAGGCGCCATCATTGGTATTGCGTCGCGCCTGCTCGGTGCCGCGTAACTGCGCCTCCATTCGATTGCCAATCGCCAGCCCCGCGGCATCGTCCTTTGCGGAATTAACGCGCAGCCCGCTGGATAACCGCTCGATCGCCTGATTGAGCGAACGCTGGGTCTTGTCGAGCTGATTGCTGGCCAAACGAGACGGCGTGGAAGAAACCGTGATCATGCGGATCCTTGAGAAGCGAACAGTCGGATAACAGTGTTAACGGCCAAAGTTTTATGAGGTTTAGACAATAAAAAAATGGCGCATGATATTTTCGATATATGCCCTGGCTGGGCGGGGGAAGGGCGCGGTCGGCAGGGCACGAAAAAGGGCGCCCGAAGGCGCCCCTGATGCTCTCAACCGAACTGCGATTAACGCAGCAGGGACATGACGCCCTGAGTGGTCTGGTTGGCCTGCGCCAGTACGGACGTACCGGCCTGCTGCAGGATCTGTGCCTTGGACATGTTGGAGACTTCGGTCGCGTAGTCGGCGTCCTGAATCTGCGACTGAGCGGCAGACAGATTGGTCGACGTGGTCGAATTCCCTTCAACGACCGACTGCAGGCGGTTCTGCTGGGCACCCAGGGTGCTACGCGCGCTGTCGACATTTTGCAGGGCAGCGTCGATGTCTGCCAGAGCAGTACCTGCATCAAAATCTGCAGCGGTGACATCAGGTTCAGCGCCGCTGCCATCAGCGAAGAGAGTCGCGCTGGTCATGTCCGCCATGGTCAGGTTGATGGTCTGACCGTCGTTGGCGCCGACCTGAATGCGTACGTCAGTCTCGGTACCATCCAGCAGGTTCTTGCCGTTGAACTGAGTCTGGTCGGCCAGACGGTTGATCTCTTCCATGCGCTGACCGATTTCTTCCTGGATGGAATCCAGATCACTGCCAGTGTTGGTGCCGTTGGCCGCCTGGACGGTCAGTTCACGAACGCGCTGCAGGTTATCGGTCACCTGACCCATGGCACCTTCTGCGGTCTGTGCCAGTGAAATACCGTCGTTGGCGTTGCGGTTGGCCTGATTCAGGCCGGAAACCTGGGCGTTCATGCGGTTGGAGATGGCCAGACCGGCGGCATCGTCCTTGGCACTGTTGATGCGCGAGCCGGAAGACAGACGCTCGATAGACTGGTTCAGGGATTGCTGCGACTTGTCCAGGTTGTTCTGGGCATTGAGCGACAGGGCGTTTGTATTGATGACCATTGCCATGTTTGCGATTCCTGTATTTCTTTATGGAGGCGGCTCTTTTGAACCAGTGAGTAGCGGCGCGTGCCGTCTAACAGGATTATCGGTATTACGTAATGATTCTTTAGCCGTCGCGGAAAAATTCTTTATCTATAAAGATGTTACCGCGCTGGTCATTCATTTTTTTACGTTAAACAGGCAGTTATCTGGGTTCGAAAAACGATGAGCAGCAGAAAATTGACACACTCAGGGGAGGGTGATTTTTAAAAAATCAGACCGGTCGTAGCGTTATCGCTCACAGTAAAAATTGAATCTTTTAGAAAAATATCAACGTAGGATTTACAGATGAGGATCGCGCCAGCAGCCTGACCAGGGGCTATAAAAAAGGGCGCCCGAAGGCGCCCCATTTGATGCTTTCAACCGGTCTGCGATTAACGCAGCAGGGACATAACGCCCTGAGTGGTCTGGTTGGCCTGCGCCAGTACGGAGGTACCGGCCTGCTGCAGGATCTGCGCCTTGGACATGTTGGAGACTTCGGTCGCGTAGTCGGCGTCCTTGATCTGGGACATGGCGGCAGACAGGTTAGTTGAAGTGGTGGCGTTGCCTTCCACGACTGACTGCAGACGGTTCTGCTGGGCACCCAGAGTACTGCGCGCGCTGTCGACGGTCTGCAGGGCAGCGTCGATACTGGCCAGCGAAGTACCGGTATCGAAGTCAGCAGCGGTGACGTCAGGTGTGCCGCCCGCGAAGAGAGTGGCCGTACCGACGTTGGCCAGGTCTAGGCTGATGGTCTGACCGTCGTTGGCGCCGACCTGAATGCGTACTGACGGGCTGGAGCCATCAAGCAGGTTCTTGCCGTTGAACTGGGTCTGGGTGGACAGACGGTCGATTTCTTCCATGCGCTGCGTGATTTCTTCCTGAATGGAAGTCAGGTCAGTTCCAGTGTTGGTGCCGTTGGCAGCCTGTACGGTCAGTTCACGTACTCGCTGCAGGTTGTCGGTGACCTGACCCATGGCGCCTTCAGCGGTCTGTGCCAGCGAGATGCCGTCGTTGGCGTTGCGGTTGGCCTGGTTCAGACCGGCAACCTGGGCGTTCATGCGGTTGGAGATGGCCAGACCGGCAGCATCATCCTTGGCGCTGTTGATGCGTGAGCCGGAAGACAGACGCTCGATGGCGGTGTTCAGGGACTGCTGGGACTTGTTCAGGTTGTTCTGGGCGTTAAGCGACAGAGCATTTGTGTTGATGACCATTGCCATGTGTGCGATTTCCTAATCTGCTAAAAGGAAGCGGCTCTTGTAAGCCGGTTATTCGCGGCATCTGCCGCCTGATGCAATTATCGGTACTGCGTGTTCGTTTCTTTAGGTACTGCAGGAAAGTTTTTCTCTTTCCGTTGAAGTGGTTACCGCTTCGGGCCACCTGTCCCTGCACGCCGCTAGAGCGGTTCATCGTGCCTGCAAATTCATTAACGGCCTGAGCAGGAATCGCTTTAGTTCTCATGGCAGATTTTTGCTGATTTTGTTCGAAAAATGAGTTGGGCCAGGCACTGAGCGAGTCATCGAGCGGCTCCGTTGTACAAAAGAAGCAAGAGAGGAGTTAGAAGGGGAACCGACAACTAAATGCTCTGAAGCGCCGGTACCAGACAGGGCAACAAAAAAGGGCGCCCGAAGGCGCCCTGATACTGTCAATTCTGATGCTTTCAACCGGTCTGCGATTAACGCAGCAGGGACATGACGCCCTGAGTGGTCTGGTTGGCCTGCGCCAGTACGGAGGTGCCGGCCTGCTGCAGGATCTGCGCCTTGGACATGTTGGAGACTTCGGTCGCGTAGTCGGCGTCCTTGATCTGCGACTGGGCAGCAGACAGGTTGGTAGACGTGGTGGCGTTGCCTTCCACGACTGACTGCAGACGGTTCTGCTGGGCACCCAGGGTGCTACGCGAGCTGTCAACAAGCTGCAGGGCAGCATCAATATCGGCCAGAGCGGTACCGGCATCGAAGTCTGCACCGGTCACGTCAGGCTGGGTACCGCTACCACCTGCAAAAAGAGTAGCAGTGGTCACATCTGCCAGAGTCAGATTAATGGTCTGACCATCGTTGGCACCGACCTGAATGCGGACATCTGTAGCAGTACCATCCAGCAGATTCTTGCCGTTGAACTGGGTCTGGCCGGCCAAGCGGTTGATTTCTTCCAGACGCTGACCGATTTCTTCCTGAATGGAAGTCAGGTCAGTTCCAGTGTTGGTGCCGTTGGCGGCCTGTACGGTCAGCTCACGTACGCGCTGCAGGTTGTCGGTGACCTGACCCATGGCGCCTTCAGCGGTCTGTGCCAGCGAGATGCCGTCGTTGGCATTGCGGTTGGCCTGGTTCAGACCGGCGACCTGGGCGCCCATACGGTTGGAGATGGCCAGACCGGCGGCATCATCCTTGGCGCTGTTGATGCGTGAACCGGAAGACAGACGCTCGATGGCGGTGTTCAGGGACTGCTGGGACTTGTTCAGGTTGTTCTGGGCATTGAGGGACAGAGCATTTGTGTTGATGACCATTGCCATGGGTGCGATTTCCTAATCTGCTAAAAGGAAGCGACTCTGTGAGCCGTGTTTCGCGGCATCTGCCGCCTGATGTAATTATCGGTACTGTGTGTGCGTTTCTTTAGCTGCTTCCGGAAAGTTTTTCTCTTTCCGTTGAAGTGGTTACCGCTGTGGGCCACTCGTCCCTGCACGCTGCATCAGCAGCTCATTGTGCTTGCAGATTCATTAACGGCCTGAGCCGGCATCGCTTTAGGTCCAGTGACAGATTTTTGCTGATTTTGCTCGAAAAATGAGTTGGTCCAAGTAGTGGCCGAGTTATAAAGCTGCCCCGTTGTACAGAAGAAGAAAGAGAGGAGAGGGAAGGGGTGTCGACAACCAAATGCTCTGAAGCTCCTGTATCTGGCAAGACAACAAAAAAGGGCGCCCGAAGGCGCCCTGATACTTCTAACTCTGATGCTTTCAGCCGGTCTGCGATTAACGCAGCAGGGACATGACGCCCTGAGTGGTCTGGTTGGCCTGCGCCAGTACGGAGGTACCGGCCTGCTGCAGGATCTGAGCCTTGGACATGTTGGAGACTTCGGTCGCGTAATCGGCGTCCTTGATCTGCGACTGGGCAGCAGACAGGTTGGTAGACGTGGTGGCGTTGCCTTCCACGACTGACTGCAGACGGTTCTGCTGGGCACCCAGAGTACTGCGCGCGCTGTCGACGGTCTGCAGGGCAGCATCGATACTGGCCAGTGAGGTGCCGGCATCGAAGTCAGCGGTAGTAACGTTAGGTGTGCCGGTCGCAAAGAGAGTGGCCGTACCGACGTTGGCCAGGTCCAGGCTGATGGTCTGACCATCGTTGGCGCCGACCTGAATGCGTACTGACGGGCTGGTACCGTCGAGCAGGTTCTTGCCGTTGAACTGGGTCTGGGTGGACAGACGGTCGATTTCTTCCATGCGCTGCGTGATTTCTTCCTGGATGGATGCCAGGTCAGTTCCAGTGTTGGTGCCGTTGGCAGCCTGTACGGTCAGTTCACGTACGCGCTGCAGGTTGTCAGTCACCTGACCCATGGCGCCTTCAGCGGTCTGTGCCAGCGAGATACCGTCGTTGGCATTGCGGTTGGCCTGGTTCAGACCGGCGACCTGGGCGCCCATACGGTTGGAGATGGCCAGACCGGCGGCATCATCCTTGGCGCTGTTGATGCGTGAGCCGGAAGACAGACGCTCGATAGCAGTGTTCAGGGACTGCTGTGACTTGTTCAGGTTGTTCTGGGCATTGAGCGACAGAGCATTTGTGTTGATGACCATTGCCATGTGTGCGATTTCCTATTTCTTTATAAAAGGAAGCGACCTTCGAGGTCACGTTTCGCGGCAGCTGCCGCCCGATGCAATCATTGGTACTGCGTTGGGCGCCTCAGGAAGTGTTTCCTTGTTGAAGTGGTTGCAGCCCTGAGCCACTTATCGTTGCACGCTGTGTTGTTGGTTCACCGTGCTTGCAAACTCATTAACGACGCGACAGGGGAAATGCTTTAGTTGAAAACGCATGTTCCTGGGCAAAATCGGCTTTTATTCCTTTCTGCGGTCGCTATATGTTTGATATTTAATCAATATAAAAATAAAGCTTTTGCGACGTTTTTTGTCTTGAGCTGGAAAGGGTATTCAGCAGCCGTTCGAACGGCCACGAAATGAATGTTTAAAAACCGGTAAGCGCTGCGTTGGTGTTAGAGAGGGCTGCATCGCAGTGGAAAGGGTAATGGCGGCCCCCGCTAATGTGGTTTATCCGGTTCGGTTGTTTGATGGCTTGCCTGGAAGAAAATCATGGGTGGCCGTTACCATGCCCGAACGCGATAGGGCGTACCTTTCTATCGACTCTGTGATCGAGCGTCTGGAATGGATGGGCAATTCAGCAGATCAAAGCGCGCCGTTTGAAAGATCATCCAAAACGTTGTGGTCGGTCACGTTCAGCCGATAAGCCGCGTGCTAACGGCGATGACGAGCAAGGAATCACGTTGGAAGGGGTATCAGCGCTGGCGTTTACCGCCAATCCCTAAAGAAAGCCGTACTTTTTGTGGCTCTTTTCCCATTCGTTTTGGCACTTGTCTGTCAATAATGTGTTCACAAGACAGGCTGGGCGCATCGTGTGCCCCCTCATCAAACGGATTTCAGGATATGGGCATGTATACGGCTCAAGGCAGGATCGATCAGAGGCAGCTGCTGGACGACTATATGCCGCTGGTTCGACGTCAGGCACTTTCGATGCAGGTTCGTCTCCCGGCCAGTGTGGAACTCGATGATCTGATACAGGCGGGCATGCTGGGGCTTTTGGATGCCTTCAAGCGCTTCGATGCCGATCAGGGGGCCACGTTTTCGACCTACGCATCACAGCGTGTGCGTGGGGCCATGATCGATGAGCTGCGCTCGCGTGACTGGCTGCCGCGCAGCGTTCGCCGCAGTGCCCGTGATATCGACCGGGCGATCTGGAAGCTTGAGCAGCGCGACGGGCGCGCGCCGAGCGAGCGTGAGGTCGCCTCGGAGCTGGGCATCGAGCTGCGCGAGTATCAGCAGGTACTCAGCGATACCAACAACGGCTTTTTGATGACCTATGAAGATTCCAACACTGACGAGACGGAAGCCTCGCGTCTGTCAGAGCATGTCGAGACATCCCTTGATCCTCACGATGTCTGGATTGCCGGCGCCGAACGCCATGAAATGATGGCGGCCATCGAGGCCCTGCCCGAGCGCGAAAAGCTGATGATGGCGCTCTATTACCAGGAAGAGCTCAATCTCAAGGAGATCGGGGCGGTCATGGGCGTTAGCGAGTCGCGTGTATGCCAACTTCATGGTCAGGCGGTCGCAAGGCTTCGTGCGGCACTGGTATCAAGCAACGAATGATCTGTTGATTCGACGCTGTCAAGCAGTCTGTTTTGTTCCGGGCGCCCTTTGGGCGCCTTTTTTGTTGGTATGGCAGGCAGATATGGCTTGTGAGTATGAGGAGGGTCTCATAAATAAAACGTCCTGCTTTCCAACGGTCAATATAATTTTACGTTCTATTACACAAGGCTCGTTTCAGACAAGAATTGGAACAATCGAGTGGTTTATTAACGATTACCTTCTGAAACATTTCATTGCCATCAATGGGTTGCAGCTTTCCAAAGTGCGTATGATCAAAGAATGGGTATGTCATCGATGTGCCTTTTTGTGTTCACACTATTGTCATGCATACGGCTGTGACGACTTGATGGGGTCTGTGGCGGGATGCTGAAAAAGTCTGGATGAACAGGGCCTGATTGCGCATAGGTACCAGTTTTCTAATGCTTAAATTGAAATTCAGTACTATTAATTTAATTATAAAAACTATATTTAATTATATTTACTGGTCCCTGATAGTTTAGCTTTTAACTGCCCCGATAATGTATCAAAGCGCGATTTTAATAATCTTTGACAGTTTCATACTTTACTTGATCAGCCCTTCCCTTATTCTGCGTACAACTTTCAGCAAGTCAGCATAAGAAATACTGACGTTGTGCCGATAACAAGGCGTGTGTTTTCCCTTGCTATCGCAACAACCCGAAAACGCTACTTTCTGGAAAAGGTTACTGAACTGAAAGGTCTAACGCCGCGTCATGGCTTTGCTGCCTCCAACGCCGCCACCTTCAGTTCTTGAGATTGTGACGCATCGATGCGTCGCGCCGTATACCAAGCGCTATTGCCGAGGGAATGGATATGATGATGGACAGCAGAGAATTTGATGTCGCCGCAACTGAAGTCATTCTTCACGAGCACACCAACATTTTGATGCCCATGACGCTGGTCGCCCAGCAGGTTGGCCTTTCATGCTCGCATCTGCGACGCAAGTTCAAACAGTCCTTCGGGGTCACACCCACCGACTACCACGCTGCGATCCGTCTGGATCGGGCGGCCATGCTGTTGATCTATACTCGCAAGTCCATCATGGAAGTCGCGCTTGAGTGCGGTTATCAGGACCATGCGGCCTTCAGCCGTGTCTTTCGTCGCCATTTCGGCAGCTCGCCGCGCGGCTATCGTGAAAGCATGCGCATGGAGATTGCCACTAACGGTCTGGTACGCGATGACGCCACACCGGTCAACGTGATCGATCATGAAGAAGAGTACTTTCTGGTCATGCGCTCCTTTGGCGATGACAAGAACAGTGAAGAAAGCCTGCGTCAGATGCTGCTGTCGATGTGTCCGCAGCATGCCAAGGAATCCATTGTCGAGTCTGTCTGCTTTTATTATGACGACCCGAACATTACGCCGTCGCATCGCATGCGCAAGGATGTCGGTTATCGCATGACACGCCGTGCGACATGGAATCCGCCGCTGCCGCTGCGCTGGGTCACGGTACCGGCAGGACGTACCATGAGCGCCACACTCGGCAGCGAAAAGGATCGCGAGCAGTGCTTCAAGCACATGGCGATTCGCTGGGCGCAGGAGCACAACGAACAGATCCGTGTTGACCACTCTCGCGTCATCTATCATGAAGGCATGCGTGATGCCGGCATGAAGAGTCTGGAGCTGCGTGTCCCGCTTGATTGATTGCTGACCGCCAATACAGTTTAAACGCCCCGCACAGCGGGGCGTTTTTGTTACTCTATGTTGCCCGTCTCCACAAACGCTTGAATCTGCAGGTTCAGCCAATCGCTGTCATTGGATAGCGTTAATTTACATACATACAGGAATGCATCTAAACTGGCGCCATTCTCCCCTCATTGTATGCTCTGAGAAGAGCGTCAGTTGATCACCTAATAACGACGGATATCATCCAGATGAATCAGAAGTTTGCCAGACGAGTCCAGGGATGGAGTCTGATTGGAGTCTTCGCGCTGTTGCTCGTCGCCTGTGGCGGTAACGATGACGAACAGGAGGAACAGCAACAGGAGTCACCGCCCAAACAGGCGCAGGTGCAAACGCTTGAGCCGTTTGATCTGGAGCTGGACAAGACCTATCCGGCCATGGTTCGCAGTGACCGCTCGGTCAATATTATCGCGCGCGTTGACGGCACGCTGGAGCAGCAGCATTACCGTGCCGGAGGCATCGTTGAAAAGGGCGATATCCTGTTCACGATTGAAAAGGATACCTATCAGGCGGCCGTGGCGCAGGCTCAGGCCGATCTGCAGAGCGCGCGTGCCAGTGCCAGCGAAGCGCAGCGCGACTATGAGCGCTACCAGCGTCTTTATCAGAATGGCTCGATCAGCCAGCAGCAGCGCGACCAGGCGCTCAGCCAGCGTGATACTTCCAGGGCCGCCGTCGCTCAGGCACAGGCTTCACTGGAAAGTGCCCAGATCGATCTGAATTACACCGACGTCAAGGCACCCGTGGCCGGTCAGGTCAGTCTCAACGACGTCAATGTCGGCAATTATGTGGCACGCCAGACGCAACTGGCCGAGGTGACGCCGGTTGACCCGCTCGAGGTCCGATTCTCACTGCCTCAGTCGGATGCCTTCGCACTGCGTCGTCAGCGTCAGATGGATGACGCGCCCAATGTGAACGTTGAACTGGACTTTCCCTACGGCGATGACAGCGCAACGACAGATACCTCTCTTACAGGAGATCTGGACTTCCTTGGGGCTCGTGTCGATGAGTCTACCAGTACCGTACAGGCCCGCGCGGTGTTCGAAAATCCGCAGAACCTGTTCCTGCCCGGGCAGTTTGTCCGCGTCAAGCTTCGCAATCTGATGCGCTTTCATGTGCTGGCAGTCCCTGAGATTGCCGTAACAGAAGGGCTCAAGGGGCCGCAGGTCATGCTGGTCAATGACGACGGTGAGGCCCAGAGTCGCTTTATTACCATGGGTGAGCAGGCGCGTGGCTGGGTTATCGTGCCCGAAGGCCTTGAAAAGGGTGACCGGGTGGTTGTCAGCAACATCGGCAGCATTTCGGCCGGCGATAAAATCGATGCTCAGCCCTTCGATGGCAACGTGGACAGCGAACCGGACAATCCTTCCGGTCTGGATGCCAGCGGCGCCAACAAGTCAGCCGGTCAGGGGACGAGTGTCAGCGGTGAGACCGATCAGACCAGTGCCGATGAGCGCAGCTCCAATAGCAGTGACAACTAAGGGCGGTTCGAGTCGATGAACATATCGAGTTTTTTCATCAATCGGCCGATCTTTGCCACTGTCGTCTCGATCATTATTACGTTGATCGGCTTCATGTCGGTAAGGGGGCTGGCTGTTGAGCAGTACCCGCAGGTGGTGCCGCCTACCGTGTCGGTGTCGGCAAGTTATCCCGGTGCCAGTGCGCAGGTTCTTTCAGACACGGTGGCCTCGACGCTGACCGAGGAGATCAACGGCGTTCAGGACATGATTTATATCACGTCAACGAGCGCCGACAGCGGTCAGCTGAGCATGCAGGTCTATTTCCGGATCGGAACCGATCCGGACCAGGCCACTATCGATGTCAACAACCGTGTGCAGCGAGCGATTTCCCAGCTTCCCACCGAGGTTCAGAATCAAGGCGTGACAGTCGAGCAGCGCTCCAGCAGCGTACTGCTGTTTACGGCACTGTATTCGCCCAACGGTGAGTATGACCGGCTGTTTTTGAACAATTACGCCAACATCAACATCCTTGACGAGATTCGCCGACTGCCGGGCGTGGGTCAGGCCGAAGTGCTGGGTAATCAGGATTTTGCCATGCGTATCTGGCTCAATCCGGACAAGCTGGCCCAGTACGACCTGACGCCGGCAGAGGTCTCTTCTGCCATTCAGTCGCAGAATACGGTGGTATCGGCCGGCAAGCTCAACGGGGCGCCTCAGCGAAAGCCGGGGGCCTATACCTATACCGTGACCACCCAGGGGCGTCTGGAATCCGCTGAAGAGTTTCGCGATATCCTGCTGCGCACCAATGAGGATGGCTCCTCCCTGCGTCTGAGCGATGTGGCACGCGTCGAGCTTGGTTCCTCAAGCTATGGCGTCATCGGGCGCGTCAATGGCTCTCCGATCGCGCCGATTGCCATCTATCAGCAGCCGGGCGCCAATGCCCTTGATGTGGCCGCCGAGGTCAAGGCAACGCTTGCTGACATGAAGCAGCGGTTCCCGGAAGGGCTGGATTATGTCATTCCCTATGACACCACGCTCTTTATCGATGCCTCCATCGAGGCGGTTTCGCATACGTTTATTGAAGCGTTGTTACTGGTCGCGGTCATCGTGTTCGTATTTCTGCAGAACTGGCGCTCGACACTGGTGGCCATGTCGGTGGTCCCCATCGCGGTGGTTGGCACCTTTGGGGGCATGTATCTGCTGGACTTCTCGATCAACCTGCTGTCGCTTTTCGGCATGATACTGGCGATCGGTATCGTGGTGGATGACGCCATCGTGGTGATTGAAAACGTCGAACGAATACTCGAGGAGGAGCCGGATACCTCACCATTGAACGCTGCCTTCAAGGCGATGAAGGAAGTTACCGGACCGGTACTGGCGACCTCCTTTATCATGGCGGCCGTCTTTATCCCGGTGGCGTTCATCTCCGGCATGACCGGTCAGATGTATCGTCAGTTCGCCATCACCATCGCCATCTCGGTAGGCATCTCGGCACTGGTGGCGCTGTCGTTCACGCCGGCCATGGCGGCCATCTTCATCAAGCGACACGACACCGATAATGAGCCACGCTGGCTGAAGATCGTTAAAAAGCCATTCATCTGGTTCAACAAGGCCTTTGACAAGATCACCAGTGTGTTCATGGCCTGTGTCGGCTTTTTGATTCGTCACTTCTTCATCACGATGGCGATGTTTGCCGGCTGCTGCGTGCTGTCGTGGTGGCTTTACTCCCAGCTCCCTGAAGGGCTTATCCCTGCAACGGACCAGGGCGTGGTACTGGCCTCGGTTTCCATGCCGACGGGGGCTTCCGTCGATCGCACCGATGAGTACATGCAGAAGCTGTCAAAGCAGATGGAAGAGGTGCCCGGCGTTGATTATGTGACGTCAATCCCCGGCTTTGACATCGTATCGGGGGCAGCCAATACCGCCCGCGGTACCATGTTCATCTCGATGAAGCCGTGGTCACAGCGTGATATCACTGCCGATGAATTGATCGGCACGATCATGCAAAAGGGGGCCGGCATTCCGGATGGTCAGGCGATGGCCTTCAATCTGCCGCCCATTATCGGTCTGTCGCCGACCGGTGGTCTCACGGGCTATCTGCAGTCGCTGAGCGGTGCTGATTCACAGCAGCTCTATCAGGCCTCGCTCAAGATCATGCAGGCGGCCAATGAGGACCCGGCCATTGCCCAGGCCTTTACGACGCTGGATACCTCGGTGCCTACTTATCACATCGAGGTGGATCGGGACAAGGCGCAGAGTCTGGGGGTCAATCTGAGTGATCTGAATACGACGCTTTCGAGTACGTTTGGTAGTTCCTTTGTGAACTTCTTTACCCGACAGAGTCGTAACTTCCAGGTTTACCTGCAGTCCGAAGACGAGTTTCGTCAGTCACCGGATGACCTGAATCGGGTTTATGTCCGCGGCGGTGATAATCAGCGCATTCCGCTGTCCACGCTGGTGACAATGACCCGTCAACAGGCGCCGACCACGCTTGATCGCTACAACGTTTACCCGGCTGCGCAGTTCCAGATCGGTGCCGCGCCCGGCTACAGTAACGGTCAGGCCATGGAAGCCGTCCAGCGCATCGTTAACGACGAGCTGGGCAGCGATTACTCGATGGGCTGGACCGGTGAGGCGTATCAGCAGGAAAACGCGGGCAACGCGGCCGTCATTGCTATCGTGTTCGGTATCGTGATGGTGTTTTTGATCCTGGCGGCGCAGTACGAGAGCTGGACACTGCCACTGGCGGTTATCGCCTCGGTGCCTTTTGCCTTTCTGGGCGCGGTGCTGGCGGTCTGGCTTCGCGGCTTTGATACCAGTGTCTATCTGCAGGTCGGCATGCTGGTGGTCGTGGGGCTTGCGGCGAAAAACGCCATCCTGATCGTGGAATTTGCCCAGCAACAGCGATCCCAGGAGGGGCTGTCGATCGTGGAAGCCGCCAAGCATGCCGCGCAGCAGCGTTTCCGCCCGATCGTGATGACATCGCTTGCCTTCATCGGTGGCACACTGCCGCTGGCGCTGGCCAGCGGTGCCAGCGAGGCAAGCCGGCATCATATCGGTACGCCCGTGGTCGGTGGCATGATTACCATCACGATTCTTGCCAGTCTGTTTGTGCCGGCCACCTATGTGTACATTATGCAGGGGTCGCAGTGGGCCAGCCGCAAACTGGGCATCGGCCAGAAACAGGAAGAAGAGCAGGGCGGTACGGCTGCGGTATCTACCGGACGCTCGACGCACTCTTCCGAGGACGATAACCGCAGCTGACGGTTAGCGTTGTTCGGCAAAGGCCGCGCCCCCCGGGTGCGGCCTTTTTTGTGTCCTGGCTGACATGGTGAGTGCGTAGACCAAAGTCATGACACGGCAACTGTGGTCCCGCAGTATCATGACAGCTGTATGGGGTCATGCCCCCTTGCGTACGCTCGTTGACCGGCTTTTCGGGTAATCGTGCGAGGGGCTTTTTGTGTTCTGGAGGCAATCGTCATGGCAACACTGACAACCCGGGTGCTGGATCAATACAACGGGATTGCGGTAGAGGGCATGGTGGTATCGCTTGAGGCGCATGATGATGAAGAGCCCATCATGACCCTTCACACCAATGCCGATGGGGCGCTTGAAGAAGCGCTGCTGCAGGAGGGCAGCGGTGGGCACTATCGCATCATCTATCACGTGCGCGATTATTTTCTGAGCCAGGGGGTGGACTGCCCGCTGCTTGATCAGGTGCCGGTCGAGCTGACGCTGTCACGCAACGCAAATGAAGTGATTGTATTGCTGGTCAGCCCCTGGGGCTACAGCGTGCATCGTGACAGCGAACGCTGCCACGATGGTGCGTCTCACGCCCGGCGCTGACGGGTCCCGACCTGCGATTTATTGAGCGTCGGCATTGTCCCGTGAGGCCGTATCGATATCGCCTTCTTCGGTCTTTTGGTGCTCGGGAAGTGCCAGATGCATGAGGATGGCCAGCAGTCCGCCCGTGGTAATGGAGGAAGACAGGACACTCTGTATAAGTGCTGGCAACCCGGAAAGTACTTCCGGCACCAGCTCGACACCCAGTCCGGCCCCCAGCGACAGCGCGATGATCATGACCCGTTTGCGGGTCATGCGCTGCTCGGCCAGCATTCGAATCCCCGATACGGCAATCAGCCCGAACATCAACGTGGTGGCGGCCCCCAGCACGGGCTGGGGGATGGATTGCAATACGGCCCCCATGGCCGGAATCAGCCCCAGAATGATCAAAATCCCCCCCACGAAAAGACCGATGTGTCGGCTGGCTACGCCGGTCAGGTGGATGATGCCCGTATTCTGGCTGAACGTGGTGTTGGGGAAGGTATTGAGCATGCCGGCGAGCAGAGAATTGAAACCATCTCCCAGTACGCCGCCGCGAATGCGTTTTTGATACTCCGGCCCGCTTGTCGGCATGTGTGACGCCCGAGAGGAGCCGGTCAGATCACCCACCGTTTCGATGGCCGTGATGGCAAAAATGAACGCCACCGGAATAAAGGCCGCGACATCAAAGCCCAGCCCATAGCGCAGCGGTTGCGGCAGCTGAAAAAGCGGCGCCTGTGCCACGCTGGCAAAATCCAGACGCCCCAGCAGAGCTGCTGCAATGCAGCCTGCCAGAAGCCCGACAAAGACCGACCCCACGCGCAGCATCGGGTGGCGGCTGAGCTGACAGGTCAACACCACACCGATCACGATCACCGCGAGCAGCAAATTGACAGGGTCCCCCGGGTTGTCGGCGCCATGACCGCCGGCAATATCGGTGACACCCACGCTGATCAGGCTCAACCCGATCAGCGTGACCACAACGCCGGTTACCGTTGGCGTGATCACGCGTTTGAGATGATGCAGGATACTGCCCAGGGCCATCTCGATCAGGCTGCCCGCCATGCAGATACCAAACAGAACGGCCAGTACTTCATGGTCGGAGGCGCCGCGCTCCCGGGCAATCAGACCTGCCGAGATCAAGGCGGCCACGAAGGAAAAGCTGGTGCCCTGCACGCAAAGCAGCCCTGAGCCCAGCGGGCCCACACGCTGGGTCTGGATCAGGGTGCTGATGCCGGATACCAAAAGCGCCAGGCTGATGAGATAGGGCGCCTCGCTTTGCAGCCCCAGTGCACCGGTCACGATAATAGTCGGCGCAATAATGGCCACAAAGCAGGCCAGTACATGCTGAAAGGCCACCAGAGAAGCGGTGTGAAACGGCGGTCGGTCGCCGTGTCGAAAAATCAACTCATTGTCATGCATGAAAATTTCCGCGGAAGTCACGATTGGCGCGCAAGTGTGCCTGACCCCGGGCGGGTATGGCGACCGCTTAGGCCGCCGATGCATCATTTATTGTTGGCGGCGTAGCGCTTTTGGCCCATGACATAGGTCGCGCTGATACAGCGTTCATCACCCAGAATCATCAGGTTGAAAAGCCGCTCCATGAGCGTGGGGTCATGTCGATCCTTGCGCGCCAGCATCGGCGTTGCGCGGGGATCGATAACGGTGATGTCGGCTTCCATGCCGGGGGCCAGACTGCCGACGTGGCGATCGATATCGAGCACGCGGGCATTGCCCAGAGTATGAGCGTAAAAGGCCTGCCAGGGCGTCAGAGGCTGGCCCGAGAGCTGGCCGACCTTGTAGGCATCCTGCAAGGTCTGGAAGGGGCTGAAGCTGGTGCCGGCACCGATGTCGCTGGCAATGCCCACTCGAACCTCCTGCTCGCGTGCACTGCGCCAGTCAAAAAGCCCGCTGCCAAGAAACAGGTTCGAGCTCGGGCAGAAAGCGATGGCACCCCCGTCATCGGCCAGGCGCTGACGCACATCGTCATCAATATGGATGCCATGGGCAAAAATGGCCCGCGGACGCACCAGCTGATAGTGCGAGTAGACATCCAGATAGTCACGCGCTTCGGGAAACAGCGAGGCCACCCAGTCCACTTCCTGGTGGTTTTCGGATAGATGCGTCTGCATCACCATGCCGGGATAGTCGCTCAAAAGGCGCCCGGTGGCGGCCAGCTGTTCCGGCGTCGAGGTGGGGGCAAAGCGCGGCGTAATGGCGTATTCCAATCGACCCCGCTCATGCCACTGCTCAATGAGCCTGCGGCTGTCGCGCACGCCGCCTTCGGGCGTGTCGCACAGTGCCTTCGGGGCATTGCGATCCATCATGACCTTGCCGCCCAGCATGCGCATGTTGCGCTCAAAGGCGGCACTGAACAGGGCGTCAACGGAGGCCGGGTGGGTCGTGCAAAAGGCCAGCGCCGTGGTGACACCGTTGGCCAGCAGCTGTTCCAGAAAGGCCCTTGCGATCTCGTCGGCGTAGGCGCGGTCGCTGAAGCGACACTCTTCGGGAAAGGTATAGGTATTGAGCCAGTCCAGCAGCTGGCGGCCGTAGGAGGCCGTGATATCAAGCTGGCTGTAATGAAGGTGCGGGTCGATAAAGCCCGGCATGATCAGCTGATCCGGCCAGTGCTCGACAGGGGTGCCTTCGGGGAGTGTTTCCAGAAGTGCCTGTGCCGGACCGCTTTGCAGGATGCGGCCATCCTGAACAAGCACCATGCCATCTTCGTGAAACGCCACGCTGTCTTCTCGAGGGGTATCACCCGTGCCCGGATCGTCATTGAAGTGCAGGGTCATGCCCCGGAGTGCGTGGAGTGTGCTCATCGTATGTCGCCCCTTTATATCTTGTTCGTAAAAATGGCGGCCCGGCTCGGGTGACGGCGGGAAAAAAGCCGTCTGTCACTGTGAGCCGTATGTCCTTTAACCGGCGCTATCGCTTGTATGACCGTAATGAAAAGCGTCCAGGGCTATTGGGAAAGGTACTTTCATTAATATTTATGTATCAAATGTTATCAACATATTTTCCTGATGTGCCGATAGGAACTCGACTATCAATCAGATGTTTCTGTCAGGGAATCCTATCATGCCGGCTCTGAATCGCAGCGTTAGATACAAACTTGTAGGCAATGTCGTCATGACAGCGCTGATCATGCTGGCCATCGGCGTTGCCGGAATATTGGGCATCAAGTCGGCCGATCGGAATCTTGAGTACGTCTATAACGGAAATGTTTTGCCCATGCAGGTACTGGCCAACATCAGGGCGGGTATTTATGCCTCAAGGGTCGATTTCATGCGCATCCAGGTCGATGAAAACGCTGATGCTGCCCGAGAGTTGCTCTCTCGCTACGGCAGTGATCATCGCGACAGGCTCAACCAGCTCTGGCAGACCTACACGGACCGTTATATCGACTCTCCCGAAGAGCGGGCGTTTGAGGCCAGCATTACCCCGGCTCTGGCGGCCTATTGGCAACACTATGAACGGTTTCTGAGCAATATGGCTGAAGGCAATTTTCCGGCCGCAGGTGACATGAACCAGTTCCGTGAGACCTTTCAAACGGTTGCCAATGGCGTGGGCAGTACGCTTGGTTTCAACGTAACAGAGGCAGAAAATGCCTATCTCGGCAGCACTCAGAGCTCAGAGGTATCTCTTGTTTCGATCCTGGTTGTTATCGGCATCGCTTTTCTGACCATGGGAGGCATCGCCTGGCTGTTGATTCGCGGCATCATGGCGCCACTCAAGCAGGCCAGCGAGATCTCTGAATCCATCGCTCAGGGCCATCTGGATAACCACATCGAGGTGAAAGGACACGACGAGTTTGCCAAGCTGCTGCATAGCCTGAGTGCGATGCAAAAGCAGCTTTCCCATGTGGTCTACGACGTGCGCGTCAACGCCGAATCGGTGGGTTCGGCTTCCAGTCAGATCGCTTCGGGCAACGACGATCTGTCGCGTCGCACCCAGGAGCAGGCCGCAAGCCTTGAAGAGACGGCTGCTTCAATGGAAGAGATGACCTCAACTGTCAAGCAAAATGCCGACAACGCCGCGCAGGCCAATCAGCTGGCACTCAACGTGCGCCAGCAGGCACGTGATGGCAGTCAGGTCGTTGAGCAGACCACGCTTGCCATGAATGAAATCAGCACTTCAAGCCAGAAAATTGCCGAGATTGTCGGGCTGATCGACTCGATCGCCTTTCAGACCAATCTGCTGGCGCTTAACGCCGCTGTTGAAGCGGCTCGCGCCGGCGAACAGGGCCGTGGCTTTGCGGTCGTGGCCAGTGAAGTTCGCACGCTCTCGAGCCGCAGTGCCGACGCGGCTCGCGAGATAAAGACGCTGGTCAATGACAGCGTGAGCAAAGTGGCCAACGGCACCGAGCTGGTCAACCGTTCGGGCCAGACGCTGGGCGGCATCGTCGAAAGCATTAACAAGATGACCGATATCGTCGCCGAAATTGCCGCGGCCAGCCGTGAGCAGTCCACCGGTATCGATCAGGTCAATCAGGCGATCTCGCAGATGGACAGCGTCACCCAGCAAAACGCGGCACTGGTAGAAGAAGCCGCGGCGGCCAGTCGCTCCATGGAGCACAGCGCGCGCGTGCTGCGTGAACAGGTCGCGTTTTTCAAGGTGGGTCAGGAAAATCCGGTACGAATCTCTACGCCCACTGCGGTCACACGCTCGAATAGCGAATACAGCGATGTACCACAGAGCGCGCTGAAAAGACCTGCCATGGTCGAGAAAAAGGCCGCCCCGATGCGCAAGAGCGAGCCCGAAACGGCCGATGAGTGGGCAACGTTCTAAACCGCCTGCGACCACGATAGTTGAACAGGGCCGCCCGCAAGGGCGGCCCTTATTTTTATCAAGGCGTATCAGCCAGACTTCAGAAGCCTGCTGTCTGGCCGTTATAAGACACACGCGGCCGTTCTGGTCGCCCCATCATGTCAGCTTGGGAGTGGTCAGCATGTTCGGCCTGAATCGCAGTGTGAAATATAAGCTTGTGGCCACCATGGTTATCATGGGAATTTTCATGGTCATCATTGGCGCTGCCGGCATGTTTGGCATGCAGCGCAGCAATAGTAATCTTGAAGCGGTTTACAAGACCAATGTATTACCCCTTCAGAACCTGGCAAGCATAAGGAAAAACATCAGCTGGTCACGAATTGACTCCTTCAAGGCGCGTGCCGATAGAAGCCCCCAGACTGCTGCCACGCTTGTGAGCAACTATGAGCAGCAGTACAAAAACGAAACAGACCGCCTCTGGCAAACGTACAGCACAACTCAGGTAACCTCCCCTGAAGAGAGAGCCGTAGCCGACAGACTGGGACCCTTGTTGACGACCTACTGGACGCTGTATCAGCAGGTAGGGCGCGACATGAGTCAGGGCACTTTTGAATTCACGCCTGCGATTCAACAAACGCGCGAGAACTTTGAAAGTCTGTCGACAGAGCTTGAGCGTCTTCTGGATATCAACGCTCAGCAAGCCGAAAGCTCTTACAGCAACGGTCTGGCAGGTGCCTCAAGCTCCATGGGCGTGATTATCGCGGCCATTGTGCTGGCACTTGTTCTCATGACTGCCATCGCCTGGTTTTTGATTCGCGGCATCATGGCACCGCTCAAGCGTGCCAGCGAGGTTTCGGAGTCCATCGCTCAGGGCGAGCTGGACAATCATATCGAGGTGAAGGGGCGTGACGAGTTTGCCACCCTGCTGCACAGTCTGGGGGCGATGCAGAAACAGTTGGCGCATGTGGTCAACGATGTTCGTGTCAACGCTGAGTCGGTGGGTTCGGCTTCCAGTCAGATTGCTTCGGGCAACGACGATCTGTCGCGTCGTACCCAGGAGCAGGCCGCAAGCCTTGAAGAGACCGCCGCTTCGATGGAAGAGATGACCTCGACCGTCAAGCAAAACGCCGATAACGCCGCGCAGGCCAACCAGCTGGCACTCAACGTGCGTCAGCAGGCGCGTGACGGCAGCCAGGTTGTGGATCAGACCACTCAGGCCATGAGTGAAATCAGTACCTCGAGCCAGAAGATTGCCGAGATCGTCGGGTTGATCGACTCGATTGCCTTCCAGACCAATCTATTGGCCCTTAACGCTGCGGTAGAAGCGGCACGCGCCGGTGAACAGGGTCGTGGCTTTGCGGTCGTGGCCAGTGAAGTGCGCACGCTGTCGAGCCGCAGTGCCGAGGCCGCCCGCGAGATCAAGACACTGGTGGATGATAGCGTCAGCAAGGTGGCCAACGGTACCGAACTGGTGACCCGTTCGGGCCAGACGCTGGGCGGCATTGTCGAAAGCATTAACAAGATGACCGATATCGTGGCCGAAATCGCTGCGGCCAGCCGCGAACAGTCTACCGGTATCGATCAGGTCAACCAGGCCATCTCGCAGATGGACAGCGTCACCCAGCAAAACGCGGCGCTGGTAGAAGAAGCCGCGGCGGCCAGCCGCTCCATGGAACACAGTGCGCGCGTGCTGCGTGAACAGGTCGCGTTTTTCAAGGTGTCCGGTAGTGGCGCACGTGGGCAGGCTGTCGCACCGATGGCCAGCCGTGTGATGGAAAAGCCTGTTCATCACAAGCCATCATCTGCTCCGGCTGCAACACGCTCGCCGGCGCCCAGGTCGAGCGCCGAGCTCAAAACGCCGGCAAAAGGCAAGAGCTATAAGGCGCCAGCGACGACCAGCGATGCCGATGAGTGGGAAACCTTCTAGGACCGTTGCTGACACCCGGTACAGGATAAGTGACTCAATGGGGTCGCCGCGCAAGCGGCGACCCCATTTTTATAGAGCGATGCAACGTGACAGGGTCCGGCGCCTGTCATCTCGAATCGAAAATGCTTCACCAGAGAAAGGTTACAACGACGTAGCACAGCCCGGTAATGACCAGCGTGCTGACCAGGTTCAGGAAAAGGCCCTTTCGTATCATGTCGGTGATGCGCAGCTGGCCGGAGGCAAACACGATGGCATTCGGGGGTGTGGCAATCGGCATCATGAAGGCGCAGGCCGCCGAGATGGTGGCAGGGACCAGAATCAGCAGCGGCGGCATCTCCAGGGAGACGGCGGTGGCGGCCAGCAACGGCAAAAAGGTTGCGGCAGTGGCCGTATTGGAGGTGATCTCTGTCAGAAACTTGATGATCAGGACAATGCAGCCGATCAAAAGGAGAGTGGGCAGCACGCTCAGGAGTGTCAGCTGTTCGGCAATCCACTCGGCCAGCCCCGTATCCTGAACAATGCCGGCCATGGCCAGACCGCCCCCGAACAGAATCAGCACATCCCAGGGCATCTTGCAGGCCGCCTCCCATGTCATCAGCCGGCCCCCGGTTGTCCCGGAAGGCACCAGAAAGAGCAGCGTGCCGATCATGATGGCAATGGTTGTGTCGTCCAGCCAACCAAGCCCCTGCGCATTGAGTTGAGGGCGTGTAATCCAGCCGATGGCTGCCAGCATGAAAATGATACCTACCCGCTTCTCGGCGCTACTGAGCGCCCCCAGCTTTTGCATCTCTTGCTTGAGAAGGTTTTGACCCTTTTCGGAATCTTCTTCTCCTGTCGAGATATCGCCACGTGTCAGCCACCACCAGGTGATGAGCATCATGACAATGGCAACCGGTAGACCCACGCTCATCCATTGAGCGAAACCGATCTGCATATCGGTCTGCGACGAGAGATAGCCTGCCAGCAGCGCATTGGGGGGTGTGCCGATAAGCGTGGCCACACCGCCAATGCTGGCGGAGTAGGCGATGGCAAGCAGCAGGGCGGTGCCATAACGCCGCGTGCCTTCGCTGTCGGTATGGCCATGGAGGCTCATGACGGAGGTGGCAATGGGGAGCATCATGACAGCCGTGGCCGTATTGGACACCCACATGCTCAGAAAGCCGGTGGCCATCATGAATCCGGCGATCTGACGGCGAGGGTTTTGCCCCATGATCAGCATGATTCTGAGCGCAATGCGCTTGTGCAGATCCCAGCGCTGCATCGATAGCCCGAGAAGAAAGCCGCCCAGAAAAAGGAAAATAACGGGGTCGGCATAGGCCGGTACCGCATCATCAAGCTCAGCAATGCCAAGGGCCGGCGCCATGAATATCGGCAGCAGGGCCGTTATGGCCAACGGCAGGGCCTGTGTGGCCCACCAGGTGCCCATCAGCAACGCCAGTCCGGCGCAGCGCCAGGCTTCCTGCGACATGTCACCCGGGGAAGGCAGCAGCAGGGTTGCCACCACCCAGATCGGGCCCGCCCAAAGCCCGATTCGGGCACCCATGCCGGGAGGCTGTTCCTGCTTATCTTGGTTCATTGCGATCTCGTCGTTAGTAGTTATTCGACAAACGTAGTGCCTGATCAGGCTTTACTGTTGCATGAGGCAGGCGACTTTAGTCGAACGAAAGAGGCGGTTTCGCATGACGCCGGCGTTGTAGAGGGGTCGGGGCGGAGTAGACGAGCTGGGTTCACAGGGGGCTAATGACTTATACTCGGGGCTGCCTTTCTGGCGTTACAGTGTATGACATCAATAACTTACAGGAACCATCATGACGCCTGGTCCTATAACAACGCTTTTTATTGCCATTGTGGTGCTGGTGATTGGCCAGCAGTGCGTCAAGCATGTGCGCTTTCTGCGTGAGTTCAATATACCGGTACCCGTGGTGGGAGGGCTGCTTGCCACGCTTGTCATTACGGTACTACGAGCCTTCGGCATCGAAATCAACTTCTTTGGCGGGCTTCAGGAGCCCTTCATGCTGGTCTTTTTCGCCTCGGTCGGTCTTTCCGCCAACTTTGGTCTGATTCGTGCCGGTGGTTCAAGGCTGCTGGTCTTTTTCGCGCTTGTGGTCGGGCTTTTGGTGCTGCAAAACATTGTGGGCGTCGGCATCGCAACGCTGTTTGGTCTGTCACCCGTGATGGGGCTGCTGGGCGGGTCGATCACCATGTCGGGTGGACATGGCACCGGTGCGGCATGGGCAGAGGTCTTTACCAATAACTACGGCGTGGAAAGCGCCATGGCACTGGCGATGGCAGCCGCAACGTTTGGTCTGGTATTTGGTTCTCTGATCGGCGGCCCGACGGCGTCGTTTTTGATTCGCCGGGCTCAAAAAAGGGGGATGTCTCTTGAAAGCGACAATCAGGAAGATGTCGCCGACCTTACCGGCAAGGATGAGCGAACCGATGTCGGCAGCATGATTCGCGTGCTGTGCTGTCTCTTCGCGGGGCTTGTTGCGGGTACCTTTCTGCATGGCGTGCTTGAAGATACGCCCTTTAGCCTGCCGACATTTGTGTGGGTGCTTTTCTCCTGCGTTCTCATCGGCAATTTCCTGCGTATCAGTCGTCTTTATCATGTCAATGATGATGCCAATAACACGGTCGGTAACGTGGCACTTTCCGTGTTTCTGGCACTGGCGCTGATGAATCTGAAACTGTGGGATCTCGCCAATCTGGCGCTGCCGATGCTGGTGATCCTGTTGGTGCAGGTCGCACTGGTCTTTTTTTACACCACCCAGGTCACTTTCAGGGTGATGGGCGGCGGCTACGACGCCGCGGTTCTGGTCGCGGGCAATTGCGGCTTTGCCATGGGAGCAACACCGACGGCCATTGCCAACATGCAGGCGGTTACCGAGCGATTCGGGCCTTCAAGGCTTGCCTTTATCATCGTACCGGTGGTCGGCGGATTCCTGATCGATATTGCCAATGCGTTGATCATAAAGGGCTTTTTGTTTGTTACCTGAGCTGTACCCTGATTGTCGCCGGGTTTCAGCCCGGCGGCAGCTCTCTGGCGCCTTCGATAAAGTCTTCCGGCTCGACCATCTGGAAGTACTCGCTACTGCGAACGGCCCATTGGAAATAGCGATCCCTGTCTGGCGCAAGCGATGGCTCAAACCCTTCCTTGCGTTTTTTTCTTCTGATCTGGCGTGGGCGATCACGTCTTGCAAGGTCGGTCATGGCATCCAGTAACAGTGCCTTGTGTCGTTGCGCTTCCCTGTCAAGACAAAACAGATAGGGGGTCGGCCGGTGGAAACACAGGGTTCGTAGTTCCGGCGAGGGCGTCCATGCCGGCTGAAAGGCGGGGCCGGGCGGATGGGTGTCCCGGTAATGGTTGGCGTACAGTAAAATACGCGCTGGTCTGAAATGACTCTGTTGCAACGCTCTGGCAAGCGCCATTGCCGCTGCCCGATGGTCGCCATGGGGATCATATTCAGGGTCTGTAACCAGTATTGTGGCAGGTTGCCAGTACTCGATCAGATACCCGAGATCCCTGATGATGTCATCACGGCCAAGAGACTCGGCACCATCGCAGGGCAGAGACAGTGTGTTGAATCGACGCGCGTCATTGACCGGCAGGATCGGCTCGATTGATGCATTGTCATGCATGATTTCCCAGCCATGCCCATCGGGCACGCCCAGCACCGGGCAGTGCTCGAAGGCAACGCCGGAAAGAAGCGGCGTTGCGACACTGTTCCAGCTTCTCACCGTCCCTTTTCGTCGTCCGGCGGCTGTCAGGTCATCATCAAGCCCGGCAATATACTGACGATCCAGTTTGCGAAGCAGTTCACCGGCCGAGAGCGTCACGATGCGAGTCTGCGATGCGTAAGCGCTATAAAGTCCGCCGGCGGCAATTTCGGCATCGTCCGGGTGTGGGGCGACAATCATGATGGGGCCATCATCAAGCGCTGGCCGAGAAGCGACCGTAACGCTTGCGTGCGTCCCCACAGGTTTGCAACCCCTGAATGAAAAGCTCAGTGGGCTTTCTACCTCTGTCCGGGCCAGCATCATGGTCAGCGCTGCTTCCCGGTGTTGTCGATGCATCGAAAACGACACGGTTCTTTGGCCGATGTGTACGGTCACAAAGGGCGCGGTGCGCCGCCAGCGATGGTGATTGATTTGAAATGTCAGCTGTAGTGTCAGCTGCTCTGAAAAGGCCGACAGCCTAGATGGCAGGATCTCTGCCACTGACGTGATCTCATGCAAGGGCAGTGTGGTGTTTATAACGTTCATGGTAGTGATGTTGCGTGGTGGTTACTGCCGTGTCTATTGGTGGCCGACGCGATGTGGCAAACATGGCTGAACAGCTGATCCCCGTATTGCTGCAGATCGTTAAAATGTGCGGCATGTTCGATGGCGTGCCGGCGCATGACATTCAGGCGCTGTGTATCGGTAGCCAGCATGCCAATGGTATCGGCCAGCCTTGAAGGATCAACGACGCCGGGCGTTCGCAGTTGATCCAGGTCGGGGTCGTAAACCAGCTCGGGAAGCTGGGCCATGATGTTGTTGTCATAATAACGTCTCGGATCGTTTTCGCAGGGCAGGGTAATACCACTGTGGCCTTCCCATATCGTTTCCGGCAGACCATCGATGCGACTTGCAATGACGGGGCACCCGGCCGCGCTGGCTTCCAGACTGGCCATGCCGAACGATTCTCGAATGGATGGAAACAGGGCAATATCCATCCTGCTGAAAAAATCCCGCGTATCCGCCACGAAGCCGTGAAAATGACAGGACGATGAAATGCCGAGCTTATCGGCCTGCTGTTCCAGCGTGGTGCGTTGTGAGCCATCGCCCGCAATATGCAGTTCTGCATTGATGCCACCCTGAAGCAGCAGAGCCAGCGCGTGAAGAGTAATAGTCAAGCCCTTGATGGCTGTGAGTCTGCCGGCGAAGGCCAATCGTATTGCTCTGCCTTCAAGTGGCAGGTGATGCTCCGGTTTGGTGGTCAGGCTGTTGCGAAGCGGGTTGGCCACAACGGCAATGGATCTGTTTTCAATCCCCCATTTGAGCTCCAGCACGCGCCTGGCGGCATGCGAAACACAAATAAAACCCGCTGCATTGTTCAGAAAACGTTGTCCTTCCTTGTCCACTTTATGGATCCAGCCAACGCCATGTTCGTAATGAATATAGGGTGAGGATTTTTTAAGGGCCGGGTTGTTACGCAAATTTGACCAGCTCAAAAAGATATCCGGCTCTGGAAGCTGACCCATGGTCTGGCGTAGACAGGTTCGTCTTATAAAGGAAGGGGTGGCAGGAACCCTGATGCCGTTCCAGCGCTTATAGTCGATGGTCAGAAGTGAATCAGGAAGCCTTCTGGCGACTTCCCGATGAATGGGAGCGCTACGAAGCAGAGCGCTTTGTGTCAGCCCGCGTCGTGCCCACACGTTACTCAACTCCGAAAAAAGCAGCTCGGCGCCGCCTGCACCCTTTAGACCGATATAGTGTGAAATATGCATAAGCATCTCTGGCACAAAAATTGCGAATCCATGCATTTCCGATACAGCCGGGCTGATGGAATTCGCGAAACTTAATATTATTTTAATTTCGAAAAATTTCTTAATCAATATTTAAGGTTTTATTGTCGCTATATTCAAAAACGATCACAAAAAAGGCCGCCTTCTATAGGCGGCCTTTGAGCTCCATACGGCACAGATCACCAGAGCAGTGAGACCAGTGCGTATACCATCAGCGTAATGATCACCGTGCCGGCCAGGTTAAGAAACAACCCGGCGCGAATCATGGACTGGATCTTCATCTGTCCGGTTGCAAACACGATCGCATTAGGCGGTGTTGCCACGGGCATCATGAAGGCACAGCTTGCGGCGATGGCAGCCGGAACGGTAATCAGCAGCGGCGAGAGACCCAATGAGATGGCCAGTGCCCCCAGCAGTGGCAAAAAGGCCGCAGCAGTTGCCGTGTTGGAGGTGACCTCTGTCAGGAAAATGATGACCAGAACCACGATGGCGATCAGACCGACCAGCGGGAAAATCGAGAAAAGCGACAGCTGCTCGGCGATCCAGGAGGCAAGCCCGGAGCTCTGAATAATGCCTGCCAGTGCCAGTCCGCCTCCGAAAAGCAGCAAAACTCCCCAGGGCAGTGACGCCGAGCTTTCCCAATCCATGAGCTTGTCTTTCTTGCTGCTCCCGGACGGCATCAGGAAAAGCCCAACGCCTACGGTCATGGCAATGGTTGTATCGCTGAGCCAGTCAAGGCCGAGGTTATTGAGCAGGGGTCGAAGAATCCAGGCGGCGGCTGCCAGCAAAAAAGCAATGCCGACCCGCTTTTCAGCAGAGCTCATGCTACCCAGTTTGCCAAGCTCCTCTTTCAGCAGGTTGTCACCGGCGTCGCTCTGCTCAAGGTCGAAGCTCTGTCTTGTGAGCCACCACCAGGCCAGCAGCATCATGGCAATTGATACCGGCAGACCGACCACCATCCATTGTGCAAAGCCGATATCGATTCCCTGGTTATTGGAGAGATAGCCGGCCAGCAGAGCGTTGGGGGGGGTACCGATCAGAGTGGCGACGCCCCCGATGCTGGCGGAGTAGGCAATGGCCAGCAAAAGGGTTGTGGCATACCGGCGCACTTCAGCTTCATTGCTGGTGGAAATAAGGGCGATCACGGAAGTACCGATGGGCAGCATCATGATGGCTGTTGCCGTGTTGGAGACCCACATGCTGATAAACCCGGTTGCCAGCATGAAACCGCCAATCTGCCTTTTGGGGTCAGACCCCACGACGATGAGGGTTCGCAATGCAATACGGCGATGGAGATCCCAGCGCTGCATGGCAAGGCCCAGCAGGAAACCGCCCAGAAACAGGAAAATGATCGGGTCTGCATAGGCCGAGGTAACGTCTTTCAGGCTGCCGATACCCATGGCAGGTGCGAGAATAATGGGAAGCAGGGAGGTCGCCGGGATCGGAATCGCCTCGGTTGACCACCAGGTGGCCATCAAAAGGGCAAGGCCGACACAGTGCCAGGCGCTGCCTGACATGCCGCCCGGTGCCGGCACGACAAGCACCATCACGATCCATGCCAGCCCCAGCCACAGACCAATGACAGGTGCCTTGCCTGAAGATGGCTTGTCGGTATCCGTCGTCGTATCAGGCATTATTTGTTCTCGGTAACAGGAGTTGAGTTAAAGTACAGCCAACCGATGGATCAGCATAAATCCTCGACTTTATTCATGTTTATAATGAAATATAAGACGATTGTATTTGCGCCTTTCGTCGACCATGAATGCTGGTGCACCTTTTCAGAACAGTATTCATTCAGCCGTTTTATTGATTCAGGATACAGGGGAAGGTAAATGATTCTTGTCACCGGCGGGGCAGGTTATATCGGGTCGCATACGGTCCTGGCACTGCTTGAAGCAGGCCAGGATGTTCTGGTGCTGGATAATTTCTGCAATGCCAGTCAGAAATCTCTGGACCGGGTCAATACGTTGACCGGCAGGGAAGCGCGCTGGGTAGAAGGCGACATTCGTGATGCGGCACTGCTGGATGACATCTTTGAGCACAATGATATCGATTCGGTCATTCATTTTGCCGGCCTCAAGGCCGTGGGTGAAAGCGTCCAGAAACCTCTTGCCTACTTCGATAACAACGTCAATGGCACGCTGGTGCTTTGTGAGGCCATGTCACGCGCCGGCGTGAAAACGATCGTTTTCAGTTCTTCAGCTACCGTGTACGGCGATCCTGAATCGGTGCCCATCCGTGAAGACTTCCCTACCGCGGCCACCAATCCCTACGGCCGTTCCAAACTGATGGTCGAAGAAATCCTGCGCGATCTTGCCGTAGCCGATCCGCAGTGGCGTATTTCCGTACTGCGTTATTTTAATCCGGTGGGCGCGCATGACAGCGGCATGATCGGTGAAGACCCTAATGGTATCCCCAACAATCTGGTGCCTTTTGTCAGTCAGGTGGCGATTGGTCGCCGAGAAGTGCTGTCCGTATTCGGCAACGATTACGATACCAGTGACGGTACCGGTGTTCGTGACTATATCCACGTCACGGATCTGGCGAAGGGGCATCTGATGGCCCTTGATTACCTGTCCCGCCATGATGGCGTTCATACTTTCAATCTTGGCACCGGCAAGGGGTACAGCGTGCTGGAAGTCGTGAAGGCCTTTGAAAAAGCCAGCGGCCGAGAGGTTGCTTATGAAATTCGCCCCCGTCGTGCCGGTGATATCGCTCGTTGTTACGCTGACCCGGCTCACGCTGAAAGGGTTCTCGGCTGGACTGCCGAGGCAGGCCTTGAGGAAATGATGGCGGATACCTGGCGCTGGCAGCAGAAAAATCCCGACGGTTACAGGGACACAACATCTTCCTGAGTCGAGCATGAGTCGCAATCGGTACTTGTGGGACGACTGGCCCGGATAGTGCTTCATGATACCATGATGTGCGCAGTGCTTGGGCCGCATGAGCTTGAGCGCTGATTCAGGATCGCCATCGTGAACGTTGATTTTGCCAGTGAGGCACGTTCGCTGATATCGCTGTTTGAGTGCCTTTTGAATGACAGAACATGCAACACCGCTGGCGGCCATTGCCATCCGCCAGGTAGAAAAAAGCACAGGTGCCAGCCGGAATGCGCTTGAGCAAACGGCAGCGCTGATCACGCTGGGGTATCGGGTCGTGATTATTGCCGAGCGAGGCAATGCCGATCTGGTGGCGCGTGCAGGCGCTCGACTGGTCAGGACACGGCGCTGGCCTTTCAAGGGGGCCCGTCGACGCTTCTGGTTCAATCGCCGTGTCCAGGCATGGGCGCGGCGACATTCGCCAGATCTTTTGATAAGTCATGGTGATGTGGAAACGCCCGATGTGGTGTATCTGCATAACTGTGTGCATCTGGCCAGTCAGGCCATATACGGTTGTGCACTACCCGAGGATCATGAGGTCGCCGCCATTCATGATCATGTCCTCAAGGGGCAGCGTTTTCGTCGTGTCGCCGTCAACTCAAGGATGATGGGAAACGACCTGACGAGTCGTTACGGTATTGCCCCTGACAGGATCGATATCAGCTACCCGGGCTATGACCCTGAACAGTTTCATCCTCAGCGGGCCCGTATTAATAGAGAAGAGGTGCGTCAATCGCTGGGAGTGGCGCCCGGAGAGTTTTTAATAGGGGTAGTCACTTCCGGAAACTTCAAAAAGCGTAATGTGGACGGCTTTATAAAGCTGGCATCGGAGCTGGACAGGCTGATGCCCAACCGCTGTCGCTTTCTTGTAGTCGGCAAGGATGACGCTTCTCCCTGGCAGAAAATGGCTGAAACCCTCGGCGTTGCCGAGCGGTTTGCCTGGCGCTCGACTGTCAATGAAGTCGAACGACTCTACGGTGCACTGGATATTTTCATGCTGCCTGCCCATATCGAAGAGTTCGGTCGTGTCGCGCTGGAAGCCATGGCGTGTGGTACGCCGATCATGCTTTCGTCCGAAGTCGGCTGTGCAGAACTTCTGGAGGATCGCTATCCTGAACTGGTTCTGGACGCCATGGACGTCAAAGGGTGGGCGCAAAGTGCGCGCAGGCTTCTTGAAGACAGCGCCGGGCGTGATGCGTTGAGCAGGGAGCTTTCAAGTCTGGCAGGAAACTATTCCCATGCGCGTCAGCAGGAAAAACTGGTCGCTGCATTCAGGGCACTTGGCGCCGAATCCGCTACCGGATAGTGAATACCGTTTCTGGCTGGCGATATTATCAAGCCGGAGAATTGTTATGGCGCTAATGATCGAATTCACGTCAAGGGAGTATTGTTAATCGTGTCACAAGCCTGGGCGATCACGCTTTTATGCATGGCGCTTGTGATTGTTGGCGTGTTGCTGGCAATTATCTGGCGGATGTCTCGCGAACTGCGTCGACGCAAGCAGTTTCAGGAACAGGAGAAGGCGCAGGCCGAATACCAGTGTCTGTCCAATCTCAACGTAATAGGCCGGGCGATGCAGGAAGGTCAGATGGACCTGGCAGAGGGGTGTCTGCGCGCTCGGGTCATGATTGATATTCTCGATGCCGGCTGGTGGGAAGACAGCGAACTGGCTGTTATTGCGCAGGTGAGTGACGATACCTCTCATCTACATACTCACCAGGCCCGCTCAACCCTGACGGCGCGCGAAAGAATGCAGGAAGATCGTCAGAGACTGGAAGTTGTCAGCAAACACGAAGTGGGTATTTTGCAGGCGGCTCGCAGACTGGTCGATCGGACAAACCACGTTGTAATACAGTAATGATCCATAGTTTCGAGAAGATTCATTTTTTTGAAGTTCGACGCAATTACCCTGAAATTTAATCAATGCAATAAACAGGGTTTGACTTTCACCGCTTTCAGTGCGAAAACAGTGTTCGAATACGTCACAATGGATTGCCAGTGACGCGTTTTTCATCATGGCATCGTGTGGTTGTTTCGAGAGACCAAAGCAGGGTGGTCACAAGCTGGCTCCAATGCTCTTGATATGCTTTTCTTTTCAATACAAGAAAAACTTTCTAGTGCTGTTGGCGTTGCCTATACTCGGAACCGCTTAGTAACAACATCGTTGCCCTAGCGTTGCAAAAAAGAAGGAGTCTTGCATGAATAAATCAACAACTGGCTTGCTGCTGGGATCTGCTCTCGTCATGGGTCTCGCCGGCTGCGCCAGCTCAGGTTCTCAATCTTCCGGTGCTTCGTCCAGCGGTGATTCCTGGTACTCTTCTCCTTTCGTCTGCGGTCTGGCCGGTGGCCTGATCGGTGGTGGCCTCGGTTACGGTGTCAGCAGCAACGACGACGAAGAAACGGGTGCCGCTATCGGTGCAACTGCCGGCGCAACAGCAGCTGCTCTGCTTTGCTCGGGTGGCGACAGCCGTGAACTGGATTCCGATAATGACGGCGTGCCGGATTCTCGTGACGAGTGCCCGAACACACCGGCAGGCGTAGCCGTTGATGCCAAGGGCTGCCCGATCGACACCGACGGTGACGGCGTGCCGGACTACCTCGACCAGTGCCCGGGTACCCCGGCTGGTGTAGAGGTTGATTCGCGCGGCTGCCCGCTGGATTCCGACGGTGACGGCGTTCCGGACTATCAGGATCAGTGCCCGAACACTCCGGCCGGTACTCAGGTCAACGCTCTGGGCTGCCCGGCAGCGCTGGTACTGCGCGACGTCAACTTCGAATTTGACTCTGCACAGCTGACTTCCAACGCCGAACAGACCCTGAACGACGTTGCCGAGAAGCTCAACAGCAACGAACAGGTACGTGTTCGTCTGGAAGGCCACACCGACTCTGTTGGTAGCGCTTCCTACAACAAGGATCTGTCTCAGCGTCGTGCGGACTCCGTTCGTGACTACCTGGCCTCTCAGGGCGTCTCCTCTGATCGCATGGAAGCCCTCGGCTTCGGCGAAGAGCGTCCGGTAGCCAGCAACGATACTGCTGAAGGTCGTGCAGAAAACCGTCGTACCGAAGTTCATCCGCTGGGTGAAAACGGTCAGGTGATGGATCGTACAGGCCAGAACGGTGGCAACAATCAGTAATTTCTGCTGATTGCCATCTGACAAAAGAGGGCGCTTCGGCGCCCTCTTTTTTATGTAAATATTTCTCGACAAGTGCCGGCAGTTTTATCAATTTCCAGTGATTGACTGGACGTGATTCATCACTGTTTGCTAGTTTGCGCTCCGGCTTGATAACTTGCCCCACGCCTGCCAGTTTCCGGGTGCACTCCCTGTGCCCTGCTGACAATGTAATGCCTCAAGTGACTCCTGGTAGCGGTCACCACTGAAACAAGGAAGGAACTCCTATGCCCGTCGTCACACTTCCTGACGGTAGTCAGCGTCAATTTGATTCCCCCGTATCCATCATGGCGATTGCCGAGTCCATCGGTACCGGCCTTGCAAAGGCTGCCGTAGCCGGCAAAATCGATGGCCATCTGGTCGATACGGCCGATATCGTCGATCATGATGCGTCAGTTGCCATCGTGACTGCCAAGGATCAGGAAGGGCTCGAGATCATTCGCCACTCCTGCGCGCACCTGATCGGGCATGCCGTCAAGCAGCTTTATCCCGACGCCAAAATGGCCATCGGACCTGTCATTGATGACGGTTTTTATTACGACATCGATTTCGGACAGTCCATTTCAAGTGATGATCTTGAAAAGATCGAAAAGCGCATGCGTGAGCTGATCGATGAAGGATATGACGTTTCAAGAGTGTATGTTGACCGTGATCAGGCCCTTCAAACCTTCGTGGCGCGAGACGAGCCCTACAAGCAGGATATCGTTTCCCGCATTCCCGAAGGCGAGACCATCCGGCTCTATCATCACAAGGAATACATCGACATGTGCCGGGGACCTCATGTTCCCAATACCCGGCATCTAAAATCGTTCAAGCTTTTGAAGCTGGCCGGCGCCTATTGGCGAGGTGATGCTGCCAACACCATGCTCACGCGTATTTATGGTACGGCCTGGGCGGACAAAAAGCAGCTTAACGCCTATATCAAGCGACTTGAAGAAGCAGAAAAGCGTGACCACCGTAAACTGGCGCGTCAGCTCAATCTCTTTCATCAGCAGGAAGAGTCGCCGGGCATGGTTTTCTGGCATCCGCGAGGCTGGGCCATCTGGCAGGCGGTCGAGCAGTACATGCGAAACGTTTATCGCAGCGGTGGCTATCAGGAAATTCGCTGTCCGCAGGTCATGGACGTCAGCCTCTGGAAAAAGTCCGGCCACTGGGATAATTACTCGGAAAACATGTTCTTTACCGAATCGGAAAAGCGAGAGTACGCGCTCAAGCCGATGAATTGTCCCGGGCATGTACAGGTATTTAACTCAGGCCTTCACAGCTATCGTGAAATGCCCATTCGCTATGGAGAGTTCGGCGGATGTCATCGTAATGAGCCCTCGGGTGCATTACACGGCATCATGCGAGTGCGTGCCTTCACTCAGGACGATGGTCATGTCTTTTGCACCGAGCAGCAGATTGAACCGGAAGTCACCGATTTTCATCGTCAGGCGCTCAGGGTTTACGAGGACTTCGGTTTCGACGATATCGACGTCAAGATCGCTCTGCGCCCTGAAAAGCGTATCGGTAGCGATGAAGAGTGGGACAAGGCTGAAGGCGCGCTTCGCGCTGCGTTAAAGGCGTGCGACGTTCAGTGGCAGGAGTTGCCCGGTGAGGGCGCCTTTTACGGGCCCAAAATCGAGTATCATATGCGCGACTGTCTTGGTCGTGAGTGGCAGGTGGGCACCATGCAGGTTGATTTCATGATGCCCGGCCGTCTCGGCGCCCAATATGTGGGTGAAGATGGCAACCGTCATACACCGGTTATGCTTCACCGTGCCATTATCGGTTCCTTCGAGCGCTTTATCGGTATCCTGCTGGAGCATCACGCCGGTGCGCTGCCGCTGTGGCTTGCACCAGAGCAGATTGTTGTGCTCAACATCACCGATGCACAGGCAACCTATGCCACGGCGCTGACCGAGCGTTTGCAACAAGCCGGTCTTCGTGTCAAGTCAGACTTGAGGAATGAGAAGATCGGTTTTAAAATTCGTGAGCATACACTCCAGAAGGTGCCTTATCTGCTGGTTGTCGGCGATAAGGAAGTGGAGTCGGATAGCGTTGCTGTCAGAACGCGGACTGGCGAGGATCTCGGGACGATGACAGTTTCCGAATTTCTTGCCAGACTGAATAACGAGCGTGGATAGCAGCATTTCTTTTCAGCAATGGAGACTTGACGATCAAGCGAAATAACCAACGTGGGCGCCCTCAGGAAAAGCGCGCACCCATAAATGACCGCATCCGTGCGGATGAAGTTCGGCTTATCGATAGCGAGGGCGAGCAGCTGGGTGTTGTGCCCATGAATGAGGCGCTTGCCAAGGCTGAAGAAGCTGGGCTTGATCTCGTGCAGATATCCAATGCCGATCCGATCGTTTGCAAGATCATGGATTACGGCAAGCATCAGTTCGAACTGAAAAAGCAGAAGTCTGCTCAGAAGAAAAAGCAAAAGCAGATCCAGATCAAGGAAGTCAAATTCCGGCCTGCAACCGATGAAGGCGACTACCAGGTCAAGCTCAAGAACTTGACCCGTTTCCTTGAGGAAGGCGATAAGGGCAAGGTCACTCTGAGATTCCGCGGTCGCGAAATGGCGCACCAGGATATCGGACGCAAGCTCATGGAGCGCGTAGAGCATGACTTGGACGACCTTGCTGTTGTAGAATCGCGTCCGAAGATGGAAGGCCGGCAAATGATCATGATGCTGGCCCCCAGGAAAAAGTGATCCGCGGGCAGGTTAACGAGCGTGTTGATGCTATCGCAGAAGGTTTGCCATGGTTCGGCACGCTGGCCTCGGGTTTTCTAAAAAATATCGTGCGGAGTTATTCTCATGCCGAAAATCAAGAGCAACAGCGGTGCGGCCAAGCGCTTCAAGCGCACTGCCAAGGGCTTTAAGCACAAGCAGTCCTTTCGCAGCCATATCCTGACCAAGAAATCGACCAAGCGTAAGCGTCAGCTGCGCGGTATGAAGCAGATCCATGATGCCGATCGTCGTCTGATCGAGCGCATGCTTCCTTATATCTAAGTCGATTCAAACAACTGAAGTCAGGAGGTTTTCATGGCTCGTGTAAAGCGTGGTGTCGTCGCTCGTCGTCGTCACAAGAAGATTCTGAAGCAGGCAAAAGGCTACTACGGTGCTCGTTCGCGCACTTTCCGTGTTGCCAAGCAGGCGGTCATCAAGGCCGGTCAGTACGCCTACCGTGACCGCCGTCAGCGAAAGCGCCAGTTCCGTGCGCTGTGGATTGCACGTATCAACGCTGCAGCTCGCACTCACGGCATGTCCTATAGCCGCTTCATCAACGGTCTGAAAAAGGCTGGTATCGAGATCGACCGCAAGATCCTTGCAGATCTGGCCGTTCACGAAAAGCAGGCTTTCGGTTCTATCGTCGAGCAGGCCAAGGCCGCCTGACGGTACGGGTGATCCGATTTCACCTGCCGAAATGCTACAAGGGAAGAGCCGTTGCTCTTCCCTTGTTTTTTTGTGTGGCAGCAATTTATCGTCAGATCCCTGATAACAGGATCAACGTGCAGAGCTTCCCGGGTATCTGCAATCTGCCGTTTTTCATGGAGCAAGACGGATGGAGCATCTCTCCACAGTAGTAGCGACGGCGGTCGACGCCATAGACGCTGCCGAAGATATCAGGGCACTGGAAGACATTCGTGTCCACTACCTTGGAAAAAAGGGTGAAGTGACGGCTTTGCTGAAAGGGTTGGGAAAGTTGCCGCCCGAGGAACGTCCTGCTGCCGGCGAGGTCATCAATCAGGCAAGGCAGCAGATCGAAAGCGCCCTGGAAGCCAAAAGGACGACGCTGGAAGCCAGTGCCATGGCCGCAAGGCTTGCTGCACAAAAGGTGGATGTGACGCTACCGGGTCGACGCGAGTCTTCGGGAGGCCTTCACCCCATTACCCAGACGCTGCGCCGCATCGAGCAGTGTTTTGCCAATATTGGTTATGATATCGCGGAAGGTCCCGAAATCGAGGACGATTATCATAACTTCGAGGCCCTGAATATACCGGCCCATCATCCAGCGCGTGCCATGCACGACACCTTCTATTTTGATGCGCGCCATGTACTGCGCACGCATACGTCTCCGGTTCAGATCCGAACCATGGAACATCAGGAACCACCGGTGCGTCTGGTATGTTCGGGCCGGGTATACCGTAATGATTCCGACTTGACCCATAGCCCCATGTTCCATCAGGTGGAAGGGCTATTTGTGGATGAAAATGTCAGCTTTGCCGATCTCAAGGGAACCATCGAGGCCTTTTTGAAAGCCTTCTTTGAGCGTGACCGGCTCGATGTTCGTTTTCGCCCCTCCTATTTCCCGTTCACCGAGCCTTCGGCAGAAGTCGACATTCAATGCGTCAACTGTGGTGGTCAGGGGTGTCGCGTCTGCTCTCATACCGGCTGGCTGGAAGTAATGGGTTGCGGCATGGTGCATCCCAACGTGTTTGCCCATGTGGGTATAGACTCGCAGCGCTATAGCGGTTTTGCCTTCGGCATGGGCGTTGAGCGTCTGGCGATGCTGCGGTATGGCGTCAACGACCTGCGTCTTTTTTTCGACAACGATCTGCGCTTTCTCCGCCAGTTTCAGTAACCCGTTTCGGTATAGCGAGGCAAGATGAAAGTTTCCGAACAGTGGCTGCGTCAATGGGTTGATGTAGCGCAGAACGTGCAGGCGATTGCCGATCAGATCACCATGGCAGGACTGGAAGTTGACGCCGTTGAACCGGTGTCACCCCCGTTCACAGGTGTCGTCGTTGCACAGGTCAAAGAGGCCGCTCAGCACCCTGACGCTGACCGTCTTCGTGTCTGCCAGCTTGATGATGGCAGCGGGCAGCTTCAGCAGGTAGTGTGCGGCGCGGCCAATGTGGATGTCGGTCAAAAAGTGGCGCTGGCCCGACCCGGCGCTGTGCTTCCCGGTGATTTCGCCATCAAGGAAGCAAAGCTTCGAGGCGTGGCGTCTCATGGCATGATCTGTGCCGAGTCCGAGCTGGGCCTGGTCGAAGAAAAGTCGCCGGGCATCTGGGTGTTGCCACAGCAAGCCCCCATTGGCGAAGACCTGAGGCAGTGGCTCGGGCTGGACGATCACAGCATCGATGTGGACCTGACGCCCAACCGTGGCGATTGCCTGAGCGTGATGGGGCTGGCGCGCGAAATCGGTGTGCTCAACCGCGTCGAGGTCAAACCGCCCGAAATTGCTGCCGTGCCAGAGCAGATCGACGAGCGCTTCGATGTCCGCCTTGAAAATGGCCACGCCTGTCCACGATACAGCGCGCGCGTTGTACGTGATGTGGATGTCAGTACGCCGTCTCCGCTGTGGCTCAAGGAGTATCTGCGCCGCTGTGGTCTGCGCGCCATCGATATCGTGGTGGATGTTACCAACTATGTGATGCTCGAGCTGGGCCAGCCGATGCATGCCTTCGACCTGGATCGACTCCAGGGGGCTATCGAAGTGCGCAACGCTCGTGCCGGCGAGACGTTGACGCTGCTTGATGGGCAAAATGTTCAGCTTGCAGACGATACCCTGCTGATTGCCGATGCGGATGGCCCGCTGGCCATTGCCGGTGTCATGGGCGGCGAGCGCTCGGGCGTCAACAGCGAGACACGTCATGTGCTGCTGGAGTCTGCCTTCTTTGCCCCGCTTTTTGTCGCCGGGAAGGCTCGCCAGTACGGTCTGCATACGGACGCCTCGCATCGCTTCGAGCGCGGCGTTGACCCGACGCTGCAGGTGCGTGCACTTGAGCGGGCAACAAAACTGCTTGTCGAGCTGGCCGGCGGTCGTCCCGGACCGGTGATCGAGCAGACGGATGCGCAGGCGCTGCCCGAGACTTGCCAGATCACCCTGAGCGCCGCGCGCGTCAGCCGGATTCTGGGCATGGCGCTCGATGAAGAAGAGATCAGCGACATCCTGACCCGCCTGGGCATGACCCTGGTGGCTCAGGGGGAGGGCGTCTGGCATGTCAGTGTGCCGGCATGGCGCTTTGATGTGCGTCTGGGAGAGGATCTGGTTGAAGAACTGGCGCGCGTTCACGGCTACAACCGCCTGCCCGTAAGGTATCCGCAGACCAACCTGGCCCCGCGTCGCGAAGATGGGACGAAGGTCTCTCTCGATGCCATTCGCCAGCATCTGGTAGCGGGTGGCTACCAGGAAGCCATTACCTACAGCTTCGTTTCCGAGGAGCTGCAGCAGGCACTGGATCCGGTAACCGTGACGCCTACGCTTGCCAACCCCATCTCCAGCGACATGTCCGTCATGCGCTCGAGTCTGTGGTCGGGCCTGTGCCGGGCGCTTTTGCATAATCTCAATCGCCAGCAGCAGCGTGTTCGTCTCTTTGAGACAGGGCTGGTTTTCAAGGGCGATATCGATGCGTTGACGCAAACGCCCATGCTGGGAGGAATGATCTGCGGCACGCGAGACCCGGAAGGGTGGACGAGCCGCAAGGACAACGTCGATTTCTTTGATATCAAGGGCGACGTTGAACGGCTTCTCGCGCTGGGTGGCGTCGAAAGCGAGTGGCGCTTCGAGCCGGGTGAGCATGACGCGCTCCATCCCGGGCAGTGCGCTCGCATCATGCGCGGTGATCAGCATGTCGGTTGGGCAGGTGCGCTGCATCCTGCGGTCAGGGAAAAGCTCGGAATCAAGCCAGAAGTGTACGTTTTCGAGCTTGAGCTTGAATCCCTGCAGCAGGGCAGGCTTGCCACCTTTACTCCGCTGTCTCGTCAACCGGAAGTCCGGCGCGATCTGGCGCTGCTGGTGGATGAGGCGCTGCCGGTGCAGTCACTGCTGGACCTGATTCGTGAGCAGGCCGGGGAGGCATTGACGGATCTTCGTCTTTTCGACGTCTATCAGGGCGCCGGCGTTGAGGAAGGGCGCAAGAGCCTGGCGCTGGGCTTGACCTGGCAGCATCCTTCGCGCACGCTGACAGATATTGAAATCAATCAGACAATTGACAATATTGTCGCGGTTTCCTCGGAACGTTTTGGCGCGTTGCTGCGTAACTGAATGCGGTGGCGGGATATTGTCTCCTACAGGATGTCGGATAATGAGTGCGTTGACCAAGGCTGAACTGGCAGAGCATCTGCACACGTCGCTTGGCTTTTCAAAACGTGAAGCCAAGATGCTTGTCGAGCAGTTTTTTGATGAAATCCGCGGGTGTCTCAGGGAAAACGAACAGGTAAAGCTTTCAGGCTTCGGCAATTTTGATCTGCGCGACAAGCGTGAAAGACCCGGTCGTAATCCCAAGACGGGAGAGGAAATTCCGATATCGGCGCGTCGAGTGGTGACGTTTCGGCCCGGCCAAAAGCTCAAGGCTTTGGTGGAGGAACGCGACAAGGCCTGATTGTCTGGCGTATTCACAGCCAGAATGGTTGGCTGTTACTGGTTAAAAGCCCCGCCCAAGGCGGGGCTTTTTTATATATTGGCGGCCGGGAAAGCGTTAAACGCCCTGTGTTACCATTCTCGAAATTTAATGCGGGTGACTGAAACTCATGCCTGATGTCGGAATTTATGTTGCAACGGTTTATGGCGGCGCGCTGGATGTCGCCGAGCAGATAGCGCCACTGTTCGAGTCGTCGGGTTACGGCGTCGAGATCCATGAAACGCCAACACTGGATAAACTGATCGATCCTCAGCCGGATCTGGCGCTTTTTTGCATCTCCACCACGGGACGTGGCGATTATCCCGGCAATTTTACCGGGTTAAGCAGCGCTCTCGAGCAGCAGCGTCCGTCACTTCATGGGGTTCGTTACGCCATGATCGCCATGGGCGACAGCAGCTACGAAGAGAGTTTTTGCGGTGCCGGTCGCAAACTGGATGAGCTTTTGACCGCCCTGGGCGCCACGCGTGTCGGAGAGCGTCTGGAAGTGGACGCCTCGGAAACCCCCATGGCCGATGATGCTGCATTGCCATGGGTAGAGCAGTGGCTGGAAGCACATTCATGAATCGTCAGGGGTTACTGGCCAGCGGCGAGCGAATTTCCATTTTGCTGGGATTGGCACTCACCATGCTGATGGCAGTGCCGGGCTACTATATCGTTCGCGATAACGAACGGCTGGTACTGGTGTGCGGCGGCGTAGCGGCGCTGGTGGTGGTCTCCGCCATTTTGTGGCAACGCGCCTCAAGCAGTGTCAGAACTGATGTCGCCCGGTCGTTGAAGCGCCTGGTGCTGTGGCTGTTGGCCAGCGTGGTGGCTACAGCGCTATGGCATCTGGTCACGGGACAGGCGCAGTTCTGGTATCAGTGGCTGCCCAGAGCCATGATCCTTGGGCTTTTGCTGCATACCCTTTACGGCTGGTGGCGCCCTGCACAGCAGTAGCGCCACCTTCGGGATAGATAGCGCTTTACGTATTCAGCGTATAGCAGGGTACGTATTCGGTGCCCGGTAATTTCATGCGGCCCTGGGCGACAAAAGAGGTCAGCAGGTCATCCAGGGGTTGCATGAGTTCACTTTCGGCATTGAGCCGGAAGGGACCATGCCTTTCGATGGCGCGTACTCCCTGTTCCTTGACGTTGCCGGCCACGATCCCTGAAAAGGCGCGGCGCAGATTGGCCGCCAGATCATGCACGTTCTGGCGGCGGTGAAGTGCCAGTCCGGCCATCGAGTCGTGGTTGGGAGTGAAGGGCTTTTGAAAGTCCTCCGGGATATCAAGGCGCCAGTTGAAGTAGAAGGCGTCCTGATGCTCGCGCCGAAAGGTGGTGACCTCCTCGATGCCCTCTCTCATGGCACGTGCAACGCCGACCGGATCATCAATCATGATGCGATAGTGCTTTTGTGCCTCGGCGCCGAGTGTGAACGCGATAAACTCATCGATGCGTCGGAAGTAGTCGGCGCTGCCGGCAGGCCCGGTAAAGATGATCGGGAAGGGAATGTCCGTATTGTTTGGATGCAGCAGTACACCCAGCAGATAAAGAATTTCTTCGGCGGTGCCCACGCCGCCCGGAAAGATAATGATGCCGTGGCCGACTCGAATAAAGGCCTCAAGGCGCTTTTCGATATCCGGCATGATGACCAGTTCATTGACGATCGGGTTGGGTGATTCGGCAGCGATGATGCCCGGCTCCGAAATTCCCAGATAGCGGCTGTTGCGGCGACGCTGTTTGGCGTGTGCCACATTGGCGCCTTTCATTGGCCCTTTCATGGCGCCCGGGCCGCAACCGGTGCAGATGTCCATGTCGCGCAGGCCCAGGTGATAGCCGACCGACTTGCTGTAGTCGTACTCTTCGCGCGAAATGGAGTGGCCGCCCCAGCAGACCACGAGATTGGGATCCCGGGAAGGCTTCATGACGCCGGCATTGCGCAGTATATGGAATACGGCGTTGGTAATGCCTTCGGCTGATTCCAGGTCGAAGCGGCCATGCTTTTCGATCTCGTTGGAGACATAGACCACATCGCGCAGGACAGAAGAGAGCAGCTCACGGATCCCGCGAATCATGCTGCCATCGACAAAGGCATGAGCCGGCGCATTGGTCAGCTTCAGGCGAATGCCGCGGTCCTGCTGGATTACTTCGATATCAAAGTCGTGATAGGTCTCAAGCACACTGCAGCTGTCATCGACCATGGTGCCGTAGTTCAGAATGGCCAGTGCGCAGCGGCGCAATACGTCATGCATGCCGTTGGATGAAGTGTCACGCAGGCGATTGACTTCCTGCTGCGAGAGCACCTCCAGACTGCCTTCCGGAGAAATGGTAGCTGAAATTCGTGTGGCTTCTGTCATCCTCTTTGATATCCTTTTCCTGCAGTCATCAAATGCCAGAGCGGACCCTGACGGCAATGGATCAGTTCGTTCGGCTCGTGGCGCTGTGCCAGAGTTGTTCGATACGCTGGCGGTCATCGCTTTCCATGGCATCTTCCATGAAGGTGCTTTCAAGCCACTGGCGGTAGGTGGCATCGAAATCCTCGGCGGTCACGGTTTCCGGATCGTATTGCGCCATCTCCTGTACCAGTTCTATCTGCGGAATCATGTAGCCCAGTGCAAAAAGGTCCTCATCGGGCGCCTCGGATTCCATGACCAGCAGTGTCTTTTTGATGCTCTCGGCGCGTCTTGAAAAGGGGTCGGGCATGATGAATTTTCCAGTGTTCGGCGGTGTCAAAAGTCACGTCCCGGGATGCTAACACGAGACTCCGGGGAGCTCATGCGGGCTGCAGGATTTTCTGATAAAGTAGTTGGCCACGCCGTATCTGTCTGATCAGAAATGAAGATTTTTATCTGCCCTGGTTGCTCCGCACCCGGGGCCGTTAGTGAGCTGATAACCCCCCATGTTCAATGCCCAGTATTTCAAGACCTTTATCACGCTGGTGGAAACAGGCAGCTTCACCCATACGGCACACAAGCTGGAAATGACTCAGCCCGGGGTCAGCCAGCACATCCGCAAGCTTGAGCATTACCTCGACAAGACTCTGCTGCGCCGTCACGGCCGTCGCTTTACGCTGACAGAGGCCGGCCGACGTGCCTACGACTACGCCATTCGGCTTTTTGCCGAGCATGAACAGTTTCGTCACGGTCTTGACGATGAGTCGCTCAGCAGCGGTGACTGCCGTATTGCCAGCCCCTCGAGTATCGGACTGATGTTCTATCCCTTTTCGCTGGGCTATCAGCAGGTCAATACCGGTCTGACCATCAGCTACAATTTTGCCTTCAATGCCGAGATCGTTCAGGACGTGCTGGCGGGGCGCTATGATCTAGGCATCGTGACAGACATTACGCGTCACCCGGACCTCGAATATGAGCTCTGGCATCACGAGCCGTTGTGTCTGGTGGTGCCGGCCGATTTTCGTGGTAACAGCATCAATGAACTACTGGCGCTGGGTTTTTTGAACTATTTCGACGGCGTCCACAATGCAAGTCAGGTGCTGCGCGAGAACTATGCCGACGAGTTTCGCTCGATCAGCTATTTCCCGCAGAAAGGCTATACCAACGATGTTGCGGTGGTGCTTGATGCGGTCGCGCGTGGCCTTGGCTTTACCGTTGTCTCGCGCCCGGTGCTCGAAACCTCTCCCTGGCAGCGCCAGGTTCAGGAAGTCCCACTGTCAGTGCCGGTCTATGAATCCCTCTATATACTGACCCGTCGCGGCGTCGAGCTGCCTCGCCGCTATCGCCAGCTGCTTGATGAGTTTCGCGAGCAGCGGCGTAACGCGCTTTACGGCTATGAAGCGCCCGCTGATATGGCTTCTGAAGGGAATCACGCGTAAGCACGTTTGAAGGCGTCAGCGCCGTGATATCAGGCCGACACAGTGCGTTTCACTGTGTCGGCCTTTTTGATCAGGGGTGCTTAATCGCGATAGTCGTCGATGCTCGGACAGCTGCAGATCAGGTTGCGGTCGCCATAGACATTATCCACTCGATTGACACTGGGCCAGAACTTGGCCTCTCTTGTCGCCCGGGTGGGGAAGGCGGCCTGCTCGCGTGAGTAGGGCCAGGGCCAGTCATCGCAGGACAGGTCGTACTGGGTGTGCGGGGCATTGACCAGAACGTTGTTATCGCGCGCGGCGTCACCCTGTTCGATGGCACGAATCTCGTCGCGAATGGCGATCATTGCCTCGCAGAAGCGATCCAGCTCCTGACGCGACTCGGATTCGGTGGGTTCGATCATCAGTGTCCCGGCCACCGGGAACGACATGGTCGGCGCATGAAAGCCGTAATCCATCAGGCGTTTGGCAATGTCTTCTTCATCGATGCCACTTGCTGCCTTGAGCGGGCGAATGTCGATAATGCACTCATGGGCTACGTGGCCCTTTTTGCCACGATAGAGCACGCTATAGTGCTCGCTCAGCCGATGGGCCACGTAGTTGGCGTTCAAAATGGCCGCTTCGCTGGCCTCGCGCAGCCCTCTTGCGCCCATCATGACGATGTAGGCCCATGAAATGGGCAGAATCAGTGCGCTGCCAAAGGCCGCTGAGGAGACGGCAGTACCGGGTTCAAAACGGGTATGACCTTCGCGATGCACATGGCCCGGCAGATAGTCCGCCAGATGTGCCCTGACGCCGATCGGGCCCATGCCCGGGCCGCCGCCGCCGTGAGGAATGCAAAAGGTCTTGTGCAGATTGAGGTGCGAGACATCGCCGCCGTAGTCGCCCGGCCGACACAGCCCGACCTGGGCGTTCATGTTGGCGCCGTCGATATACACCTGCCCACCGTGCTGATGCACGATGTCGCAGGCTTTTCGAATACCTTCCTCGAACACGCCATGCGTTGAGGGGTAGGTCAGCATGATCGCCGAAAGCTCGTCACTGTGTTTTTCGGCCTTGGCCTGTAGATCTTCCAGATCGATATTGCCGTTGGCGTCACACTCCACCACGACCACTTTCATGCTGGTCATGGCAGCCGATGCCGGGTTGGTGCCGTGGGCCGACGATGGGATCAGACAGATATGTCGATGACCCTGATCGATCGACTGCTGATAGCGCCGAATGGCCAGAAGCCCGGCATATTCGCCCTGCGCGCCCGAGTTGGGCTGCATGGAAATGGCGTCGTAACCGGTCACTTCCACGAGATAGTCGCCAAGCTCTTCGATCATCTTCAGATAGCCCGGGACCTGCGTCTCGGGCGCAAAGGGATGAATATCGGCACATTCGGTCCACGACAGCGGCAGCATTTCGGTGGTGGCATTGAGCTTCATGGTGCAAGAGCCCAGCGGAATCATGGCATGCGTCAGCGATAGATCACGATTTTCAAGGCGTTTCAGGTAGCGCAGCATCTCGGTTTCGCTTTGATAGCGCGAGAAGGTCGGATGCGTCAGAAACGCTGACTGGCGCTGGCAGGCGTCCGGCAGCTGTGTTGCGCTCTGTTGAAGTGCGGCGTCAAGTGCAGTGACGTCATGACCGTGTTGACCACCCAGCAAAATGGTGAAAAGGGCGTTGAGATCCTGTGATGTAGTGGTCTCATCCAGGCTGACTCCCACGCGGCCATCCTCGCGATAGCGAAGATTATGACCGGCCGCTTCGGCGCGCTGGCGCAGGGCCTGCACATCCGCCACCTGCAGGGTCAGAGTGTCGAAAAAGTGCTCGCTTGCCACACGGATATCGCTGTCGGACAGGCCGCTTGCCAGAATGCGGGTCATTCGATGAACGCGGTGAGCGATGGTGCGAATACCCTCGGGGCCGTGATAGACCGCATAAAAGCCGGCAATATTGGCCAGCAGCGCCTGAGCGGTACAAATGTTGGAGGTCGCCTTTTCGCGGCGGATATGCTGTTCACGCGTCTGCATGGCCATGCGAAGGGCAGGCTGACCGTGTCGGTCGCGGGAAACGCCGATCACGCGTCCGGGCATGGCACGCTTGAGATCATCGTTAACGGCAAAAAAGGCGGCATGCGGACCACCAAAGCCCATGGGCACGCCAAAGCGCTGGGCTGAGCCCAAAGCGATATCGGCGCCCATCTCGCCCGGCGGCCTCAAAAGTGCCAGCGCCAACAGATCGGTGGCCACGGCCACCATGACCTGGCGCTCGTGGGCGCGCTCGATGAGCGCCTCGATATCCGTGACAGTTCCATCATCGGCCGGATACTGCAGCAGCGCACCAAAAACGTCGTACTGATCAAGCTGCTCTGCCCGGTCCACGATCACTTCAAGGCCAAGCCAGCGTGCACGCGTGCGCACGACATCCAGGGTCTGGGGGAAAACGTGGTCTGCGACAAAAAAGGCCTGGCTTTTGTTTTTGCGGTTGGCACGCTTGCACAGCGCCATGGCCTCGGCCGCGGCGGTGGCCTCATCCAGCAGTGAGGCGTTGGCCAGCGCCATGCCGGTCATGTCCATGACCATCTGCTGAAAGTTGAGTAGCCCTTCAAGACGCCCCTGGGCGATTTCGGGTTGATAGGGGGTGTAGGCCGTGTACCAGCCCGGGTTTTCCAGCACGTTTCGTGCAATGACGGCGGGCATGAGAGTGCCGTAATAACCGGCCCCGATATGGTTTCTCATGACCCGATTGGTGCCCATGACACGTTTCAGGCGAGTGAGCGCTTCGAGCTCCGATACCGGTTCAGCCAGATTCAGTTCGCCTTCCATGCGAATATCCGAAGGGATGGCGTGATCGAGCAGCGCCTGCATCGTTTCGGCATCCAGTGTCGCCAGCATATGACGACGTGCCGTGGCATCAACGCCGATATGACGGGCAATAAACGCATCATGCGCGAAGAGTTCATTCAGCGAGCGAGAATCAGCGGCCATGGGATATCCGTAAAATGGAGTGTCAAAAAGCCCTGCTGCGGGCGCGGCGGGCGAGAAGCCGGGCGGTGATCAGGCGTTTTATGACAGCGGCGAGGAGGTCAGCCCCGTGGTGTCAGTGGTAGACGCTATCAGTCGTTTTCTTCGTTGGCGACAAGCTCGGTATAGCTGTCGGCATCCATCAAAGACTCGAGTTCATCGGGCTCTGACAGACGAATCTTGATCAGCCAGGCATCGTCATAGGGGCTTTCGTTGAGGCTTTCCGGTGCATCCTCGAGCAGGGTGTTGACGCCAAGAACTTCACCGCCCAGCGGGGCATAGAGGTCGGAAGCGGCCTTGACCGATTCAACCACACCGAACTCCTCACCGGTTGTGATGGTGCTGCCAACCTCGGGAAGCTCCACGAATACCACATCACCAAGTGCCTGCTGTGCGTGGTCGGTAATGCCGATGGTGACGGTACCATCGCCATTGTCCTGAACCCATTCGTGACTGTCCGAATAGCGGAGATTAGTGGGGATCTGGCTCATTTTATGTGTCCTGTTCAATGCCAAGATGACGGATGGCGAAACATCCCGGAGATAACGAGGCTGACCTGCCTATAGGGTGGCTTCAGGCGGCCTGCTCGTCCACTGCTGATTGAGGATCGGCGATTTTGTTATGCCGGCTTGTTTCCGATCGGAAACTTTTTGCTTATCGTAACGTTGCCGGTCGGGGACTAAAAGGGGCGTGCGAGAAAAACGTCGTTCCCGGGCACGCTTGCCATGACATCAGCGGGGCCAGCCTGTAGATTTTCATGATGCACCGTCATCCACGGTGTTCAACAAACAATGACTTCAATAACAAAAGGGGAAATCGGTCATGGACGCATTGCAGGGACTGGTGGAAGGTATTAATGGCGTGGTCTGGGGACCACTCATGCTGGTGTTATTGCTGGGTGTGGGGCTTTATCTGCAGATCGGACTCAAGGGCATGCCGGTACGCAACATCGGCCGGGCCTTTGCATTGCTCTGGCAGGGGCGCACGCCGGGTGAAAAGGACAGCGGCGAGATATCCTCGTTCAACGCGCTCATGACCTCGCTGTCGGCCACCATCGGCACCGGCAATATCGCCGGGGTTGCCACCGCCATTGCGCTGGGCGGGCCGGGCGCCGTGTTCTGGATGTGGATGACCGCGCTGGTCGGCATGGCGACCAAATACGCCGAAGCCGTCTGCGCCGTGCGTTATCGTGAACGCGATGAGCAGGGCAATTTCGTGGGCGGACCGATGTATTACATCAAAAACGGTCTCGGCAAGCGCTACGCCTGGCTGGGTGTAATGTTTGCCCTGTTCGGCACCCTGGCCTCCTTTGGTATTGGCAATACGGTACAGGCCAATTCGGTCGCCGATGCTCTGTCGACATCGTTTAGTATTCCTTCGTGGGTGACCGGTCTGGTGATCATGGTGCTGGCAGGGGCCGTCATTCTGGGCGGCATTCAGCGCATCTCAAGCGTTGCCGGTCGACTGGTGCCGTTCATGGCCGTGGCCTATCTGCTGGCCGGGCTTGTGGTACTGGCCATCAATTACGCCGCCATTCCCGATGCGCTCTGGCTGATCATCAAGCACGCCTTCACGCCCATTTCGGCGGCCGGTGGGTTTGCCGGCGCTGCCGTGGCGGCCGCCATTCGCTTTGGTGTGGCACGCGGTGTCTTTTCCAACGAGGCAGGTCTTGGTAGTGCACCGATCGCCCATGCCGCAGCACAGACCAACAGTCCCGTCAGGCAGGGCATGGTGGCCATGCTGGGTACCTTTATCGATACCATCGTGGTCTGCTCGATCACGGCATTGGCGATCGTGACTTCCGGCCAGTGGCTCGAGGGTGATTCGGGCGCCTCGTTGACCTCCATGGCCTTTCGTATGGCCCTGCCGGGACCGGGAGACTATATCGTGGCCATCGCGCTGGCGATTTTTGCCTTCACCACCATTCTGGGTTGGTCCTACTACGGCGAGCGATGCTTCCAGTACCTTTTTGGCAGCCGCGCCGCGCGTTTCTACCGAATTGCCTTTGTACTGGCCATCCCCGTGGGTGCGATGGCACATCTTGATTTTATCTGGCTGCTGGCGGACACCTTCAATGCCCTGATGGCCATTCCCAACCTGATTGCGCTGGCGCTGCTGTCACCGGTCGTGTTCAAGCTGACCCGAGAGCATTTTGCTGCAGAGAAACAGGCGGTCAATCAACGGTAAACAGGGGTTGGCTGCATGGGCATGCCCTCATCAAATGGGGCATGCCCGTTTAAACGTATTCATCATGAACCGGATTCGGAGGATTTATGTCCACCCTGCATCGAACGCCGCTTTATACGCTCTGGCAACAGCGTGGGGCCAGGTTCGTTCCCTTCGCCGGCTATGAAATGCCGGTCCAGTTCGAAATGGGGATCAAGCGGGAGCACGAGCACACCCGTCGCCAGTGCGGGTTGTTTGACGTCTCCCACATGGGGCAGATGCTGATTCACGGTAGCCGGCCGGCGCAGGCACTGGAGCGGGTGTCACCCATCGATGCCGCCGGGATCCAGCCCGGTCGGCAACGCTACGGGCTTTTTACCAGCAATACCGGCGGTATCCACGATGATTTCATGGCGGTCAACGCCGGAGACCATCTCTATCTGGTCGTCAATGCGGCCTGTCGCGCCGCCGATGCCGCGCTGCTGAGAAGCGGGCTGGGCGATGGCGGTGTTCTTGAGGTTGTCGAGGACCGCGCCCTGCTGGCGCTTCAGGGGCCCTCGGCGCGCCAGGTCATGGGCAGGCTGTGCCCGGCGGCAACAGCGCTGACCTTTATGCAGCATGCTCGGTTTGACGTCATGGGGCATGAGCTGTGGGTGAGCTGCTCGGGGTATACCGGAGAGGACGGCTTTGAGCTGTCGATTCCGGCAGCAGGCGCCACCGACATTGCCGAGTGGCTGCTGGCTCAGGAAGAAGTGGCGCCCATTGGCCTTGGGGCGCGTGATTCATTGCGACTCGAAGCAGGGCTTTGTCTCTACGGTCATGATATGGACAAGGAAACCACGCCTGTTGAAGCCTCGCTGGGCTGGGCGGTCGGCAAGGCGAGACGTCAGGGCGGCGAGCGTGAAGGCGGATTTCCGGGGGCGGACGTTATCCTGACCCAGCAGGGCAATCAGGACACCGAGCGGGTGAGAGTGGGGCTCAAGGCCGACGGAAGAGCGCCGGTTCGTGAGGGAGCGTCGCTTTACAACCTTGACGGTGACCCTATTGGCGAGGTGACCTCAGGCACGTTTGGGCCGTCGGTCGGCGCCCCGGTGGCCATGGGCTATGTCAGACGTGAGTTCAGAGAGGCCGGTCAGACACTGCAGGCAGAAGTTCGCGGTCGGCGCCTGGACATGACCGTGACACCAATGCCGTTTGTCACGACGCACTATCATCGCGGTTGAGGGTAATAAAAAGGCCCTGCATCGATTGGCAGGGCCTCCAGGATAACGCTTGTGGCGCGTTCTCGGCTGTCTCGTTACATGCCAAACAGCATGCCCCGCAGCGCAATAATAATCAGCGCCATGCCGTGGGCCAGTACAAAGCCGATCAACGCGCCGGCGGCGACATCGGTGATGTAGTGCAGGCCCAGAATGACGCGGGACAGCATGACCAGTACGGCAAAGGGGGCTACCACGATCAGCATCTGGGGGACGAACAGCGCAGCCAACGTGGTAAACATTACGGCATGCAGCGTATGGCCACTCGGGAAACTGTAGCGGTCCAGCGGCGGCATGGTGCAGGGAATTTCAAAGGAGATGTAGGGGCGCTCACGGCACAGCCGGTTTTTGACCAGGCGATAGAGAATGCCGCCTACTGCCGCTGAAAGGCCAAAGCAGACTCCCAGAAACCAGCCATACCACCATTGGGTCAGCAGTGGAATGCTCAGACACATCGCAATCCATGCCGGCGCATCACCCAGCCGGCTTGCCCAGCGCAGCACAAAAAGAAGCGGACGATAGGCGCCAAGGCGGGCCAGCTTATTGCACGCTTTCCACTCGAGTGTATCGAGTCTTTTGAATACCGGAATAAGTCGTTCACCTGCCATCGTTCACCTCCTGTGCCTGAAGCAGATAGTCAATAAAGGCATCGCCAATCTTTGGCCAGCCCAGTGTATGTACCCGCTCACAGGCAGCACCCCCCATTGTTCGGGCTGATGCCATGTCGTTGCAAAGCGCCACGGCCGCCTCGATAAACTGCGCTGGTCTGTCAGGGGCGGCAAGCTTACCGTGTATGTCCTCACAAATCAGCTCACCTGCGGCTGCGTAATCAAAAGCGGCAACTGCCAGTCCGCTGGCCATTGCCTCGGTCACGACGTTGCCAAAGGTTTCCGAAAGCGACGGAAACAGAAAAATATCGGCACTGGCATAGTGCCTTGCCAGTGCCTGATCGCGTTGAAACCCCGCGAAATGGGCCCAGGGAAGACGCTTTTCCAGCAGCGCACGCTGTGGCCCGTCACCAACCAGCACCGCCTTGAGGTTCGGCTGGCGTGCTCGCATGGCCTCGAGCGTATCGATCAGCAGCAAAACGTTTTTCTCGGCCGCAAGTCGCCCGACATGCAGGGCAACCGGCGTCTCGTCATCGGCCCCCCATTGTGTGCGCAGCGAAGTATCGCGCTGACGGGGCGAAAAGCGCTCGTAATCAAGGCCTCTACTGAGCACCTTAACATTGTCATAACCATAGTGGGCGAGATTGTCTGCCTGGGCTTTGGTCGGTACCAGTGTGATGGTCGAGCGATTGTGAAAACGACGAAGAAAGGGTCTGACCAGCGGCGTGAGCACTTTCAGCATGATGTAGTGCCGGCTGTACTGATCGAAGTTGGTATGAAACCCGCTAACCACCGGGATGCCCAGCCGGCGCGCCTGATTGAGTGCAGAAAGTCCAAGTGGGCCTTCCGTGGCGATGTAGACAACATCGGGTCGATGAGTGCGCCACAGTCCTGCAATCCTGCGCGGGGCCGGAAATCCCATGCTGACGCCGTCGTAGTCCGGAATGGGGATGGCGCCGACCTGAAGCTCTTCACTCATCAGTTCATCGTGATGAGTGGTTCGCGGTCTGGGGCGAATCAGCTGCAGCGACATTCCGCACCCCTTCAGGTGGCGCGACAGGTGGCCAAGCGTGTGCGTGACGCCATTGATTTCGGGTGCCCAGGTTTCGCTCACAAAAGCGACCTTCAACGGTGGCCGAGAAGTATCGTGATGCTGGCCAGTATCGCCGTCGCTTGTGACATTCGCGAGGCGATCAGGTGACGTTTGAGTGTCGCGTGTCATCGCATGATCTGCCTGGGATTGAAGGGGCGTCCGGCATTACGCGTGTCAAAAAGAAGATCATGGCGGCCGGTACCGGCATCGCGCCGCACCTCGCACACTGGGGTGCCTGCGCTGATGCGCTGACCATTGCTGACATTGAGGCGGTCGCACTGGGCATAGACGCTTTGCAGGTTCTTGTCGTGATGAACGATCACGACCCCGCCGAGCTGGCGCATGGTGCCGGCAAAGCGCACGGTGCCGGAGGAGGCCGCCCGAGCCGTGCGGTCTCCTCCGGCAGAAAGAAGCATGGGCTGCAGAGCATCACGACTGTCCTTGCCGAACTCGCGCTGGACCTGGCCACCGCGCAGGGGCCATGACCATGGTCCGATGCCGCTGGGCAGGGCACTGGCCGGCGCCGGACTGGACTGCGCGCCGGCAGTACCGGTAGCGCGTGAGGCGGTCGATGCCGAGGCGCTGCCGACCGGCACGGTAAGCAGCTGACCGATCCGCAAACGGTTCGGGTCAACGCTGCGATTGGCTGTACTGATACGGCCACTGGACGTGTTGAAGTGGCTGGCAATACGCCCGAGCGTATCGCCGCTTCGCACCGCATAGCGATACTGCCCGTTGCCCGGGGCACGTTCATTGCGACCGGGCAGCATCAGCTGCTGGCCGATGCGCATGTCGTTGGCCCTGACGCCCGGATTGAAACGCTGCAGGCGCAGCAGCGGAATACCGGCCTGGCGAGCAATGGCGCTCATGGTATCTCCCCGCTGAACGGTGATATAACCGGCTTCGCCGCCACCGCCGGTACTGCGCCCGGCACACCCTGCCAGTAAAAGGAGCACTAAAAGGGTCAGGAAGCGGTAGTGCATGAGAGTTGCTGATCCTTTTCCTGCCATAGCGCATTGATCCATGCCTGAAAGCGTTCCCTGTAATACGTGTCGTTGAGGTAGTCCCCGCCGGGCATCCAGGCGGGGATATCCAGCCGTCTTGCCTTCAGGGTGATGCCGGCGCTTTTCCCGCACAGCAGGTCCCGAAAGCGCGTCCGGCCGTGACGATAGTCAAGTGTTACATCGATGATACCGGAGAGTTCATGCCCCATCATCGTCATGACCTGGGCGCAGCCGCCGGCACGAGGCTTGAGCAGGTGCTGATAGGGGCTTTGCTGCTGTTGATGTTTGGCCCTGGTGAAGCGCGTGCCCTCGGCAAAGTTGTAGATGGTAACAGGCGTGCGGTCGATATGGGTCAGCAGTTTTCGGGTCGCCTTGAGGTCATGCCTTGCCAGATGGGGTCGGCGTTTGAGCTGGTCGGCGCTATAGCGTCGCATCATCGGAAACTCGAGTGCCCACCAGGCCAGCCCCAGAATCGGTACCCAGATCAGCTCACGCTTGATGAAAAAGCGCGGCATCGGCAGATGTTTGTGCAGGGCATAGAGCATCACAAAGACATCCGTCCAGCTGCGGTGATTGGCAATCACCAGCCAGTGGCGCTCTCTGGAAAGCGTGTCGGGCAGGGAAATCTCCCAGTCCGGTTTCAACCAGTGGCGTATCCAGACGTTATTGGTCGTGATCCAGAGGCTGGCGATACAGTTCAGGCATGCGAGCAGCTGCCCCTGCAGGGAGCGAAAGGGAAGTATCAGCTTGAGAAGACTTAATACGACCAGTGGTATGCCCCAGAACAGCGTATTGCCGATCAGCAGCACGATACTGATGATGCCCTTGAGCCATGCCATGGTGATCCGAGTCCTTGTTGCCGTGTCCGTATCCTAATGGATCGTTTGCGCCGGGCCCAGCACAAGGATGACGCAGCGCTGCCGGGGCCACTACAATGCCCGTCCGCCGAGCAAGCCGCGACATTTCAAAATCTCAGGGAGCATTGAGTGCGGAATCTGCCATCGACATTACCAGTACTGTTTATCTGTGAAATCTTCTTTTTGCTGGGCCATGGCTTGATCATGACTCTGCTTGGCGTGCGCATGTCGCTTGAAGGGTTTCCATCACAGATGGCGGGGCTTTTGATGTCGAGCTTTTCGCTGGGCTTTGTGGCCGGCAGCTATCTGCTTGAAAAGCGAATTCGCTCGGTCGGCCATATCCGGGTGTTTTCGGCCTGTGCCGCGGTGCTGGCGGTGACGGCCATGCTGCACGGGCTCTGGGTCAATCAATGGGCGTGGCTGTTCTGGCGCTTGTTTGGCGGGGCAGCCACCGCCGGTTTGTTGATGGTCATGGAGTCATGGGTCTCGGGCGAGTCGAGCAACGATAACCGGGGCCGGGTGTTGTCGATCTATCTGGTGATTTCCACCACGTCGCTGGCGGGTGGGCAATGGCTGCTCAATGCGGCCGACCCGGCCTCGATGGTGCTGTTCAGTGTGACCGGTATTCTGTTTGCGCTATCTCTTATACCGTTATCTATCTATCGGATCCACGGGCCGGCGCGTTCCGGTCACGAGACCGCGCTCAAGCTGCCGCTCAAGGTGCTCTACAAGCGGGCACCAGTAGGGCTGGCAGGGGCTTTTGCAGCCGGCATGATGGTGCAGGCCTTTTTTGCCATGACGCCCTACTATGGTCAGGAAATCGGGCTTTCGACAGGGCAGACAGCACAGTTCATGTCCATTACCACGCTGGTGGCACTGGTCGCACAGTGGACGCTGGGTCGGGTCTCCGACCGGCTTGATCGCCGCAAGGTCATTTTGTTCATGGCGCTGGTCATGGCCATCTCGGGCGCCGTGATCTCTTTTGTGGCGCGAACCGACTATCTATTTTTGCTGCTGACGGCCTGTCTGCATACGGCCATGCTGCATACCCTGTATTCCCTGAGCCTTGCCCATACCAACGACTGGCTGGAGCCGGAAGAGACCATTCAGGCCAATGCCAAGCTTTTGATCTGGTACGGGATCGGCTCGATCGTGGGGCCGTTCAGCGCCTCTCTGGCCATGCAGCTTTTCGGGCCCGACGGGCTCTGGATGTTTCTTGGAAGCGTGTCACTGGTGCTGGCGGGCTTTGTCCTGACGCGCCTGCGCGGGCGACGCAGCTGGGCGCCTGAAGTGGCGCAGGAACCCTGGGTACCGACAGCGCCGATGGAAACGTCCCACTACGTGGAGCTGGATCCGCGCTACGAGCCTCATCAGTTCGAACTCGAATTTGGCCCGGAGCACGGTACCCGTTAGGTCCTCATCAGCCGCCGGGCAGCCGGGCAAGGGCGGAGCGCACCCCCTGGTAATAGCTCCCGCCGAACATATAGAGATGGTTTAAAAGCGGGTAAAGCTGAAACAGGATGCGCCGACGCGGCCAGTCTTCCGGTGCGCTGCCGTCCCAGTAGGCCTCGTAAAAGGCATCGGCAGGACTGCCGAAAAGTTCGAGCAATGCGATATCCGCCTCGGGATAGTGACGATAGATGGCCGGGTCGATCAAAGCCGGCCCGAGCGCGCTGAAGTGCACGTTACCGGACCATAGATCCCCGTGTACCAGGCTTGCCGGGGCATCCGGCAGCCAGCTTTCAAGCGCTTCGGCAACGTTGAGAAGCTGCTCGTGTACGTCACGGTCCATGCGCTTTTTTTGCAGGCACTTTTGCGCCAGCGGCAGCAGGCGGCATTCCCTTTGAAAGACGCGACCGTCGTCATGACAGGTATTGATCTGTGGTGTGGTGCCGGCAAAATTATCGCGGTGCCAGCCGTGCTTGCCGCTGGTATGGGCATGCAGGGCGCGCAGCCCGCGGCCGAAGGCTTCATGCGCCTGCCGGTCGGGGCGGGCCGGCGGCAGATAGGTCATGACCAGTGCGCCGGGCAGCTCTCCTAAAATGTCGGGAATGACCAGTCCGGTATCGGCTTCACGCAGGGCTTTGAGACCGTCGGCTTCCGCTTCAAGCCCTTCAGGGGCGGCGTGTTTGACCAGCACCTCTCCCTGCGCGGTGGCGACACGCCAGACCTGGCCGATATCGCCGCCGCCGAGGGGTTCGGGAGAGGCCGTGGCACTAATGCCCAATGCCTCGAGCGTTTCCTGAGGGGTTGATGACGCCATGACGCGCTCCTTTTGTGTCGACATGAGAAAATATCTACACAGCGTAGCAGTGCCATAAGGCGTTATTGATCCGGCCCCGGGGGCCGCGGGCCCGTTTCATCCGTGTCACGGCCTGGCTGCCGCGGCGCTTCCCGATGCGGTCTTTCTTCACTTTGAAAGAGCTTGTAGAACTCTTCGATGGCGGCCCGGTCGCTTTCGAGAAGCTGGGCATTATCGTCGCGATACTGATAGGACTCTTCAAACAGGCGGGTATCAAAATCGCGAAAGGTTCTGACCGCCTGACTGGCGCTGGCGCTGGGATAGCCCAGCCCGACCAGTACCTCCTGAGACAGTTCGAGACTGGCTGCGAAGGTTTCCCGGACGACGACGTCCACACCCAGCTCCTGCAAACGCCATGCGTGATGGCGGTTGCGGGCACGGGCATGAATGCTCAGGTCGGGATAGTTGTCTCGCGCCAGTCGCGCAATGGTCAGGGCGGCCTGTTCGTCGTCCACACAGATGATCAGCATGCGCGCGCGATCCAGGCCTGCCGAGCGAAGCAGCTCCAGTCGGGTGGCATCGGCGTAATAGATGCGTGAGCCAAACTGGCGGATAAATTCCACCTGACGGATGTTGGGATCCAGTGCGGTAAAGCGCACGTTTTGCATCTTGAGTACGCGCGCCACCATCTGACCAAAGCGCCCCAGACCTGCAATGATGACCGGTGGATCATCATCGGGGAACTGGTTGTCCCAGCTTTTCGTGGGTTTGAGACGATCGCCGAGGCGGCTCCCCAGCGTGTAAAGAAAGGGCGTGCAGGCCATCGAGATCGTGACGGCGGCGATGCACAGACTGGCAATGCGCTGTTCAAAGACACCGGCGGCCACAGCCGTGGTCAAGAGTACAAAATCGAACTCGCCGCCCTGGGCGATTACGGCGGCCAGGCGTGGAATGTTCTGACGCGGCAGGCGTGCGATGACCCCGACCACACACAGCACCAGTATCTTGACCCCTAAAATGGCAAGCGTGATGCCCAGCACAGTCAGCAGATTGTGCATGACCAGCGAGAGATCGACCGACATGCCGACCGCGATGAAAAACAGGCCGAGCAAAATGCCCTTGAAGGGTTCGATGTTGGCTTCGAGTTCGTGGCGATAGGGGGTGTCCGCCAGCAGTACGCCGGCTAAAAAGGCGCCGAGAGCCATGGAAAGGCCGGCCTCTTCCATGACCCAGGCGGTCCCCAGCACCATCAAAAGCGCGGCGGCCGTAAAAACTTCATGAACTTCGCTGCGCGCTACAAGACGCAGCACGCGCGGAAAGACGAAACGGCCCACCAGCAGCGTGGCCGCAACGATGGCGGTGGTGGTGGCAATATCCAGCCACAGATTGGCGTCTTCAGATCCGGCATTGCCGGCAAGAATAGGCATCAGGGCCAGCAGGGGAATCACGGCCAGATCCTGAAACAGCAAAATGGCAAACGCGGTCTGGCCGTGCGGGCTGGCAAGATGCTGATGGTCGGTCAGAAGCTGCAGGGCAAAGGCGGTGGAGGACAGTGCCAGTGTCAGTCCGAGCATGATTGAAGCGCTGTGCCCAAGCCCCAGCATGAACCCCAGTGGCGTAAGCAACAGCCCGGTCAGCAGCAGTTGCAGACTCCCCAGACCGAACAGACGCCCGCGCAGACGCCAGAGCCGGGCGGGCTCAAGCTCCAGGCCAATCACGAACAACAGCATGACCACGCCGATTTCGGAAAAATGCAGTACCGATTCGGGATCGGCAATAAAACCACTGATCGAGGGCCCCAGGATCAGCCCGGCGCATAGATAGCCCAGTATCGATCCAAGGCCGAATCTGGCGAACAGAGGTACCGCCAGAACGGCGGCGCCCAGCATGACGGTGGCTTCAAGCAAAAAATGCATGGCAGTGCGTTCCGAAAGGGGCAGACCCGTGCATCAGCCCGGGCACAGGCGTTATGGCCTCTGCCCGAACGATCAGTCGTGCTGGTGACGGTAAATCAGCGGTATTGTCCGCTGTCGGCCTTTTTGATCAATGCTTTCAGAGGAGAGTAGATCTCCGGTGTGCAGACCAGCAGGTTCTCGCCATAAAGCTCGGTGGAGATCCCTTCCGGGCAGTCATAGACATGGCCGGTGCGGGCGCCGGCCTGACGCGCGATTAAAAGCCCTGCGGCAAAATCCCAAGGAGAGCAGCTTTCGTAGTAGCCATCCAGCCGGCCACAAGCGACGGCGCACAGATCCAGTGCCGCGGCCCCGTTGCGGCGAATGTCGCGGCAGTTTTCCAGCACGGCATGCAAACGTCTGAGCAGCGGGAAGCGCGCATCACGGTCATAGGGGAAACCGGTGCCGATCAATGAGTTGTCAAGCTCACGCGTGGCGCTGACCGAGATCGACTCGTCGTTGCACCAGGCACCGCTGCCGCGAATGGCGGTAAAGGTTTCGTTCAGAAACGGTGCGTGCACGACGCCCACATGAACGCGCCCCTTGTCGGCCCAGGCAATAGAGACCGCCACATGGTGATGGCCATGGGCAAAATTGACGGTGCCGTCAATGGGGTCGACAACCCACAGCGGTTGTTCATCACTAAGGTTGTGGCGTTCCGGTGAAAGCTCCTCCGTCAGGCGGGCCTCGCCCGGAAACAGCGATTCCAGCTGCTCGCTGATATAGCGATCAACGGCAACGTCGATGTCGGTGACCAGCTCGTTGCCATGCTTGATGTTGCGCTGCAGGCTGCCGCCTTCACGTGCCGCCCTGATACGACGTCCTGCTTCGTGGGCGATGCGGGTGGCTTTTTCAAGGCGTTCTTCGAGCGTCATGCAGACTCCTGTCGGGTGTGGTCGTGAAAGATGAATCGCTGGTGCGTCAATGCTCAGCGCTTGACCGGTCGTTTTTGCAGTTTGCGCTGCAGGGTGCGCCGGTGCATGCCCAGACTGCGAGCGGTGGCCGAGATGTTGCCCTCGTTGTCCTGCAGCACACGCTGGATGTGCTCCCAGGTCAGACGGTTGACGGACGGCGGATTTTCGGCAATTTCAGCATCCGGATTGCCTTCCTGGGCATCGAGTGCCTGTAGCACCTCGCTGACCTCAACCGGTTTGCAGAGATAGTTTACCGCGCCCAGCTTGATCGCCTCGACGGCGGTGGTGATGCTCGAATAGCCGGTCAGTATCACGACCCGGCAGGCCGGGCTGATCGAGAGCAGACTCGGCAGAAACTGCAGCCCGGAGCTCTCCTCGAGTTTCAGATCCAGCGTTGCGTATTCCGGTGGGCGACGCTGTGCGAGCTGTCGCGCCTCTTCGATGGTCGCGGCCACCATGACATCAAACTCATGGCGCGTCAGGGCGCGCTCCATGATCTGGCGAAATACAGGGTCGTCATCAACGACCAGAAAGGAAGCCTTTTCGTGCATGACGTGTCATTCCTGTGAGAGTGAAGCGGGCGAGGCCGGATCAGTATCCGGATGTGGCAGCCTGACCTCGGTCAGCGTGCCCCCTTCGGTCTGGTTATAGAGGCTGACGCTGCCACCGAAGCGGTCCAGCGTCGAGTGGGTCAGGAAAAGACCGATGCCCAGTCCTCGCGACTGCCCGGAGATAAAGCTTTCTCCCATGCGGCTGGCAATCTCCATGGAAATGCCCGGGCCGTGGTCAACAATCGAGATCACGAGCTGGCGCACGTCTTCTTTGAACGAACTTTCACTCAGTGTAATGGCGATATCGTGCGGATTGGCATCGGCGGCATTGTTGAGCAGATTCATGATGGCCTGATCCAGCGTGGGATCGGCCATCAGGGGAATCGAGCGATGGTCAATGTGGAGCTTGTGGGTGACATCCGGGCGCATGACCAGCCAGCGCTGAATCAGCGCTTCAAGCCAGTCAGCAGCGTTGACGCGTGCCGGCGGGTCACTCTGGCGACGTTCGGCGCTGGCCACCAGTTCACGAAGGTGGCGCTTGCAGGTGTCGACCTGGCTGCGCAGCAGGTCAAGATCGGCGCGCTGGGTGTCGGACACGGGCTCGGATTTCATCTCGTCGATCAACATGATCATGGTCGACAGCGGCGTGCCCAGCTCATGAGCTGTCCCCGCAGCCTGGCTTGCCACGGCCAGAATCTGCTCGTTGCGAAGCGCTGCCTCCCGCGTGCGCGAGAGCATCCTGTCGCGCTGGCGCAGAGTATCGGCCATGCGAAAGATCACAAAGGTAATCAGCCCGGCGCACAGGGCAAAATTGAGCCACATGCCCAGCACATTGAGGGTCAAAAGGCTGTCGCCGATCGTGTGGCGAAGCTCTGGCACCGGCTCGAAAAAGAGCATGAGCATCGAGTAGGCCACAAGCGCCGAAGCGGCCGTGATGCAGGCGTGTCGCCAGGGCTGTGTGGCAGCGGCCATGGCCACGGGAATCAGATAGTAGGTGATGGCCGGATTGGTGGCCCCGCCGGTGTAGTAAAAGATCAGGGTCAGGCCTGACACATCGATGAGTAGATGGATCAGGTATTCGATATCCGTGACCTGGCGCGTTCGGCCCAGCCGCCACCAGGTGGCCACATTGAAAAGCCCCATGGCGACGATAATGGCAATAATGGGCACGACCCTGAGCTTGAAGTTCATGACCTCGATGCCAAAGAGGATCACGACCAGAAAGCACGTCCAGGTAATACCCCGGGCAATGGTCAGTCGTACCAGATTGCGGGCCGGTGTGGTCAGCAGTAGCGCCTGCGTCATGAGAGTCCGGAGCAGAGAATGTAGCGTTGTGTGTCCATGATATCGCACTCATCCCAGGGGCGTGGAGTAAAGAATGGCAGGCGCCGCCCCGCCGTCCGGATTACTGGCGTGATGGCGCTATTGTGCCTAACGTGAAAAGAGCAGGGTGGGCACCCGCTGTCTTTCTGACACGCCCGCCCTGCCTTGTGCCTCGAAGGAGGAGATAATCATGATGATGCAATCTCGCGTTGATAGCGGCCATGCGCCCGGTATGTCCATGAGCGAGCCGCCGGTTCAGCCACCGGATCCGCAGCCGCACTCCCCGCCGGAGGAGCCGCCGCAGCCGCAGGAACCGCCGATCGAGGAGCCGCCGATGGAGGATCCGCCCCTGCAGGATCCCCCGCCGTCACAGCCGCCGCCCGAGGTGCCACCGGAGCAGACACCGCCTTATCAGCCCTGACGCTGAACTCATCAGCGATCCGGTGCCTCGTTCAGGCCGACCCCACAAGGGTCGGTCTTTTAACGTTTGCAGCACCGATCTGACATGGGCGATGCGTCGGGCCTTCTATCCCCGCAGCTGGCACTGCCTGTAGAATGCGGGCAAATCCGTTCACGTACAGACTGTGTACATAATGACTACTGAAGCACCCATGACCGATACCCGGATCGCCCAGGAAGCCAGTCTTCGCCGAACCTTTGCCATCATTTCCCACCCTGATGCGGGCAAGACCACCATTACTGAAAAGCTGCTGCTGTTTGGTAACGCCATTCAGGTGGCCGGCGCCGTCAAGAGCAAGCGTCAGGAGCGTACGACCACCTCCGACTGGATGAAGATGGAGCAGGAGCGTGGCATCTCCGTGACCACCTCTGTCATGCAGTTCCCCTACAAGGGGCGCATCGTCAATCTGCTGGATACGCCCGGGCACGAGGATTTCTCCGAGGATACCTATCGCACGCTCACTGCGGTGGACTCTGCCCTGATGGTTGTGGACGGTTCCAAGGGCGTCGAGGATCGTACAATCAAGCTGATGGAGGTCTGCCGGCTGCGGACAACGCCGATTCTGACCTTCATTAACAAGATGGACCGCGATACGCGAGATCCCGTCGAGGTCATGGACGAGATCGAGACCGTGCTTAATATTGCCTGTGCCCCGGTCACCTGGCCAATCGGCATGGGGCGTCACTTCCGCGGCGTCTACCACTTGGTTAATGACACGATCCATCTCTACAAGCAGGGTCAGGGCAACCGTATCCCCGAGGATGTCAAAATCGAGGGGATCAATAATCCGCAGGTCGATGAAACGCTGGGCGCCGCTCAGGCGGCCGAGCTGCGTGAGGAGATCGAGCTGGTTCAGGGCGCCTCCCACGAGTTTGATCTGGAGGCCTACCGTCGCGGCGAGCTGACGCCGGTCTTTTTCGGTACGGCCATGGGCAATTTCGGCGTGCGTGAGATGCTCGACGGGTTTGTCGAGTACGCCCCCTCGCCGAAGCCGCGCGAGACCAATCTGCGTGAGGTCACCGCCGAGGATGGCAGCTTCAGCGGTTTTGTCTTCAAGATTCAGGCCAACATGGATCCGCGCCACCGCGATCGCATCGCCTTTTTACGTGTCTGCTCCGGCAAGTACGAGCGCAACATGAAGATTCACCATGTGCGCATCAAAAAGGACGTCAAGATTGCCGATGCCCTGACCTTCATGGCTGCTGACCGGGCGCACGTCGAGGAGGCCTGGCCCGGTGACATTATCGGCTTGCACAACCACGGCACCATCCAGATTGGCGATACCTTCTCTAGCGGTGAACAGATGCGTTTCACCGGTATCCCGCATTTTGCGCCCGAGCTTTTTCGCCGCGTGCGCCTGAGAGACCCGCTCAAGACCAAGCAGCTCCAGAAGGGCCTCCAGCAGCTCTCCGAAGAGGGGGCAACCCAGGTTTTCATGCCGCTGGACAACAACGACATGATCGTGGGAGCGGTTGGCATGCTCCAGTTTGACGTGGTGGCGCATCGTCTCAAGGATGAATACAAGGTCGACTGTCTCTATGAGCCGATCAACGTACAGACGGCCCGCTGGATTCATGGCGACGAGCGCAAGCTCGATGAACTGCGCAACAAGGTCAGCACCAATCTGGCCATCGATGGCGGCGGACATCTGACCTATCTGGCGCCGACCCGGGTCAATCTGCAGCTGATGGAAGAGCGCTGGCCCGATCTCTCCTTTGATGCCACGCGAGAGCACTGAGACGCGCGGCGGCCCGCCAGGGCGCTGTCTGGTTCGTTGGCTATAGTAGGGCGGGTAACAGTGACAGGGTGGCCGGCGAATTCGTTGGCACCCGGTCATCCATAATACGTTTGAGCCCGGGGAGGGCGTGGCATGCCAAGGTTTATCAAGGAGTTTCGCGACTTCGCCGTCAAGGGCAACGTCGTGGATCTGGCGGTGGGGATCATCATCGGCTCGGCCTTTACCGGCATCGTCAACAGTCTGGTACGGGATGTCTTTACCCCGGTGCTGGGTCTGATTACCGGTGGTATCGACTTCACCAATCTATTTGCGGTGCTAAAAGAGGGGGCGCAGACGGCAGGCCCCTACAATACGCTGGCGGATGCGCAGGCTGCCGGCGCGGTGACCATCAATTACGGCATCTTCCTCAATGCCATGATTTCGTTCACGCTGGTGGCCATGGTCTGTTTTTTGCTCATCCGCAATATCCACCGCATTCGCGAGCTGGGTACCCGCAAGGATGAAGCGCCGGCGTCAGCGCCGACCGTACGCAACTGTCCTTTCTGCATCACACCCATCTCGATTGAAGCCACGCGCTGCCCCAGCTGCACCTCCGTGATCGATCCGCCGGAATCGACGGCCTCGCCCACGTTATAACGCGCGTCGCCGGGGCGTGCCCCGGCGATACTGACCTGTTCAGTCGGACAGGGTTTCCGGGTCCAGCCGCTCCAGTGCGTAGGGCAGCGTCATCAGTTGGGCAGTCTCACCGTTGATACTCAGGGGCGGCATGTCCTCCTTCAGAGTCATGATGGCCAGCAGCTCAACATGAGCATTGTTCGTCGGTGCGCTCAGAACCACTTCCCCCAGCGATTTCTCCCGGGTGGCATCCATTACCTCTGTTCCCGGCGCGAGTGCGTCTTCGCCCGGTACGGATAGCCGCATCAGGCGTTTCTTGACCTGGCCGCGATAGTGCGCCCGCGCCACCACCTCCTGGCCGGTGTAGCAACCCTTTTTGAAGCTGATCCCCGCCAGTGCCTCCCAGTTGAACATCTGGGGCAGCCACTTTTCGCGCTGACGCTCGTCCAGCCACAAAAGACCGGCCTCGATGTCAAGGCGTTGCCATAACGTGGCAGGTGCCAGCGTCAGTTCGTTGTACTTCTCTCCAATCAGTTCAGCAATTCGCGCCGGCGGTGCGATCACGATCAGACGCGTCGTCTCGTGAGGGTGTCGGGTTACCGCCATCGCGTCATCCGGGCTGACACGAACGCCCCACGTAGTCTGCGGAAGATCGGGCAGTGCCTTTTCAAGCACATCGCCGGCCTTGTGACCGGCCAGACCGGCAATGGCCAGATCATCGCGCAGAGTCAGTTCGGCCTTGTAAAACGCGGCGTATTTGGCCAGGTGCTGATGCAGGGCGTCGGCGATGCTGCGTTCCAGCAGCAGCCAGTAGCACTCCGGGGCGGCCTTGATGAGCTGTGCGTTGGCGATGGCGCGTCCCTTGGGCGTACAAAAGACCGTGGGGGGCGCGATGGTTTCGGTGGCATGTGCCGTGGACGCGCTCGACTGCCCCTGGAGAAAACGGTCGCTGTCCGGTCCGCGAACTTCCAGTACAACCCGATCCTCCAGAGAGACGAGGGCCGCATGGTTTTGCAGGTCGATGTCGGCGTCTGTTTTGGAGGGCAGTGTCTGGTTGTCCGATAGATGCTGCAGAAAGGTCTGGCGATGCGGATCGCTCATGGTGACTCCAGAAAAATTTGCGCAAACGATGGCAATGACGCAGGGTTGGTCTGCCTGAACGCCGATTTCATATGAAGAGCATATCTGGGCGAAGGCACCACTTTACAAGCAGCTGCAATCATTGCATTACTACCAGGAGACAGGAACGTCATGGCGTTAACATTTACCCTCAGTGGCCTCAAGGATTCCGACGACGTCAATCGGCTGACCACGGCCCTGATGGAGCTTGATGGCGTGGATACCGTTCAGGTAGCGCGCGAGTGGCTCGAGGTGGAAGGGCGTGTTCAGCCGGGACGAGTGGTCGAGGTCATCGAAAAACTGGGGTTCTCGTCAAAACGTTGAGGCCTTCAAACCGCAGCAGTGAATAAACGGGACAGCATTACGCCCCGGGAGGACAGGCAACGATGAGTATTCTTATCGAGACCGAGCGTGAGGGCGCGCTGAGACAGCGCATCGTGTTCAACGATCATGAGGCGCTTTATGCGGATGCGCCTGCCAGCGTCGGCGACGAGGCGAGCGCGCCGGACCCGCATGATTATTTCGACATCTCGCTGGCTACCTGCAAGGCGATGACCGTGTTGATGTATGCCCGCAAAAAGGAGATGCCGCTGGATGGTGTCAGCGTTCGTATTACTCGCGACAGCAGTGACGAGCGTGACGGACACTATCGACTGCAGGTTGATATCGGTCTGATTGGTGATCTGAGTGCCCAGGCTCGTGACTGTCTTCTGGAGGCATCACAGCAGTGTCCGATCCAGAAGCTGATGACCTCGGGTCAGATCGACATCGACACGCGAGCGCATCTGGGTGGCGCCTGAGTCGACCCGTTGAAAACCCTCCAGGGCAACTGTCCTTTTTTATGACAGGGCGTGTCGCTGCTTCGGCGGGACATGCCTTGTAATACTGCCTGCCTGCCATCATATGGTCTGTAAACGTCAGCTCTGACGCTTATCCGTTACCCCGCAGCCCTTGTCTATCGACTACGCTTTCGGCGGTAACGCCGTCCATCGGCCACCGCACATGCGCTGGCCCGGCCTATTTGAACCTCTTCGCTACCTGCACGGAGTGCGCATGAATCGTGAGTTCCGCATTGCCTCCGACTACAAGCCGGCGGGTGATCAGCCGGCGGCCATCGACGGGCTGATCAAGGGACTGGATGCCGGGCTGGCGCATCAGACCCTGCTGGGTGTGACCGGCTCGGGCAAGACCTTCACCATGGCCAATGTGGTCGAGCGCCTGCAGCGTCCCACCATTGTCATGGCGCCCAACAAGACGCTGGCGGCGCAGCTCTATGGCGAGTTCAAGTCGTTTTTCCCCGACAACGCCGTAGAATATTTCGTCTCCTATTACGACTATTATCAGCCCGAGGCCTATGTACCCTCATCCGATACCTTCATCGAGAAGGACGCCTCGGTCAACGATCATATCGAGCAGATGCGTTTGTCGGCCACCAAGGCGCTGCTGGAGCGTCGCGACGCGCTGATCGTGGTATCGGTGTCGGCCATTTATGGTCTGGGAGATCCGGATCAGTATTTGAAGATGCGTCTTCACTTTACCCGCGGGGAGTTGATCAACCAGCGCGACTTCCTGCGCCGGCTGGCGGAGTTGCAGTACACGCGCAACGATACCGATTTTCGTCGTGGTACCTACCGCGTGCGCGGGGATGTCATCGATGTTTTCCCGGCCGATGCCGAGGACGAGGCGGTGCGAATCGAGCTCTTTGATGACGAGATCGACACCATCAGCCTGTTTGATCCGCTGACTGGTGAAGTGCGTGGCAAGGTGCCGCGCATGACGATCTACCCCAAAACGCACTATGTCACCCCACGTGACACGATTCTCGGTGCGATCGAGTCGATCAAGGAAGAGCTCGCCGAACGGCTCAAGTACCTGCGTGATCACGACCGACTGGTCGAGGCGCAGCGTCTTGAGCAGCGAACGCTCTACGATATCGAAATGATGCTCGAGCTGGGTTACTGCAACGGCATCGAAAACTACTCCCGCTACCTCTCCGGGCGCGACCCGGGTCACGCCCCGCCGACATTTTTCGACTATCTGCCTGACGATGCGTTGGTATTTATTGATGAATCCCACGTCAGCGTCCCGCAGGTAGGCGGTATGTACAAGGGTGACCGTTCGCGCAAGGAAACGCTGGTCGAATACGGTTTTCGACTGCCCTCGGCGCTCGATAACCGCCCCATGAAGTTTGAAGAGTGGGAGGCGATCCTGCCGCAGACCATTTTTGTTTCTGCGACTCCCGGGCCGTATGAAGAAGCGCATGCCGGGCAGGTGGTCGAGCAGGTGGTGCGCCCGACAGGACTGGTTGATCCGGAAATCGAGGTACGACCGGCCAGTACTCAGGTGGATGATCTGCTCTCCGAGGTGCGCTCGCGCGTGGAAGTGGGTGAACGCGTGCTGGTCACGACGCTGACCAAGCGCATGGCCGAGGATCTGACCGACTATCTCGCCGAGCATGATATCCGGGTGCGCTATCTGCACTCCGATATCGATACCGTCGAGCGTGTCGAGATTATTCGCGATTTGCGACTGGGCAAGTTTGATGTGCTGGTCGGCATCAATTTGCTGCGAGAGGGTCTCGATATTCCCGAAGTCTCGCTGGTGGCCATTCTGGATGCTGACAAGGAAGGCTTTTTGCGTGCCGAGCGCTCGCTGATTCAGACCATCGGCCGGGCGGCGCGTAACGCCCATGGCAAGGCGATTTTGTACGGCGATCGCATTACGGGGTCAATGCAGCGGGCCATGGATGAGACCGGGCGTCGTCGTGAAAAACAGGTGGCCTTCAACGAACAGCACGGGATTACACCGCGCACCATCACCAAGAACGTGGCGGACATCATGGAGGCCGCTCAGGCGCCGGGCACCCGTCGCAGCAAGCGCAAGGGGGACCGTCAGGTCGCCGAAGACGAGGGGCAGTACACGCCTGAAGCCATCGGCCGGATGAGCCTTGATGACGTCAATCGTGAGATCAAAAAACTCGAGGATCGCATGCACGAAGCCGCGCAGAATCTCGAGTTTGAAACGGCCGCTTCGCTGCGTGATCAGATGCAAACGCTTAATGCGCGCTTGATCGAGCTGAAGTAGCCAATGTAACGCCCGCCTCGGGATATGGGGCGGGCGGTCCTTGTATTCATTGCTGGTTTTGACAACGGATGTCATCACATGCCGGAAGGGCCTGAAATAAGACGTGTCGCCGACCGGCTGGGCAAGGTGCTGGCGGGTCACACCATCGAGGATATCTGGTTTGCCTTCGATCATCTCAAGCCTTTCGAAGCGCGTCTAAAGGGGCAGAAAGTGACCGGCGTTGACAGCTGGGGCAAGGCGCTTTTGACCCGGTTCGAGGATGACCATGTCATCTACTCGCACAACCAGCTTTACGGCGTCTGGCGCATCATGCGCCGTGACAGCGAACCTGCCGGTAAACGCTCACCGCGACTGAGGCTGAGTACCGCGACCCATTCGGCGTGGCTGATGAGCGCTTCTGATATCTCGCTGTGGCGGTACGAGGCGCTCGATCAGCACCCGTTTCTCTCGAAGCTTGGTCCCGATCTTCTCACGCACAACGTGTGCATCGACGATATTATCGATCGCCTTCAAAGCCCGCGTTTCATGCGACGTCGGCTGGGCGCGCTACTGCTGGATCAGCATTTCTATGCCGGTATCGGTAACTACCTGCGCTCGGAGATCTTGTTTTTTGCGGGCCTGCACGAGCGCTATCGGCCCATGGACCTTGACGTTTCACAGCGTCAGCGGCTGGCCGAGCAGATTCTGGAGGTGACGGCGCGCGCCTGGCGCCATGCCGGTGTGACCAACCTTGAATGCTGGCGTGCCCCCATGATCGAGGCCGGCGAGCCAAGAGGGCGCTGGCGTCATGCGGTATTCAATCGCGCTGCACTGCCGTGTCACGCCTGTGGCACGCCCATCGAGAGGATTATGGTGTCATCGCGCCGGCTGTATCTGTGTCCGCGGTGTCAGCATGACACTCCGTCCTGCACGTAAACGCCCGCCAGGAGAAATGACCCCTATATCATAGTGGGTTATGCTCCGCCCACTGCTTTAATAACAAGGGTGGTACCCCACATGACAGCCTTGCTGGGCGGCCTGTTCATTATCTGTCTGCATCTGCTGGGGGCGCTTTCAGGCCTCATGGCATTGATGTCGAGCCGCACCTCTCAGGGCGCCATCGCCTGGATTATCTGCCTGATCACTTTCCCGTATCTGGCCATCCCGGCCTACTGGTTTCTGGGGCGCCCGCGTTTTTACGGCTATGTTTCGGCGCGCGAGCAACGCGATACGTCACTGCGCCGCGTGCTGGACCAGTTTCGAACCCTGGTGGAACCTGCCTTTGCCCATCCCGAGGATGCCCGGCTTCGCGCGGTGGAACGGCTGGCCATGCTGCCGATGACCGGTGACAACCAGTGTCAGCTGCTCATCAACGGACACGACACCTTTGAGAGCCTTTTTGAGGGCATCGAGCAGGCCGAGGATTACGTCCTCATCCAGTTTTTCATCGTGCGCAACGATGCGCTGGGCCAGGCGCTCAAAAGGCGGCTGATCGAATGTGCCGAGCGCGGCGTACACGTCTTTTTTCTTTATGACGAGATCGGCACACACGCCATGCCGGACCGTTATTTTGAAGAGCTTCGCGCGGCAGGCATTGCCGTGCATCCCTTTGGCTCATCAAAGGGATGGCGTCATCGCTTTCAGGTCAATTTTCGCAATCACCGCAAGATCATGGTGGTCGACGGACGCCAGGGGTGGGTCGGTGGTCTCAACGTTGGCGTTGAGTATCGCGGCGAAAGCAAAAAGCACGGCCACTGGCGTGACACCCATCTGAAGCTCACCGGGCCGGCGGTGCTGGGCCTGCAGGAATCCTTCTGGGAAGACTGGCACTGGGCGAGTGGCGATATTTTGTCGCTGGCCTGGCACCCGCGTCGGGCACCGGGGGAGGCGCGACAGCATGTGGTGATCGTGCCGTCCGGGCCTTCTGACCCGCTGGAGACGGCCAGTCTTTTGATTCAGCACGCCATTAATCAGGCCAACGAGCGTTTCTGGGTGACCAGCCCTTATTTTGTGCCGGATCAGGGCGTGCAGGACTCGCTCAAGCTGGCCGCTCTTCGAGGCGTTGATGTACGAGTCATGATGCCGGAGCGTCCGGACCACCTGCTGGTCTTTTTGTCGGCGTTTTCCTTTCTCGGCGCCATGATTCGCGCCGGCGTTAAAATATACCGTTATCAGCCCGGTTTCCTACATCAGAAAACCTTTTTGATTGATGATCACACCAGCGCTGTCGGCACGGTCAATCTGGACAACCGCTCGTTTCGTCTCAACTTCGAGGTGACGGCCTATGTGGCGGATCGGACCTTTGCAGCAGAGGTGGCGCAAATGCTTGAAGCCGATTTTGACAACTGTCGGCAGGTGACTCTTCAGGAGATTGACAAGCGCCCGCTGTGGCACAAGCTGGCCTCACGGGCGGCGTATCTGGCCTCACCGATTCAGTAATCGGTGAGGGGACAGCATTGCCGACAGGTTAATGCTCGGCCTGGCCGGCAGTGGCGGTACCGGATGATCGGCCGTTGTAGATATCCAGATCGATCTCGCGTTCGCTCTTGCCCACAAGCGTTGTCACCATTAGATCGCCGGATACGTTCACGGCGGTTCTTGCCATGTCCAGAATGCGATCGATGCCGGCAATCAGGCCCAGTGCCTCCAGCGGCAGGTTGGTCTGGGCAAACACGATCGACAGCATGATCAGCCCGGCGCCGGGTACGCCTGCCGTACCGATCGAGGCGAGTGTGCCGGTCAAAACGATCATGACATAGTCGGCCGTGCTCAGATCGGTGCCGGTCAGCTGCGCCACGAACAGGGCGACAACCCCCATGTAAAGCGCGGTGCCGTCCATGTTGATGGTGGCGCCCACCGGCAGCACAAAGCCTGCCACGCCTCGTGAAATCCCGAGCTTTTCCCGCGCGCAGCGAATGGAGACGGGAAGGGCGCCGGCACTCGACGCCGAGGAGAAAGCGATCACGATGGCGTCCAGACTGCCGGTCAGATAGCGCCGGGGGTTGAGCCTGGCCAGCACGGCGAGAAGACCGCTGTAGACCACCAGCACATGAAGTATGCAGGCGATATAGACCACCCCGATGACCTTGAGCAGCGGAATCAGAACGCTCAGGCCGTACTCACCGGCGACCACCGCAATCAGGGCGAAAACGCCGATCGGGGCACAGGCCATGATCAGGGAAGTGAGCTTGTAGAGCGCCTCGGCAGTCGAGTCGATGACCCGGATCAGCGGTTTGCCGCGCTCACCGATCAATACCAGCGACACGCCAAGTGCGATGGCAAAAACGATGATCTGCAGGATGTTGCCTTCCACCATGGCGCTGATCGGATTGGTCGGTACCAGACCCACAAGAATGTCGGTGAGGGAGGGCGCCTCACCAGGCGAAACGCTGTTGTCCATCTGCATTTCGACCCCGGTGCCGGGCTGAAAAATGGAGGCGGCAAGCATGCCCAGCGTAATGGCAAAAGCGGTGGTCAAAAGATAGAGCGCGACCGCCTTGCCACCGATTCTGCCCATCTTGGCCGGGTCGCCCATGGAAACGATGCCGCTGATCAGGGAAGTGAAAACCAGCGGCACGATCAGCATCTTGATGGCGTTGATGAAAAGCTCGCCGATGGGGGCAAGCCACTGAGCGTGGTCGCCAAGCAGCCAGCCGGCGATCACGCCGAGAACCAGACCTGCCATGATTTTTTGCCACAGGGGAATGCCGGCGCGTGCATGCGTACTTTTGGACATGAGGTGGTCTCTTTTTGGCTGTTGTGGAATGTGTCATATCCGGGAGGGGCAGCCTATCACTTACCGGCCCGGGGCGGTTAGAATCGCGGCCTCGCGCCCTGAGGGGGCAGGCTTGATCAACAAGGCAGGTAACAAGCGTTGAATCTGGAAACCAAATGGCTGGAAGACTTCGTGGCCTTGAATGCCACGCGCAGCTTTTCCGCCGCCGCCCGCCGCCGACATGTTACCCAGCCTGCCTTCAGCCGCCGTATTCGAGCGCTCGAGCAGGCGACAGGCGTTATGCTGGTCGACCGCTCCACCACACCCGTGAGTCTGACGCCCGAGGGACAGCTTTTTCTGGTAACGGCGCGCAGTCTGGTCGAGCAGCTCAACGAGAGCATCAGTCATCTGCGCGGGCTCAATATTGCCAATGAGGCGCTCGATATTGCAGCGGCGCACTCTCTGGCACTGGCCTTTTTTCCGCGCTGGATTTCCCGGCTGCAAAAGGGCGTGGGCGAGCTGCCGACACGTTTGATGGCGATGAATGTGGGAGACGCCATTCATGTTCTGCGTGACGGCAACTGCGACCTGATGCTGGCCTATCATGATCCCTACGCCACCATGCAGCTTGATAGCGAGATATTTCCTTCCTTTTCCATCGGTCAGGTCTGCATGCTGCCGGTATGCGTGCCGGATGCGCAGGGCAACCCTTTGTTTGATCTCGAGGCCGGTGACAGCATTCCACACCTGTCCTACACCCAGGGTGCCTTTCTGGGGCGCAGCGTTCACATGCTGTTGAAAAATGACCCGCTTCGCCTGCGGCTTCGTACCATCTACGAAACCGCCATGGCAGAGGGACTCAAGGGTATGGCACTACAGGGGGTGGGCATGGCGTGGATCCCCGATTTCTGCATTCACGAAGAGCTGGCGTCCAAAAGGCTGGTCCGCGCCGGTGACGAGAAGTGGAATATCCCGCTGGATATCCGACTTTACCGCTGCTCGCTGGTGCATAAGCCCGATGTCGAGCGGCTCTGGCATCAGTTGCAAAAACTGCCGCGCGACTTTCTCAAAATGTAATAGGCCTCAATGTAATGGGCCTTGAAACGTCGCCTGCGGCGTCGTAGTAACATTGTGCCAGGCTTTCACTACATCATTTGCTCAGGGAGAGTGTCATGCGGTATGTGCAGGCTCGAGTCGTCGGCCATGTTCAGGGGGTGGGGTTTCGTCAGGCGACGGCGCAGCGCGCTCGTGAACTCGAGGTGGTGGGTTATGCCAGCAATCTTGAGGATGGCAGCGTCGAGGTCGGTATGGCAGGCAGCGACGACAGTGTGTCAGCCCTGATTGACTGGCTTCAAACGGGGCCGCCTGCCAGCCGCGTGGACCGGGTTACCAGTGAGGAGATTGCGCCACAGCAGTGGTCGGCGTTTCAGACCGGTTGATGCGGCCATGACATCAGAGCGGTCAAAAAAACGCCATGTCCCGACGACATGGCGTTTTGACGAGCCCGCCGCGCAGGGTTACTGCTTTTTGGCGTGTCGGGCTGTTGCAGACTGATCCAGCGCGGTGATGAAGCTTTCGCCCCAGCGATGAATGTCGTGTGTGCTGATCACCTTGTGAAGACGCTGCCAGCGCTCCTTGCGCTCTTCCAGTGACATGGACAGCGCGGCATCGAGCATGTCGGCCATCTCTTCGACATCAAAGGGGTTGCACAGCATGGCGCCGTCAAGTTCTTCAGCCGCGCCGGCCAGATTCGACAGCAACAGTACGCCCGGGTCTTCCGGGTCCTGAGCTGCGACGTACTCCTTGGCGACCAGGTTCATGCCGTCGCGCAAGGGGGTGACCAGCCCGACCCGGCTCTGGCGCATGAAGCCCATCAGGGTTTCGCGGTCATAGCCGGTGTTGAGATAGCGCAGGGGCATCCAGTCGTAGGTCGAAAAGCGGCCGTTGACGTGTCCGGCAATGCGCTCAAGCTCGCGACGCAGGCTGGCATAACGCTCCACGCCGGTTCTGGATAGCGGCGCAATCTGGAGATAGGTCACGTTGCCATAGCGTGTATGGGTGTTTTCCAGCAGCTGCTCAAACGCCTGGAAGCGCTTGTAGAGCCCCTTGCTGTAATCAAGACGGTCCACGCCGATGATCAGCGGGCCGCCCTGCAGGGAATCCTTCAGGCGTTTGCTGCGCGAGGACTGCTCACCCTTTTCCGCCATCTCGCGAGCGGTATCCACATCGATCGAGATGGGGAAAACGCCCGTGTTGATGCGCCGATGATCGAAAACAACGGTATTGCCTTCAACGGTAGCCACGCCACTGCGCTCGACGTTGTCAAGAAAGTGTCTGAGGTCGGTAGCCGTCTGAAAACCAATGGTGTCGTAAGCACACAGATGTTCAATCATGCGCTCATGATGCGGCAGGATTCGAAACACCTCCCACGGCGGCACCGGAATGTGGAGAAAGAAGCCGATCGGGCTTTCCACGCCCATCGATCGCAGGTAGTGGCCGGTCGAGAGCAGCTGATAGTCATGCACCCAGATAGAGGCGTCGCTGTCCGGCGATACCTGCCCGGCGACCTGACGAGCAAAGCGCTCGTTGACATGTTGATAGCCGGCATCCTTTTCACGTGAATACTCGACCATGTCCGAGCGGTAGTGAAAAAGCGGCCAGAGCACTTCGTTGGAGTAGCCAACGTAGAAAAGCTCATGCTCCTGCTCGGTCAGCGGGAAGGTAGCAAACTGCACGCCCTCGTTTTCGTAACTTTCCGGGTCGTGCTGTTCTGCATCTTCTACCAGCTGACCATTCCAGCCCATCCAGAGCCCGCGTGTACGGCTCAGAGCATTCATGACCCCTACTGCCAGCCCGCCCTGGCTACCGCTGTCCTTGTCGGGCGAGGGGACGCGATTGGATACCACGATCAGTTGCTTCAAGGTTTCCTCCGTGAAATCTGTGATGCGTTCATGAGTGCTGCAGCAGCGTAATCCATCGATCAAGCCACTCATGAACGGCTTTCGGGTCGGTCAAGCGGCTGGCGGCGATGCTCTCACCCGTGCCAACCTTGATGGCCAGGCCCTGATGGGCGTTGACGATGCGAAAGCCGTCTTCGTCGGTGCGGTCATCACCGATAAAAACCGGGCACCGGTCTGCAAATGGCGGGGCGGCCAGAAAGCGTTCCAGAGCCACACCCTTGTCGTATCCCTGTCCCTTGATCTCGAACACGAACTTGCCCTGATGAAGCTCCAGGGTCTCCGGGTATTCATCGATCAAAGCGGTCAGCTCAGGCTCAAGTATGTCACCCGCCTCGGGCCGATGGCGATAATGCAGGGCAAGGCTGGCCCCCTTGTCTTCCAGATAGAGGGCGTCATCACGATCAACATGTTCACTGACCCGCTGGCGGACTGCTTCAAGCGCCTTTTGATGATGTTGAGCAATATGACGATTGCCCTGGCTGTCACGCCATTCGGCGCCGTGCTGGCCCGACATGGCAAGTCCGGGCAGAGTCAGATGTTTGTCCAGATCGTCAATGCCGCGGCCGCTGATGACGGCAACCGCCCCGTCAAGAAGAGTGCTGAGCGTTTCAAGGCGCGTTCTGAGCGCCTCATCCACGACAATATTGTCGGGATGATCCACCAGGTCGACCAGCGTGCCATCAAGGTCCAGAAAAAGTGCCCAGGGCCGATCCCGCTCCGGTAGGGCCGGTACGTCACCATTGTCCTTTGTGCTCACCGTTGCCTCCCTGTCATGGCGTGACGATCATGCGTTCGATGATGTCAGAGTCTGCTCGATCCAGCTGGAAACGGCGTCACCGTCCACGTTCATGCAGACCTGAACGGTGGGCGTTTGTGACCAGCGATCACTGACATACTGACGCTCTGCCGGGGCAAAAATGGTCTGGCCTTCCGCAGCGCCTTCGGTCACGACATCGAGATGGCCGGTGACGGTCTCGAAAAGCTCCGGGTGCACAAGCCAAGCCACGGCGCAGCTGTCGTGCGGGCAGCAGCCATCAAGGCCGATGGCACTGCGATAGAAGTCCGCATAAAAGTCATAGCTTGCAGACAGTACCTTGCCGAGTTCACCCTGGCTTTGGGCGATACGCGCCATGCGATCGGGGGTAATGACCGTCTCGAGCGTGACATCAAGGCCAACCATGACCAGTGGCCAGCCAGCGGTCAGAACGCGTTTGGCAGCGTGTGGATCCGAGAAGATGTTGGCCTCGGCCTGCGGGGTCACATTACCGCCACGCGCCGCCGAGCCCCCCATGATGACGACCTGTTTGACGCGATTAATGACATCAGGATCAAGCGCGATGGCCATGGCCAGATTGCCCAGCGGGCCCACGGCCATCAGCGTGATTTCGCCTGGACGCTCGCGCGTCTTGTCCACGATGAACTGCGCGGCACTGATGGGCTCGATCTGTCCGGAAGGCTCGCTGAGCGTCTGATTGCCCAGCCCGTCGGCGCCGTGGATGTGTGCCGGTACCGGGTAGGGCGTTTTCACCAGCGGATAGTCCGCGCCCCGGGCGACCGGAATGGTTTGACCGGCCAGCTCTGTCAGCAGCAGGGCATTGCGAGTCGCTGTTTCGACACGCACGTTGCCGAAGGTAGTGGTCAGGCCCACAACCTCGATATCCGGGTGGGCCATGATCAGCGCGATCGCCTGCGCATCGTCAACGCCCGGGTCCGTGTCAAAGATGATGGTGTGTGTCATATGAGGGCTCCACGTCTGTACCTGAAAGGAAATGACGGCGTCAGTCACGACGGCATTTCTTTAAGTCGCTGAAAATACTGTAATGCAAGTCTGACATAAGTTTCATGTCCTTGCGTAGTTGGCCTCCCGTGAAGGCAGTCGCCTGCACAAAAAAGCCCGCCTGAAGGCGGGCTTTCAAGAGTCAAAATAATGCTATCGATGCAGCAGGCCACGGGCGATCAATGGTGCGAAAACAAGGCGATAAAGCCCTCGGGTGAGGCCATAGAGTTTTTCAAGATACAGTGGTTGCAGCCAGAGCATCATGACGGAGGCCAGACCGGCAACGATGACCGCGCCCAGCATATCCAGCGGAAAGTGCACGCCCAGATAAATGCGCGACCATGCAATGGGGACGGCCAGTACTGCCAGGGCCGCGCCCATCCTGCGAAGTGCCGGGCGCAGAAGAAAGCTGAAGGCAACGGTCGAGATGATCGTCATGTGATTGCTCGGAAAAGAGGGCGTAGGCGCATGCGCAATCAGCGTATGCCCCAGGGGCATCACAAAGGGGCGCGGGTGATACCAGAGCAGGGAGCCGATCAGATTGTTGATCAACAGCGCCCCCACGGTGGCCAGTAGCGCCGTCAGCATCATCTTGTGACGCGCTTCACTTTTGCCAAGCCATCCCTTGATCATGATGAAGGGAATACAAAAGATGGCGTATTTGGCCATGACAACGGCAAACCAGATCGTCAGTGGATGGCTGTGTGGCTGTACATTGAGTGCCAAAAAAAGATGCTGATTGAGCGTTTCCATTCTGTTATCAAATACCTGCGGGGTCATTCATGGGCTTTGTCAAAGAATTAGACACCATGTTCGACCAGACAATCGTGCCGACTGCTGCAAGGCTTGAAAATTAATTTTCAAGAAACGACGTCAGTACAGTCTATTTTATACCGTTATCTAAGGATATATTCGTAATCTTTTTTAGAAAAACCGGTTTTTTACCGACTAAGAAGAAAGCAGCGAATATTACCTGCCGTCAGCGAAACGATATTTTGTCGTGCCTCGGGCGATATCCAGGCGTTGTGCGGTGTGACAATCAGATTGAGTGGTTCCTGTTCAAGTGCGTCGATCAAAGCATGACCTTCGCGAGGGGGCTCTACCGGTAAAACATCGACGCCGAGTCCGCCCAGAGCCTGTCTTCTGAGCGCTTCCAGCGCCTGCTGCTCATCGATCAGACCGCCACGGCCGCAGTTGATCAAAAGCGCGTGAGGTTGCATCAGGGCCAATTGTTTCTGGCCAACGAGATGATGCGTATCGGGTGTGAGTGGGCAGTGCAGGGACACGACATCAGCCTGTGGCAACAGCGTCTCGAGTGTTGGCCGGTCATCACGGTCTGCACCGGGTCTTGCGCTAAAGCTCACCTGCATGCCAAAGGCCCTGGCCAGTTGTGCGACGGCCTGACCGAGTTCGCCGCTGCCGACCAGCACCAGATGCTTGCCGGCCAGCTGCATGGTGGGGTGATCCTGCAGGCAGAAAAAGGGCGCCGTTTCCCATTGATGGCGGGCAACGTCGTGTTGATAACGTGGCAGGCGAGTCGCCAGCGCCAGCATGATCATGAGGGTGTGCTGCGCCACGCTTTGTGTGCCGTAGCCGGTAACGTTGGCCACGTGGATGCCGCGCCTGTCAGCGCCCGACATGTCGATGTTGTTGGTGCCGGTGGCGGTCACCGCGATCATTTCAAGCTCTGGCAGTGCCGCCATCATGGCATCGTCGATGACCACCTTGTTGGTAATGGCGATGGTGGCGCCTTCAAGACGTGTCACCACCTCATTTGCAGGCGTGGCGCCCCAGCAGTCGAGGTAATCGACCTGGTCGGAAATGGTCGAGAGATCAATGTCGCTGCCCAGCGTATCGCTGTCGAGAATTACTGCTTTCATGGTTGTGCGCTCCTTGCCCATCATGATGTCTGCCGCGCTATAATGGCCGCCTTGTATTGGGTTGTATCGTCGTGTCAGCACTGTGATGCGTCAATAAGACATCGGGAACAATGTCTGCCATCCAATGGATATTGTTTCCCGTCAGGAGCAGGCTGGCTCAAGAGCGCCTGCAGTAACATCCAATATCGGGTATGAAAGGCCATGCCGATTTATGAATATCAGTGCCGCGCCTGCGGCACACGTCTGGAAAAGATTCAAAAGATTGATGCTGCCCCTCTGGTTGAATGCCCGTCCTGTCATGAAGGCGCTCTTGAGCGTTTGATTTCGGCCGCGGGTTTTAGACTTTCGGGAGGAGGATGGTACGAGACCGATTTCAAGAGTTCCGGTCGTCGTAACCTTGCCGGTGACAGCAAATCCGACAAGGGCGGCACGTCCGACAGCTGACGTTTCCGCAAAAACCACTCCATGCCGGATGCATCAACGTGTATTCGGCATTAAAACAGCTCAGGCATTACACCAAGCGTTACAACACAGGATTAAAGATGCGCAGTCATTATTGCGGCCAGCTAAACGAAAGCCTTGTCGACCAGGAAGTCACACTCTGCGGTTGGGTCCACCGCCGCCGCGATCATGGTGGGGTGATTTTCCTCGACATGCGTGATCGTGATGGCATTGCACAGGTTGTGGTCGACCCCGACACGCCGGATGCCTTTGCCAATGCAGATCGAGCCCGCAGTGAGTATGTACTGCGTATTACCGGTCGCATCCGCATGCGTCCGGAGGGCACCCAGAATGCCAATATGCCAACGGGACTGATCGAAGTGCTCGCCACGCAGGTTGAGGTGCTCAATACGGCCGTAACGCCGCCGTTCCAGCTCGACGAGCATGGCAAGGTAGGTGAGGACGTACGGCTCAAGTATCGCTACATCGATCTGCGTCGTCCGGAAATGATCGATCGCCTGCGTCTGCGCTCGCGCATCACGCACAGCGTTCGTGCTTATCTGGAAGACAACGGCTTTCTGGATATTGAAACGCCAATCCTGACCCGGGCCACGCCCGAAGGCGCGCGTGATTATCTGGTTCCCAGCCGTACGCATGCCGGGGAATTCTTTGCACTGCCGCAGTCGCCGCAGCTGTTCAAGCAGCTGCTGATGGTGGCAGGCTTTGATCGCTATTATCAGATCGCCAAGTGTTTCCGTGATGAAGATCTGCGGGCCGATCGACAGCCGGAGTTCACCCAGATTGATATCGAGGCTTCCTTTGTCGAGGAAGACGATGTCATGGGCATTACCGAAGAGATGATTCGTCGTCTATTCACGGAAGTGCTGGATGTATCGCTGCCGCAGTTTCCGCGCATGACATGGCATGACGCCATGCGTCGCTACGGCTCTGACAAGCCGGATCTGCGTATTCCACTCGAGTTTGTTGACGTTGACGATCTGATGAAAGATGTCGACTTCAAGGTCTTCTCGGGGCCGGCCAATGCCGAAGATGGTCGCGTAGCGGTGCTCAGAGTGCCCGGTGGTGCGAAACTCTCGCGCAAGGAGATCGACGAGTATACGAATTTTGTCGGTATCTATGGCGCACGCGGGCTTGCCTGGATCAAGGTCAACGATCGCTCGAAGGGCATCGAAGGTCTTCAGTCGCCCATCGTCAAGTTCATGGACGGTGTGATCGAGACGCTGCTGGACCGGGCCGGGGCTGAAGACGGCGATATCCTCTTCTTTGGTGCCGACCGTGCGAAGGTCGTTAATGAAGCGCTCGGTGCGCTGCGCGTTAAGCTTGGTGGTGATCTGGAGCTTTATACGCAGGCCTGGGCGCCGCTGTGGGTTGTCGACTTCCCCATGTTCGAACGTGATGACAGCGGCCGTCTGGCAGCGCTGCACCATCCGTTTACGGCGCCGGCCTGTGATCCGGAAACCCTCAAGCAGAACCCGGAAAACGCGCTTTCCCGTGCCTATGACATGGTTCTCAACGGCACCGAGCTGGGCGGCGGGTCGATCCGTATTCACGACCAGAGCATGCAGCGTCAGGTGTTTGAAGCCCTTGGCATCAGTGATGAGGAAGCCCGTGAGAAGTTCGGCTTCCTGCTGGACGGTCTGGCGCATGGCGCGCCGCCGCACGGTGGCCTGGCCTTCGGCCTTGACCGTCTGGTCATGCTGATGACCGGTGGGCGCACCATCCGTGATGTCATTGCCTTCCCCAAAACGCAGAGCGCGTCGTGTCTGATGACAGAGGCACCGGGAACCGTCAGCAATGAGCAGCTCAAGGAGTTGCACATTCGCCTGCGTCAGAAAGCGTCTGATAACACAACGTCCTGATCGGCAGGCAATCTGAAACGAAACGTTTCTGTTGCGACTTTCTGGCAGTGTTAGGGTTAATACGGGTGTGCCTTGCACACCCGTATTTTTGTATGACGTCATTACACAAGCAATGGCGAGCGGTTGAAGGAGAATTTCCATGGCCGGACACAGCAAATGGGCCAATATCAGACATCGAAAAGCGGCTCAGGATGCGAAAAAGGGCAAAATCTTTACGCGTTTGATCCGTGAGCTGACGGTGGCGGCACGCCAGGGCGGCAGCGCCCCCGAGGACAATCCGCGGCTTCGGGCAGCAATCGACAAGGCGCTCTCCAATAACATGACGCGCGATACCGTTGAGCGCGCCATTACTCGTGGGGTTGGCAACAGCGACAGCGATGCCATGGAGGAGCTGGTTTACGAAGGCTATGGCCCTGACGGGGTGGCCATTCTGGTGGAATGCATGAGCGATAATCGCAATCGAAGCGTCTCGGAAGTGCGCACGGCCTTTAACAAGTATGGTGGCAATCTGGGGACCAGCGGTTCGGTCGCTTTTCTGTTTCACAAGCAGGGGCGTATCGTGCTGCCTGCCGGTATTTCGGAAGAGTGCGTGATTGAAGCGACTCTGGAGGCAGGCGCTGAGGATATTCAGTCCAGAGAGGATGGTGCCATCGACGTGGTGACCACACCCGAAGCGTTTGGCCCTGTAAGAGACGCCCTGGATCAGGCTGGCATCGAGGTGACGCGCAGCGAAGTGGGCATGTTCCCGGACAGCTATTCCAGTATCGATGATGTCGAGACGGCGCATCGGGTCGTGACGCTGCTTGATCGGCTCGAGGATCTGGATGACGTACAAAACGTCTATTCCAATGTCGATTTCGAATCACACGTGCTCGATGCCCTCGAGCAAGCATCATGACCATGGTCGACGCGTCGGGGGCCATTTCATGATGCTTTTGGGGATTGATCCGGGCTCTCGTCGTACCGGATTCGGCGTTATTGATGTCTCGAGTGCCACACCGCGCTATGTCGCCAGTGGCTGTATCAGAATCGAAGCCCCGACGCTTGCTCAGAAACTGGCTCAGGTCTATGCCGGCGTCGCTGAAGTCATCGCTCAGCACGCGCCATACGAGATGGCCATTGAACAGGTATTTTTGTCCAAAAACGCAGACTCGGCCTTAAAGCTTGGGCAGGCCCGCGGAACGGCCATCGTGTGTGCTGCCAATCATGGGCTCGACGTTCATGAGTATGCGGCCCGGCGTATCAAGCAGGTGGTGACGGGCAACGGTGGGGCAGACAAGACGCAGGTACAGCATATGGTACAGTCAACGCTCAGGCTTTCAGGGCTGCCCCAGGAAGACGCCGCTGATGCCCTGGCCATTGCGCTGACGCACTTTTTTACCTGTCGCGGTGCGATCGCCATGCCGGCAACGACCCGTTCGACAAGATCGCGTTCATCAAGCTGGCGCAACTATCGGCCCTGACCCGGTGTTTAAATATCGATGGCGTTCAAAGGCCATGTACTTTTTTCGTTTACCGTTTTTGTCTGGATATACAACGCATGATAGGTCGTCTGCACGGTCAACTGCTTGAAAAGAAACCACCTCTGATCGTGATCGATGTTCATGGGGTCGGCTACGAGCTGGAAGCTTCCATGAATACGCTGCTGGCATTGCCGGCGCCGGGCGAGACAGTGCGCCTTTATACCCATTTGAGTGTGCGCGAGGATGCTCATCTGCTGTATGGCTTCATTGATGAGCCCGAGCGTCGACTCTTTCGCGAATTGATCCGGATTTCAGGGGTGGGCCCTCGTCTGGCGCTGGCCATCCTGTCAGGCATGGAGCGACAGCAGTTCATGAAAAGTGTCATGGAAGATGACACCAAAACGCTGACCAAACTGCCGGGCGTGGGGAAGAAAACGGCCGAGCGTCTGATCATTGAAATGCGGGACCGCTTCAAGCACTGGCCTGAGTTCGAGCAGCTGGCGCAGGGGGTTGAAGAAGCCGAGCTGCCGCTTGAAGCCGATAATCATGCCGATGCCGAGGCAGCTCTGATTGCCCTGGGCTACAAGCCCACCGAGGCGGCCAGAATGCTGTCGGGGCTTGATGCCACGCTTTCTACCGAGGCACTGATCAAGATGGCGCTTTCCGATCGTCTGGCCGGCAGCGAGACACGCAGCAGCAAGGGCAGAACCTCATGATCGAAACCGATCGGCTCATTGCCGGTGCCGAGCGGCCTGATGAAGAACGGGTGGATCAGGCCATTCGTCCGCGCATGCTCGATGACTACATCGGGCAGGCAGCGGTACGCGAGCAGCTCGATATCTTCATTACGGCGGCGCGCCAGCGTGAAGACAGTCTGGATCACACCCTGATTTTCGGGCCGCCGGGGCTTGGCAAGACAACGCTTGCCCATATCATCGCCAGCGAAATGGGCGTGGACATCAAGTCCACTTCTGGCCCCGTGCTCGAAAAGGCGGGTGATCTTGCGGCCATGCTGACCAATCTGCAGCCGGGTGATGTGCTCTTTATCGACGAGATTCACAGGCTGTCATCGGCGGTAGAGGAAGTGCTTTACCCCGCCATGGAGGACTTTCAGCTCGATATCATGATCGGCGAGGGGCCGGCGGCGCGCTCTATCAAGCTTGATCTGCCAAGGTTTACCCTGGTGGGCGCAACAACCCGGGCGGGACTTTTGACGGCACCTCTGCGCGACCGCTTCGGGATTGTGCAGCGTCTTGAGTTTTACAACATCGGGGACCTGACGCATATCGTCAATCGCAGTGCCCGGCTCATGGGCTTTGAGGCCGATGAAGACGGTGCCATTGAAGTTGCCCGTCGCGCTCGTGGGACGCCACGCATCGCCAATCGGCTGTTGCGTCGGGTTCGTGACTTTGCTCAGGTGCGTGGCGATGGCCGGCTGACGGCCGACGTGGCAGACAAGGCGCTCAACATGCTGCACGTGGATCGCCATGGGCTTGATCACATGGACCGGCGACTGCTTTTGACCATGATCGAAAAGTTCGACGGTGGTCCGGTCGGGGTAGAGAGCCTGGCGGCCGCCATTAGTGAAGAGCGTGACACCATTGAGGATGTCCTTGAGCCCTATCTGATTCAGCAGGGTTTCATGCTGCGCACGGCCCGCGGTCGTATGGTGACGCGGCTGGCCTATCTCCACTTTGATCTTTCGCCCACCGATGACATTCCGGATGCCGGTGATGGCACAGCGACGGCGGAGCCCTGAACGCCATGACGTCTCTTGACCTGCGCGTCTATATCGAGGATACCGATGCCGGCGGTATCGTCTATCACGCCAACTATCTCAACTATCTCGAGCGCGGGCGTACCGAGTGGCTGCGTGCAAAGGGTTTCGAACAGCATTCCCTTCTTTCACGCAATATTGCACTGGTCGTTCGCCGTCTGGAGTGCCAGTATCGCCTGCCGGCGCAACTGGACGATCTGCTGACAGTCGACACCCGGGCGGGAACACCTCGCCAATGCACCGTGGCGTTCGAACAGCAGGTCATGCGAAATGGAAAACTTCTTTTTCGCGGTATGGTCGATATTGCCTGTATCGATGCAACACGTTACAAACCAGCTCGTTGGCCCGAAGATCTGCTTTCGGCCATGACACTTGATTCCCAGAATGCCTGAAGGGGTTTTTCGTGAACGATTCCATGTCGGTCATTTCGCTGTTTTTCCACTCTGGCCTGGTGGTTCAACTGATCATGTTGATACTGCTGGCAGCTTCGGTTCTCTCCTGGGTGCTGATCTTTCAGCGAGCCTTTGCATTAAAGCGTGACTCCCGGGAACTTGATGAGTTCGAGTCACACTTCTGGTCGGGCGTTGACCTCAATGAGCTCTACCGGGAAGTGCCGGCCGACAACCCTCAGGGTGCGGCGCATATCTTTCGCTCCGGGTTTCGCGAGTTCAATCGACTGCTGCCCAAATCACGCAGCCACAATGCCGTACTCGAAGGCGTTGAGCGCTCCATGCGTGTCTCGGTCTCGCGCGAAGAAGAGCGTTTGACCGCGCATCTGGCGATACTGGCGCTTATCAGCTCGTCTGCCGTCTATATCGGCCTTTTCGGTACGGTCTGGGGAATACTGGGAACCTTTCAGGCGCTTGGCGGCGCTCAACAGGTGTCGCTGGGCACCATCGCACCGGCCATTGCCGAGGCACTGGTGGCCACGGCCATGGGACTTTTCGCTGCGATACCCGCCAACATTGGCTACAACCGGCTGACCCATAAGGCCGACAAGCTGATGGTCCGCATGGAAAACTTTGCTGAAGAGTTTCATGCCTTCCTGCATCGCAACCTGCAAAATCGCAGCGCCGGCGAAAACACCTGAGGAGCGTGTCATGCAGGGATCCTATCGACGCAACCGACGCAAAAAGCTTTCCAGCGAGATGAACGTCGTGCCGTTTATCGACGTCATGCTGGTACTGCTGGTCATCTTTATCATTGCCGCGCCCACCATCAATCAGGGCATCGATGTTGATCTGCCGCAAATCAGCTCCGAACCGGTTCAAAGTAACAATGAGCCGCTGGTCGTGACGGTCAATCGAGAGGGGGCGTATTACATCAGCCTCGGCGATGAGCAGCAGAGCAAGTCACTTGATGAGATCAGCGATCAGGTCATTGCGGTACTCAATCGCAACCCGGGCACGCCTGTCATGGTGCGCGGTGATCGCAACGTTTCCTATGGTCAGGTTGTAACGCTTATGGGGACGTTGCAAAACGCAGGCGTCCCCAACGTGGGACTGATCTCTGATCCACCGCCTGGCGACCAGCAGTAGGGAGAAACAATGGCCAGACACGATCGCCGTGTAGGCTATACGTTGCCCACCGTGCTTGCGGTTTTGCTGCACGTGGGCGTTATCGGGCTGATGGTTTTCCGCTGGCCGCAAAGTGACCCCGTTGAAACTTCCAATGCCGTGGTGCAGGCCGAGTTGATTTCAATGGAGACCGCCACTGATCAGGCGCAGCAGGCTACCGAAGCACAGCCGCGCGCTCAGCAGGGGCCGGAGCGCGAACAGCCCGAACCGGAAGCCACTCAGGATGACGCCGCTGAAGAAGCGGCACGTCAGCAGGCCGAAGCCGCTGAACAGGCGCGCCAAGCAGAGCAGGCGGCTCAAGAGGCACAGGAGGCGGCGCAGCGTCGCGCCGAACAGGCCAAGGAAGTCGCCGCCCAGCAGGCTCAGGAACAGCAGGCGCGCGAGCAGGCTCAGGCGCAACAGAAGGCAGAAGCCGAGGCTAAACAGAAGGCAGAAGCCGAAGCCAAACAGAAGGCGGAAGCCGAGGCCAAACAGAAGGCAGAAGCCGAGGCTAAACAGAAGGCGGAAGCCGAGGCCAAACAGAAGGCAGAGGCCGAAGCCAAACAGAAGTCAGAGGCCGAAGCCAAACAGAAGTCAGAGGCCGAAGCCAAACAGAAGTCAGAAGCCGAAGCCAAACAGAAGGCAGAAGCCGAGGCCAAACAGAAGGCGGAAGCCGAAGCTAAAAAGAAAGCCGAAGCCGAAGCAGCGGCTAAAAAGAAAGCCGAAGCTGAAGCAGCGGCCAAAAAGAAGGCCGAGGCTGATCGCAAGCGAGCTGCAGAGGCCGCCGCGGTCGCCAGTCAGGATGCCTTTGGCGATGAAATTACCAATGAGGCAGAGTCTATTGCCAACGCACGCCAGGCTCAGGAAGCCTCGAACGGGTTCATGAATCTGGTACGTCGCGCCGTTGAGCAGAGCTGGTCACGTCCGCCCAATGCCGCTCCCGGGCTGGTAACAGTGGTCAGGGTTCAACTCCTGCCGACCGGAGAGCTTTTGTCTGCCACGGTGTCCAGCAGCAGTGGAGACGCGGGATTTGATCGTTCCGCTGTGCAGGCTGTAGAAAGGGCAGCGCCATTTACCGAAATGAGTCAGTTGCCGCCTGAAGCGCGACAGCAATTCAGAAGTTTCAACCTGCGCTTTAATCCCGAGGATGTGCGCTAAATGCAGGGCCCCTGCCGCGGCGGCAGGAACGTGGTCGATAGTGTATCTGCTTCGACAACAGGTGTCAGAAATCAAGGATCGTTAAAACCCGAGGGTGTGTGCTGATGAAAAAACTAATGGCACTGGCCGGCTTCATGATGCTCATGATGGCCAGCCTGATGGCGCAGGCAGCGGGTGATCTCACCATCGAGATCACACGTGGTAACGATAATGCTATTCCGATTGCAGTCGTACCCTTTCGCGGTGAAGGGGTCAGTCCTTCCGAGGATATCGGTAAAATCATTGCCGATGATCTGGAGCATAGCGGGCAGTTTGCGCCGCTGGCGCCGCAGGATCTGATCTCAAGACCTGCCAGTGGAGACAACATCAATTATGGTGACTGGCGTCGCGTCAGGGCCAACTACCTGGTGGTAGGGCGTATCGAGTCTTCCGGGAACGGCTACAGGATCAGCTACGAGCTTCATGATGTATCGGGCCAGCGCCGCGAACTGGGAGAAGTAGTAACGTCCAGTGAAGACCAGCTGCGCTCGCGTTCGCACTACATTGCCGACCAGATCTTTGAAGAAATTACCGGTATTCGTGGCGCTTTCCAGACACGCATTGCCTACGTTACGGCCAATGGCGTTGATCCCAATATCAACTATGCCCTCTATATCGCCGATCAGGACGGCCATCGTCCACAGCAGATCCTGTCTTCCGATCAGCCCATCTTGTCACCGGCCTGGTCGCCCGATGGTCAAAAGCTGGCGTATGTTTCTTTCGAGTCAGGCCGGCCTGCCATCTATGTGCAGCAGCTTTCCAGCGGGCGTCGCGTCCAGCTTACTTCTTTCAAGGGTATCAATGGCGCGCCGGCCTGGTCTCCTGATGGCCGCAGGCTTGCCATGTCGCTTTCCAAGGATGGCAATCCCGAAATCTACGTAATGGACGTGGCATCCCGGTCACTGACGCGCCTGACAAACACCAGCGCCATCAATACCGAGCCGGACTGGAGCCCTGACGGTCGTTCGATCCTGTTTACTTCCGATCGTAGCGGTCAGCCTCAGCTTTATCAGATGGATGCTTCCGGCGGAAATGCGAAACGCATGACGTTTACCGGCAATTACAATGCCGGCGGCCTGTATGGACCCGACGACAGATTTATCTTCATGACCACTCGAACCGACCGCGGTTTTCAGGTGGCAAGGCAGGATTTATCGTCAGGACGTGTGACAACATTAACCAATACTTATCAGGATGAAGCGCCGGCAGTTGCGCCCAATGGCACAATGGTGATATATGCCACACAGCAGGGAGCACGTGGTGTGCTTGGTGCTGTTTCGGCAGATGGCAGGGCTTCTTTCGTAATACCTTCACCCAATGGTGAGGTTCGTGAACCTTCCTGGTCGCCGTTTTTGAATTAAACGACTAGAATGAATTTTGTCATTCTTTATAAGAGCAAGGAGATCATCATGCAGTTTTCTTCCTACGCCAAGACTCTGGCGGCCGCACTCTCTCTGGCAGTTGTCGCTGGTTGTTCCAGCGGCGGCGGCACACAGGATGGCGACCAGCAGAACGCCGGCATGAACAGCGGTTCTTCCACCCAGGGCATGAACACCAGCTCTGGTGCTACCGGTCAGAACACCGGACAGCAGGCGCAAATGCCGAGCGAAAACCGTGTCTACTTCGATTTCGACAGCGACAGCATTCGCCCGCAGTACGAATCCATGCTGAATCAGCATGCTCAGTACCTGCAGCGTAACTCCAGCTCCAATATCGTACTGGAAGGCCATACCGATCCGCGCGGTACTCGTGAGTACAACCTGGGTCTTGGCGAGCGTCGTGCCAACGCCGTACGCCAGTATCTGACCATCCAGGGCGTGCCTGCTTCGCAGATCGAAGTTGTCAGCTACGGTGAAGAGCGTCGCGCTGCTTCCGGCAACGGTGAACAGGCCTATTCTCAGGATCGTCGCGTCGTCATCGACTACTGATCCCGGAGTAAGCAATGAAACACAGTCTTATTCGACTGTGCGGCGCGGGAGCCCTTGTGCTCCCGCTGTCCGTTTGGGCATCCGCACAAACAGGCTCTTTTTATAATCAGGCTTCCACGGACTCTGGCTCGGGCAATCTGCAGATATTCAATCGTTTGCAAAGCCAGGAGCAGGATATCAATCAGCTTCGTGGACAGATTGAAGAACTGCGTCATCAGCTGGAACAGCAAACAAAACTGTCCCAGCAGCGCTATCTGGATCTTGAAGAGCGCTTGAGTAGCTCTCAGGGAAATGGCGGGGCATCATCATCCAGCGATGATGGCAGCGCTTCAGCCGGTAGCGACCCCATAACTCAGGCAGCTTCGGGCGGCAGTCAGTCTTCTTCAGGCGGCGGGTCAGCCTCTTCTTCCAGTGACGCTCAAGGTGCTTATCAGGTCGCTTTTTCGCACGTTCAAAAGCGTGAATTCGATCAGGCCATATCTGCTTTTGAGGCCTTTAATCGGGATTATCCGCAGTCGGGTCTCAACGGCAATGCCTGGTACTGGCTGGGTGAACTTTACTCTGCAAAGTCTCAGCTGGACAAGTCAGCCTCGGCCTTTAACCGGGTTGTTAGTGACTATCCCCAGAGCAACAAGGTGCCTGATGCGATGTACAAACTGGGTCTTGTTTACGCTCGTCAGGGCAAGGGTTCTGAAAGTCAGAGCATGCTGAAAAAGGTTATCGGCGAGCACTCGGATAGTGATGCGGCTGGTCTTGCGCGCGAATTCATGCAAAAAACCAGCGGTTAAAATATGCAGTCTACATTTGCGGGCAGTTCGTGAAAGGCGAATGCCCGCTGCTTGCGTAAGGCCACTCGCTATTCAGGAGGTTGCTGGGGCATGGCGACAGTGCTGTAGCAACGCTTCGCAAAGCGATACCGGTGTGTCAAAAAATTGACTGGCAGGCCATTCATCGGGTTCATCGCCCTGACGTAAATAACCATACTTCACGGCAATGGCTGTCATGCCAGCATTGTTGGCTGCCTGAATATCACGTAGATGATCACCGATATACCAGCAGTACTCTGGCGCAATATTCAGACGTCGTGCTGCTTCAATCAACGGTGCTGGATCGGGTTTTTTTACTGGTAAATCGTCGGCACACAACAGTACATCCGGCTTTATATTCAGCGTCTCGAGCAAAGGAACTGCATATTCCCGAGGTTTATTGGTGATAATCCCCCACGGGCGTTTCGTTTTGCGATAGACGTCGAGTACTTTCTCAAGCCCTTCAAAAAGACAGCTCTCCCCGGCAACGTTTTTACCATAGTAATCCAGCAAAATAGCACGAGCCTTGTCGTGCCCCGGCGCCTGCTTTTCCAAACCCAGAGCCAGAGTAACGAGTGCGCTGCCGCCGTGAGATACTTCACGCCTGATATCATCAAGGGGCAGGGGAGAGAATCCGTGCTCTTTTCGAAGCGCGTTGGTCGCACGCGCAAGATCCGGTGCCGTATCCACCAGAGTGCCATCCAGATCGAACAGCACGGCTTTTGGAATATCAGCCTCCAGAGTCATGAGCCAGCCACGCGGGTATGCATGAAGTAGTTGACGTCAAGATCCTTGTTGGATAGCCGATAGTGACGTGTGACGGGGTTGTAAATCATTCCCGTAATGTCCTGAACATCGAGGTCAGCCTGACGTGCCCAGCGAGCCAGTTCGGAAGGACGTATAAACCGTTGATAGCTATGGGTACCGCGGGGTAGAAGGTTCAGGACATATTCGGCGCCGACGATAGCCATCGCCCATGACTTGGGGTTGCGATTGATCGTTGAGAAAAAGACATGGCCACCAGGTTTTGCCATGCGCGCGCAGGCCTTGATGACGCTACCGGGATCGGGGACATGCTCGAGCATTTCAAAACAGACCACGACATCGAAGCTGCCTGGCTGCTCGTCGGCCATGTCTTCGGCACTGATGCACCGATAGTCCACTTCGATGCCGCTTTGTTGCTGATGAAGGCGGGCAACAGAAAGTGGTGCTTCTCCCAGATCGATGCCGGTAACCTCTGCGCCGCGATGCGCCATCGCTTCACTAAGAATGCCGCCACCACAGCCGACATCGATAACACGATGGCCGGTCAGGCCCGCTCGCTGATCGATATAATCAAGACGTAGCGGATTGATGTCATGAAGCGGTTTGCATTCGCCTTCACGGTCCCACCAGCGACTGGCCAGATCGTCAAACTTGGCAATTTCACCTGGATCGACATTGGAATGCTGTTTTTCGCTCATCAAGAAGCTCCTGTGAGAGTGGGCGATAGGTGCTGCCTTGTATTGTATAGAGTCTGTTGAAATGATGAACCAGATGTCGCCAGGCATTACGAACTTGAGCAAAATGACAGGAAAGCGCAGGAAGGTTCCTTGACCAGGACACGTGTCGCTTTGACCGATACATGTAAAAGGCTCTGGTACAAAATAAAAAAGTCTTTTTATACCGTTATCCAAACGTATGCTAAAATCACATATAACCAAGTTATGTACAAAAAGAAACATTTTGCCAAGGATATAAAATCCAAGGTTCGGTATTTTGTGGGGTTATAACCTTCTTACCGGGTGTCGTGCTCAATTTCGCCTTTTCGAGCAAGATTTTGAATCGCTGATCGGTCACGATGCCCTATGGCGCGCATATAGCGTGCCCTTGATACTCATATTTCTTGTTTTTGATAGCAAAGGGAAGATGAATGATTCGTAAAGCAGTATTGCCTGTCGCCGGTTTTGGCACCCGTTGTCTCCCCGCCTCCAAGGCGATTCCAAAGGAGATGATCACGATTGTCGACAAGCCGGTCATCCAGTATGTCGTCCAGGAAGCCGTCAAGGCAGGTATCAAGGAGATCGTGCTGGTCACGCACTCTTCAAAATCAGCGATCGAAAACCACTTCGACAAGCATTTCGAGCTTGAGACTCAGCTTGAAGCGAAGGGTAAAAAAGAGCTGCTGGATGAGCTTCGAAATATTATCCCGGATGATGTGTCCGTTATCAGCGTTCGTCAGCCGGAAGCCCTGGGACTTGGTCACGCCATTCTCTGCGCTCGCCCGGTAATCGGTGATAATGAGCCCTTTGCCGTACTGCTGCCGGACGTTCTGGTCGACGACGAGGGCATGACGCGCAACGATCTGGGTGGCATGATTGACGCCTATGATCAAACGGGTGCTGCTCAGATCATGGTTCAGGATGTGCCGGCCGAAGTCGCCTACAAGTACGGCATCGTGGCCCTTGAAGGTGAAACACCCGAAGCCGGCAAGAGTGAAAAGATCACGGGCATGGTAGAAAAGCCTGAAGCCGGTACCGAGCCTTCTACACTGGCCGTTATCGGGCGTTATCTGCTTCCGGGCAGCATCTTCCCGGTACTTGCCGAAACGCGTCCCGGTGCAGGCAATGAAATTCAGCTGACCGACGCCATCGATACCTTGCGCAGCAAGCAGGACGTTGCTGCCTATCGTATGGAAGGTGAAACTTTCGACTGCGGTCATCAGCTCGGTTATCTGGAAGCGACACTGTCGTTTGCACGTCGTCATCCCAAATACGGCGAAGGGTTCCGCGAGCTGCTGAAGCGCTATCAAAGCGAGGCATAATCATGCAGGTGGTAGTGCATGGAAGCGAATTGGGTGCGGCAACGGCAGCCGCCGCACTCTCAATGGTTGGCCACCAGGTATACTGGTGGCCGCATCCTTCTCAGCCGTGGAGTGTTCTGGCCGAGACGGACTGGATCAGAAATGAGCCAGGGCTTTATCACCAGCTGTCGCAGAGCATCGATAACGGATCATTGACCCTGTGCGAAAGTTCGAAATCCCTGCCCAGTGCCAATGTCTACTGGCTGGCCGTTTCGGCCGATCAGCGCAACGATGCCGATCACTGGGTTGAACAGACGCTGGGGCGTGAGCCGCACGATTTTGTACTGGTCAACAACAGTACCTTCCCGATCGGCCACACGGAAATTCTCGAGACGCTGCTTCGCAAGGAGCGTCAGGTCGCAATAGCGCTGCCGGACATGCTTGAAGAGGGCCGGGCCATGGCCACCTTCACGCGTCCCGACAGCTGGATTCTGGGCAGCGAGAACGACTGGGCCACGCGTCAGATCACTGAGCTTCTCAGAGCCTTCAATCGCCGTGAAAACAGTGTACGCCTGATGCCACGACGGGCTGCTGAGCTGACCAAACTTGCCGTTATCGGCATGCTGGCCACGCGCGTCAGCTATATGAATGAGCTGGCAAGCCTGGCCGACAGTTTAAATGTGGATATCGAGCTGGTGCGTCAGGCGATGGGGTCGGATCGCCGTATTGGTCGCGAATACCTCTATCCGGGATGTGGTTTCGGTGGTCCCAGCTTTGCTCGCAACCTGTATCGTCTATCGAGCATCAGGGCTCGGGAAGGTCAGCACAACGGGCTGCTCGAGCAGGTTGTGCAGGTTAACGAGCAGAAGCAGGAAGAGCTCTTTCGCAAGCTCTGGCAGTACTATGATGGCAATCTTGAAGGACGCACGGTGGCTGTCTGGGGCGCGGCCTTCAAGCCGGGCACTGCACGGATTGCTCACGCGCCGGTACTCCGGCTGCTTGATGCACTCTGGGCGCAGGGTGTTCATGTCAGGTTGCATGACCCCGCTGCCTTGCCTGCCATCGAGCACTACTATGGTCAGCATCCGCTTTTGACACTGGCAGGCACCGCACAGTCTGCCTGCGAAAATGTCGATGCGCTGCTGCTGGTCACCGAGTGGAAGGAGTACTGGAACCCGGACTGGCGACGTCTGTCGACACTGATGTCGACCCCGCTGATTCTGGACGGGCGCAACATTTACGATCCATCGTTTGTGGCGCAGCACGGGTTCTATTATCGGGGCATCGGTCGAAGCGCCGAGCCGGAAGAAAGATCAGCGAACGACGAGCGCTGATTTCAGATGGGCGGGCCGGTATCGATATCTCTCTGGAGAATCATGCCGGCACCGCCTTTCACTGTCGTTATCCCGCCATTTTTCAGACGTGCAACAGATTGCGTCTGCCTTGTGCCGTTGCCATGGCATCCTTGAGACACTGCTCGACAAACGGCCAGTTGATGATCTTCCACAACTTTTGAAGATACTTGCGCCGGTCGTTTCCAAAATCGACATACCAGGCATGCTCCCACATATCGATGGCCAATAGCGGTGTAAGGCCCTTGAGCAGGGGGGAGCCGGCATCGACTGCATTATGGATATCCAGACGCCCCTGCGGGGTGTATACGAGCCACGTCCAGCCGCCCATGAAGTGCGCCATGGCACTTGCCATGAAAGCCTCCTGGAAACCCTCAAGGCTTCCCCATCGCGCTGTAAGCGCCGTTTCGAGTGCCTGTCCGGGAGGATGATACCAGGGCGTCAGACACTGCCAGAAAAAGGTATGGTTCCAGGCCTGACACGCGCAGGCCTGAGCTTCTCCGCGACCGGTGCTCATGACCTGTTCGAGCGAAGGGCTCGCGTTGTCACCGCGTTCCAGCAGTGCGTTCAGGCGCTTTAGATAGTCTGCATGAACGCCTTCATGATGCATGCGAAGGCTGTGTGCAGAAATAACGGGTGCCAGTGCATCCGTTGCATAGGGCAGGGAGGGCAGTTCAAGGGGCATGATCCACGTTCCATTCCGACCAGGGAGCCCCTGGTATTGCCGTTCAAGTCTGTCTGCCGGATAGCCTGTACTGGCTTTTCACAGGCCATGCATCGTAGCATGCATGCAGTTTCATGACCTGGCTGAAAAGGGCGGGTCGTATCTCTGGCTGCTACATTTCTCGAGACTTTCATGCCGCAAAAAGATCATGAAGAGCCCGTCATAGGCGCTGATCGCAACGCTGCGTATTCGACCCGAACAGAACCGCGACATCCCGGAGGCCATCGCGGCCTGCGCAAAAGGCCCCTGTGGCCTCTTTATGCACTTTTATTGTTGCTTGCCGGAGCTGTCGCAGCCCTCGGCGTGCAGTATTATCAGGATCGCCAGCACTGGTCCGATCGAATGGCTGCGTTGACGGACAGGGCGCAGCAGGTCACTGCTGATCGTCAGGAAATGTCGACCAACCTTGAACAGGTGCTTGAAGGCATTCGAGGAGAGCAGCAAAACCAGCGCACACGCCTTGATGCCCTTCAGCAGCAGCTTGAACAGCAACGCGCTGACGATGGGCAGAAGGCCAGGCTGAGCGAGCTGGAAAGGGCTGATGCACTGCGTCAGAAAACGCAGGTGTCGCTACAGCAATCGCTGAGTTCGCTGGATACTGTCATTGACGGCCTGAAACGCACCTATGATGCACGCTTTGAAGATGTCGATAATACTAACGCCGAGCTTTCTAACCAGTTGCAGACCACGGATAAAAACAGTCAGCATCTGGAAACGCTCGCTGCCAGCGTGGCTGACCAAAAAAAGGCGCTGGCCTCGATCAGTACGCGAGTGGATGAACTGGCGGCGCAGCTCGAGCGGCTTCAACAGAATCAGACCAGTCTGCATGCCGCTCAGGAATCGCTTCAGGATCTTCTGAATCCTTGAAGGGTGCAGCCAGCCCCGTGTCATACGGTGTGATTCATGTCATCAAGGAAAATCCTGAACGTTATGCGATCCCTTTCTCGTCACCGCATGATCGCCGGTACATCTGCCCGAAGGCTGCTTTTACTGACGCTGCTGCTGAGTGGCATCGGTCAGGCACCTGCCGTGTTTGCCATCGATGCAGACGTCAACGGTGTCCGTGGTGAGCTGGCCACCAATATCCGCAACTATCTTCAATCTCTGGATATTCCCGAAAACGCCGATACTCAAAGCTATGGCGCCGAAGTGACGCAAAGAGCAAGGGATGCCCTGAAACCCTTCGGTTACTATGAGCCCGAAATTTCGACCAGCTTTCGCAATCGTGAAGAGGTGGTCGTTGACGTCGACCGGGGAAAACCCGTTCGCGTACGTTCGGTGGTCGTGCGCATAGAAGGTCAGGCAGAAGAGGACGAGCCCTTTCAGGAAGCTCTTGAAGCCAATCCTCTGGCTGAAATGGAAGGCAAGCGCCTGCTTCATACCCCTTACGATACCCTCAAATCTCGCTTGACGGCGCTGGCGCTGGAGCGGGGCTATTTCGATGCCCGCTACCGGCAAAGCCGTATCGAAGTGCATCCCTGGGAGCATGCCGCCTACATCACGCTGGTATTTGAAAGCGGAGAGCGTTATCGCTTTGGCGATATCTTTGTCACCGGCAGCCAGATCCGTGAAGAGCGCCTGCGCCGGATGGCCCCATTCGATCCCGAGGATCGCTATCTGGCAACAGATGTGGCCCGCTACAGCCAGCGTCTTGGCGATTCCGGCTGGTTTAGAAGCATCAGCGTTCGGCCCCGACTCGATGAACGCTCCCAACGCACCACCTCACCCGTCGTGAGCTCTTCACCGGATGCTCGTGTTGAAGTCGAGGGTCAGGAGAGCGAGCGCCGTAATTTTCGTGATGAGCTCAACGCGCGGGAAAAACCGCAGCGCGCCACTGTGCCTATCGATGTCAGCGTAACGCCGGAGGATCGCCACAAGTTTGAAACCGGCATCGGCTATTCAACCGATGTCGGGCCGAGAGTCAACTTTGGCTGGGAAATGCCCTGGCTCAATGATCGGGGGCACAGTCTCGACAACAATTTGAGCCTTTCCGGGCCCGAGCAGACGCTGACCGGTGAGTACAACGTACCGCTTGATAATCCTGCGCGTGACAATTACTACATGCGCTATGGCTTCAAGAACACCGATCGCAGTGACAGCGATACCCGCAGCTTTGAAAGCTCGGTGGCCTTCGGTCGGGAGTGGCGTTTCGAAAATGACTGGATACAAAATGCCTACCTGCGAACCACCTATGAGGATTTCACCCAGGGGGATGAAGAGGATCAGGTACTGCTTTTCATCCCGGGCATGAGCTGGTCGCGTACACGCACCGACAATACCCGCTTCCCCATGTGGGGAGATCGCCAGGACATTCTGGTAGAAGGCTCAAGCGATGTCTGGGGCTCGGACGCCAATTTTCTGCGTACCCGCTTTGACAGCCAGTGGATCAGGAGTCTGGGCGCCAACAACCGTTTCGTGGGTCGTGCCACGGTCGGGGCCACCAGTACGAGCGATTTCAGTCAGGTACCGCCGTCACTGCGTTTTTTCACCGGTGGTGACACCAGCGTGCGTGGCTACGAATACGAAACCATTGCGCCTGAAAACAGCAATGGCGATCTGCTGGGCGGCAAGCAGTTGCTGGTTGGTTCCCTGGAATATCAGCGACAGGTGGCCAATAACTGGTGGGGTGCCACCTTTGTGGATACCGGCAACGCCTTCAACGACTGGTGGCCGGACGAGCTCAAGACAAGCGCAGGCGTAGGCGTGCGATGGATTTCACCCGTTGGGCCGGTTCGTCTGGACATTGCCCACCCCTTTGATAGTGAGGAGGACTCTTGGCGTCTGCACTTCGGCATCGGCCCCGAATTTTGATGTTGTTGCCTCGCGCTATCCTCTGGATAGTGGTGACGCTTCTTGCGCTTGTCCTGCTCGTGGCAGGCGTTGTCCTTTCAACCTGGGGGACCGCCAGACTGCTTGAGCAGGCACAGTCGCGCGGCTTTATCACCTACGAGCAGGCCCAGGGGGCACTGCTGGACGATTTTACCCTCCAGGGGCTGCATCTGGATCTGCCGGCACTTCGCCTGGATGTAGATCAATTTGCCCTGCACTGGAGCAGTGACTGCCTGCTGCGCGGCCGGCTGTGCATGGATCAGCTGCAGCTCAGCGGTGTCGATGTCGTGTTACGCGGTGGCGATAACGCAGCGCCTGACACCACCGATGACGATTCGACAATGAATCGGATCAGCACGCCGCTGCCCGTGGAGCTGCGTGACCTTCGCCTGAACGATATTCGCGTGCGTCTGGCTGACGGCACCCGCGTTGAACTGGGCCACTTTCACAGCAGTGCCGTGTTTGAAGGCAGCCATCTCAGCCTGGGGGAAACACGGCTGGAAGATACCCGTGTGGTCCCTGCGTCTTCACCGGGGCTGGATCAGCCGGATCTTCTCGGTGCCAGCGTGGATGTGCGCACCGCTCAGCGTGTTGCGCGTCCTGACATGATCACCGCACAGGCCATTGCCGCCGCCGAGTCAGTCGCATCATCAACACCCCCGGTATTGCTGACCGATGACGCTTCATTTGCGCTCTCTTCCAGCGCCGTTGACGGTGCCATGAAGGTCGCCAATCCCGAGCCGCCCACCGTGCTGGAGACGCTGGCCGAGCTCGGTCAGAAACCATTGGCCAATCCGCTGGCCGATATCATCGGACAAACGGATGATCAGGGTCGCATTGTGATGCCCGAAATCACGCTGCCACTGGATATCGATGCCGAGGACGTTGCCATCAACCGGCTGAGACTGGAGGGGGAGACGCCCGTTACGGTCAATCAGCTGGCGCTGGCAGTACAGACCCGGGGTTCCGACATCGAGCTACACCGGCTGACCCTTGATTCCTCCATTGCACGGTTGTCCATGAGCGCGCAGGCTTCACTCAGCGACGATTATCCGCTGACGCTATCAATGGTGGCTGACGCCCTGCAGGCGCCTGTTGAGGGCGAGCATGTTGAACTTGATGCCCATGGTGCGCTCTCGGATCTGAACCTTTCCGTCAATGCCAGCGGGCCCATCGAGGCTGCCCTGAATGCGCATGCCGATCTTCTGGCACCCGATCTGCCGTTCAGGCTACAGCTGTCGAGTCCGCAGGTGCGCTGGCCGCTCGAGGACGAGCCCGGTGTGGCGACATGGCGTGCGCGTGATATCGATATCAACGCCGAAGGCTCGCTGGATGGCTATCAGCTCGCGACGGCCGCTCATGTCGAGGGCCCCGACATTTCGCCGCTGGATATTCGTCTGAAAGGCGAGGGTGACATTGCCCATTTCAGCTGGGCGCCGCTCACCGTGACGACCGGTGATGGCAAGGTGGAAGCCCGCGGCACAGCGATATGGTCACCGTCGCTGGATGTGGCATCATCGCTTGATTTCAGCAACCTGCGCCTTGAGAACTTTACCGATGCGGTCACCGGTCGTCTCAATGGCAAACTGCGCGCCGGTTTCCAGCAGCAGAGTGACGATTGGCGTGTCGAGGTGCCCGAGCTTGCCATTGATGGCACACTTCAGGAGCGCGCGCTTTCCCTGAAAGGCCGGCTGAACGGCAACAGCGACATGCAGTGGCATATCGATCAGCTGGATCTGCGCCAGGGCAATAACCGATTGTCGGCCAATGGCGATATCGGCGATCGGCTGTCACTCAATGCCGACATCACGGCACCGGCGCTAGGGACCATTCTGCCGGAGCTGGGAGGCAGTGCCAACGGCCAGATCCGGCTCAGGGGCACGCTGGATAACCCTGAGGGCAACATCGACCTGCGCGGTCAGGGGCTTCGTTTTCAGGACAATCGGGTCGGTGCGCTTCGTCTGACGGCCAGGGCGCAGGGGCTCGAGAATCCGAGCTTCGATGTCGATCTTGATGCCCGCGATATCAGCGCCGCTGATCAGCAGATTCGTCAGGTGAGTACGGCGCTTAATGGCACCCTCCAAAAGCATCGACTAACGCTGGATGTCGACGGTGGTGACGGTCTGCCGGTCAGTCGAGTACGCATGGCGCTGGATGGCAGTTTTGATCAGGCGGCGCAGCGCTACGCCGGCGCGATATCACCGCTGGAAGTCAGCGCCCCCCAGGGGGGCGATATCGCCCTTGATGGTCCCCTGAAATTTACAGCGCTGCTGGATCAATCGAGCGTGACGGCCGCGCCGTTTTGTCTGTCCAGACGACAGGGCGGCCGGCTGTGTTCCGTGGACACGCTACAGGCCAGTGCCGACAGCGGTCGCGCGGCCCTGCGTTTGTCCGATGTCGATCTGGCGCTGGCCAACGATTATTTACCTCCCGAGTGGCGTCTGGCCGGCGGGCTCGAGGGCGATATCAACGCACAGTGGTCGCAGGCGGGGAGTCGCTGGAACGTGGATACCGATCTGCAAAGTCAGGTCGATGTCCGCGGCCAGAACGCGCAGGGGCAGCCCTTTTCCCTGCCGCAGCTGGGCATTCGCGTTAATGCCGAGGCCACGCCTGACAGAGCGCAGGCGCGGCTGAACATGGATCTGCGTGATGCCGGCAGTCTACGACTGAATGCCGATATCGGTGATCCGCTGGGCAGTCGAACGCTGGCTGGCAGGCTGGAGATCAACGGCGTGACCCTGTCACCCTATACGCCGCTGGTCGCGGTGCTCAACGAACTGGCCGGTCAGCTCAATGGCGATGTGTCCCTGTCCGGGACACTGGTTGAGCCGCGACTCAACGGCAACATGGTGCTCAGTGACGTTCGGGCCCGCGGTGATCAGCTGCCGGTGGCTCTGGATGATGCCCGCATGGCGATGGTCTTTCAGGGCGATCGAGGCACCCTGGATGGCTATCTGCAGGTCGGTAGTGCTCGCTGGAACCTCAACGGCAACGCCAACTGGCCCACCACTGAAAACTGGCAGGCCAGCATGGCGCTCAACGGTCGAGACTCGCCGCTTGAGATCCGCATGCCGGAGTTTGGCCGACTGCGCGTCGCACCCGATATCAGAGTGGCTGCCAACCCGCAGCGGCTGGATATCAACGGAGATATACGCATTCCATGGGCACGTCTTGAGGTTGGCCAGATCCCGGCATCGGCCGTCAAGCCGTCATCCGATGAGGTTGTCGTTACCCGCGAAGAGTATGAGGCCCGCCAGCAGAAAATGGCGACTGTCGAAGCCGGCAATGAGGTGGATCGACAGCTGGCCTGGGCCAACACCCAGGACCTCGAGGCCGCCGGCATGGAAGTCAACGTCGGGGTCAATATTATCGTGGGCAACGACGTGCAGCTGGCTGCCTATGGTCTGACGGCCAACGTTCAGGGCCGATTGAATGTTCGCCAGAGTGCCAGTCAGCTTCAGCTTTTTGGCGATGTGTCGCTTGAAGATGGCCGCTTCCAGGCGCTGGGACAGGATCTGCTGATTCGTCGCGGTCAGGTGCTTTTCAGTGGCCCGCCCGGGCAGCCCTATCTCAGCATCGAGGCTGTCAGAAATCCCAGCAGTACGGCCGACAATGTCATCGCCGGCCTGCGGGTTTCGGGCCCTGCCGATCAGCCTGAACTGGATGTCTTTTCTGAGCCGGCCATGAACGAGTCGCGGGCGCTGTCCTACCTGCTGCGCGGCCGGGCACCGGATGCCGATGGCGACAGCGATGGCATGCTGACCTCGGCGCTGATCGGGCTGTCGTTGTCCAGAAGTGGCAAGGCGATCGGACAGCTGGGTGAAAGCTTTGGCATTGACGACCTGTCGCTGGACACCTCCGGCAGCGGTGACGACAGCCAGGTGGTGGTCAGCGGCTATCTTTTTGACGACTTCCAGGTCAGCTACGGCGTCGGGTTGTTTTCCTCGATTGCCGAGCTGACGCTGCGCTACCGGTTGATCCAGAACCTGTATCTTCAGGCCGTCTCCGGGGCCAATCAGGCCGTTGACCTGATCTATACCTTCAGCCTGGGGCGCACGCCGGACAGGGCGTACTGAGAACAGTAAAACGGTTTTCGGGGCGAGAGGGCTTGTGTTTTACTCTCTCAGCCCCGATAACCTGTAGCCTGTTAACGTTTATCCCGGTTCGACACCCGATGGGAGGCACCATGTTCGGATACGACAGAACGCGTATGCCCAGTGAAGAAGAAGCACTGGCAGGTCGTGACACGCCCATGCACATCAGCGGCGTCCATCACATCAACGACCGTGATATTGCCACCCCACCGCCGGAAGGTTTCGAGGAAATCGTTCTGGGGCTGGGCTGCTTCTGGGGGGCAGAGCGCCTTTTCTGGCAGTTGCCGGGGGTCTGGGTTACGGCAGTCGGTTATGCCGGCGGCTATACGCCCAATCCGACCTATGACGAGGTCTGCACCGGTAAAACCGGCCATGCCGAGGTTGTTCGCGTGATCTTTGACCCAGCCGAGATCAGCCTGCCGGAACTGCTCAAGGTATTCTGGGAAGCACATGACCCGACCCAGGGCATGCGTCAGGGCAACGATATCGGCAACGAATACCGCTCCGTTATTCTGGTGCACAATGAGCAGCAGCGTGATATCGCCCGTCAGAGCCTTGAAGAGTATGAAAGGGCTCTGAAGCACAGCGGCAAGGGAGAAATCACGACACGGATCGACGCACTCCAGGCCTTCTACTACGCCGAAGAGTACCACCAGCAGTATTTGAGCAAGAACCCGATGGGCTACTGTGGTCTCAAGGGCACAGGCGTTAGCTGCCCGATCTAATGGTCGGTGTGTTCGGGGGGGGGGCTACTCAAGTGGCTGATTGCGCCCCAGAGGCCGGCTGGGTTGCTGCCGGCCGGGCACCACACGCCAGCTTTCGAGCTGCTGCGCGACACGTCTGGCAAGCCAGGGGCGCAGCAGCCCCTGACGATATTCGATAAACCCCACGTGGCCGCCGTGTTCGGCCATCTCGACGCGAACACTTCTTGACGGTATCGGTAGGCGATCCAGCAGGCTTTTGGGCATCAATGGATCATCCGCGGCGTGCAGTATCAGGGTAGGAAGTTCGATGCGATGAAGCATGAGCCCCGATGAGGCCCGACGATAGTAATCCGTGGCTGACCCGAAGCCGTGTAGCGGTGCCGTGATCTCGTTGTCAAAGGCCCAGAAGGTATCCAGCTCCTTGAGCTGCTCTCGACTGATCCGGTCCAGACTGCCGTCACTCAAGCGGCGCATTATCTTGCGCTTCATGGATTTCAGGATGTGGCGCTGATAGACACGGGCGAAACCAATGTTGATGGCATCGGCCGACGCCGCCAGATCCAGCGGCGGGCTGATGGCAATGGCACCCGCCAGATCGAGCCCGTCACCGCCCTGTTCTGCTGCCAGCTTGAGCAGCACGTTGGCCCCCAGCGAGACGCCCACGGCTACCTTCAAGGCATTGGGGTAGCGTCGACTCAGCTGTGAGAGCATCCAGTAGGCATCTGCCGTTTCACCGGCGTGATAGCTGCGCAAGTGGCGGTTGGGCACACGCCCACAGCCCCGAAAATGCATTAACACCGCACGCCAACCCATATCAGCAGCGGTTCGCATGAGCATGCGGGCATAGGGCGAGTCGATCGAACCCTCAAGGCCGTGAAAAAGCACCATGATCGGTGCGCGAGCATCATCCGGTGAAGGCTGAGCCCAGCTAAGCTCCACGATATCGTTATCGGGCAGCGTCAGAAGCTCTGTTTCAAGACACACCTTGCTGCGGGGTAGAAGCAGCGGCAACAGGGTCTGAATGTGAGGGTTGGCCAGCCCGCGAGGAGGGCGAAAGCCAGCCTTGTAGATCATGCCCGACATGTTGACTCTTTATGCCAGCAACGGTGAGTGTTCTGTTATCACCGAGAGCTGCCAGCCAGGTCAAGCACTGTTGTGTTTATTGATGTGACGCCTGGCAGGCCGGTGTCATGAAACGAATGAAACGATCAATACTTCAGCGCGAGAGCCGGAAAGACTCGGCTTCATCAAAAGTGGTCACCGTGCAGTCCAGATCCTTGACCAGACCGTTTTCAAGGCTGTAGCACCAGCCGTGTACCGTCACTTCCTGGCCTCGCTCCCAGGCACGCTGCAGGATCTTGGTCTGGCAGAGATTGGAGACCTGCGCCCTGACATTGAGCTCGCACATGCGATCAACCTGCGCGTCCAGTGACAGATCCGACAGACTTTCCTGATGCTGGTGATACAAATTGCGAACGGTGTTGAGCCAGTAATCGACAATACCATTGTCCCCGCCGGTCACGGCGGCTCTGATCCCGCCGCAGCCGTAATGCCCCACGATCATGATGTGTTTGACCTTGAGGACATCAACGGCGTACTGGATCACGGAAAGGGCGTTCATGTCATTGTGGTGCAGCACGTTGGCGACATTGCGATGAACAAAGACCTCGCCGGGCGGCAGGTTGATGATCTGATTGGCAGGTACCCGGCTGTCGGAGCAACCTATCCATAGGAAGTCGGGATTTTGCTGATCCGAAAGGCGTTTGAAAAAGTCGGGATCGCTTTCCACCATCTGATCGGCCCAGAGCCGATTCTGCTCGAGAAGCTTTGAGATGTCCTGATGACTGTTGTGGTCACACATCGTTTTTTACGGCCTTTTCAATGAACAACATAAAGAATGGTAAACACGCCGGAACGGCCATGACGCACGCTCATGTGATAGCATCATGACCCATTATTCCCAGGGCAGGATTCCAACGGAAGCGCCTCTGTTTCAAATATTTTTCAGCTGGAGCAACAACCGTGTCGCAATATGATGTCGATCTTTTTGTTATCGGTGCAGGATCAGGTGGCGTAAGGGCTGCTCGCACCGCAGCCGGCAAGGGCGTCAGAGTGGCCATCGCCGAGGATCGATACCTGGGAGGGACCTGCGTCAACGTAGGGTGTGTTCCCAAAAAACTTTATTCCTATGCCGCCCATTTCCATGATGCCTTTGAAGACAGTCAGGGTTTTGGGTGGCAGTTCGACAGTGCGCCGCGCTTTGAGTGGTCGAAGCTTCGAGACAACAAAAAGGCGGAAATCTCGCGTCTCAACGGCATCTATGAAAAGCTTTTGACCAACTCGGGGGTTGAGCTGATTCAGGGGCGTGCCGAGATCGTTGATGAGCACACCGTCACGGTCAACGGCCGTCACGTCAGCGCCGAAAAGATCCTGATCGCGACCGGCGGCACGCCCTGGATGCCGGAATTCGAAGGCCGCGAGCATGTTCTGTCCTCTGATCAGATTTTCGATCTGCCGGCGTTTCCGAAGCGCTTTCTGGTCATGGGCGGTGGCTACATTGCTGTCGAGTTTGCCAGCATTTTCAACGGCCTGGGGGCACAGACCCATCTGGCCTATCGAGGCCCGCTGTTTCTGCGCGGCTTCGATCATGAACTGCGCGATTTTATTCGCGATGAAATGCTCAAAAAGGGCGTTAACCTGCATTTCGAATCCACGATCACTCGTGTGGAAAAGCGCGGTGAGGCCTATGATGTCGAGCTCAGCAACGGTGAAACGCTGGAAGTGGACGCCATCCTCGGTGCGACCGGGCGCCGCCCGCGCTTTGAGGGGCTGGGGCTTGAAAATGTCGATGTCGAGCGTGAGTTTGATGGCAAGCTGAAAATTGACGACCGCTACCAGACCTCTGTTGCGTCGATTCTGGCACTGGGCGACATCATCGAAGGACCGGAGCTGACGCCGGTGGCACTCGAGGAAGCCATGCGTCTGGTAGAGCTTCATTACGGAAGCGGCAGTGCAGAGGCCATCGATTACGACAGCGTGGCGACGGCTGTGTTCTGCCATCCCAACATGGGGACGGTCGGCCTCACGGAAGAGCAGGCCAAAGAGCAGTGTGACAGCATTCGTGTCTACACCACGGACTTTAAACCCATGCGTCATACGCTTTCCGGCAGCGACGAGCGCTGTCTGATGAAACTGGTGGTCGATGACAGCACTGATCGCGTGGTCGGTGCGCACATGGTGGGCGAGGAGGCCGGCGAGCTGATTCAGGGACTGGCCATTGCCGTGCGTGCCAGGCTGACCAAGCGTGATTTTGATGCCACCATCGGTGTGCATCCCACCAGCGCAGAAGAGTTCGTAACACTGCGCAGTGTCACAAGAACGTAATGCATCAAGAGCTACGATGGATTCGAAAGCCGCCTGCGGGCGGCTTTTTCTTGTCTATAGTTAATCCTGTCCGACAAGTGATGCTCAAGGATTCGACCGCACAGTACTTCTTGCCATCGTTTCATAAAAATGAATTATAAATTTGCGTGCTACTCATAACGCATGGATTTGATGGTTCTATAAGTTATTGTTATTATGCGCGTCTAATTCGCCAACTGCGAAATATCCATGATACCAACCAATCAAACAACGACGGCTGCAAGCGATATCTCTCATCCCGATCTCGCCGAGATGATTATTGAAGGGGAAACGCCCATTTTGATTCGCCCCCCGGGGACCGATGATGGCTGGGGCATCTATGAGCTTATCAAGGCCTGCCCACCGCTGGACGTCAATTCCGCTTACGCCTATCTGCTCCTTGCCACGCAGTTTCGTGACCGCTGCGCCGTGGCAACGCTTGCCGATGGTGAAATCGTTGGCTTTGTTTCGGGCTATGTAAAAACAAACGCCTCGGATACCTTCTTTTTGTGGCAGGTCGCCGTTGGTGAAAAGGCCAGGGGTACCGGGCTTGCCCGCAAGCTGGTTGAAACCGTTTTAAGACGTGAACACCAGGCCGAAGTTCGCCATCTCGAAACGACCATTACGCCGGACAACGAGGCGTCATGGGGGCTTTTCAGGCGGCTGGCACAGCGCTGGCAGGCGCCGCTCAACAGTCGTGAATACTTTTCCGAAGAGCAGCTTGGAGGAGAGCACGACCCGGAAAATCTGGTGCGGATAGGGCCCTTCGATCCGCAGCAGATCTAGACAGGACCTCCGGAATTTCTGACCCAACCACTATTGATACGGGGAGTGTTGTAGATGGACACACAGTATTTTGAACGGATGGAATCCGAAGTTCGCACTTATTCCCGCTCTTTTCCCATTGTTTTTGATCGCGCCCGTGGCGCCCATCTCTGGACCACCGACGGCACGCAGTACATCGATTTTCTCGCCGGGGCCGGTACGCTGAATTACGGGCACAATAACCCGGTACTGAAAAAGGCGCTGATGAACTATATCGAGCGTGACGGAATCGTTCACGGTCTCGATTTCTGGACCCATGGCAAACAGGATTTTTATCAGACGCTTGAAGAACTGATCCTCAAGCCGCGCGGCCTGGACTACAAGATTCAGCTGCCCGGACCGACCGGCACCAACGCCGTTGAAGCCGCGATCCGCCTGGCGCGTCGTATTACGGGTCGCCACAATATTCTGACCTTCACCAACGGTTTCCATGGCGTCACCATGGGGGCGCTTGCGACCACCGGCAATGCAAAGTTTCGCGACGCGCTGGGTGTGCCGGCCGTTGGTGCCCAGTTCATGCCTTATGATGGCTACATGGGCGAGGGCGTGGACACGCTTGATTATGTCGAAAAGGCACTCGATGACAAATCCAGCGGCCTTGACCGACCGGCGGCGGCCATCGTTGAACTGGTGCAGGGCGAGGGCGGTATCAACGCGGCCTCGATCGAGTGGATCAAAAGACTCGCCGACATCTGCAAAAAGCGCGATATCCTGCTGATCGTGGACGATATTCAGGCCGGCTGCGGCCGTACCGGCAAGTTTTTCAGCTTTGAACATGCCGGCATCAAGCCCGACATGGTAACCAATTCCAAATCGCTGTCCGGTTACGGGCTGCCATTTGCCATGCTGATGATGCACCGCGATCTCGATAAATGGACGCCCGGACAGTACAACGGCACCTTTCGCGGCCACACGCTGGCCATGGTGACCGCCACAGAAACGCTGCGTCACTACTGGACAGACGACACCTTTGAAAAGGAAGTTCAGCGCAAGGGCGAAGTCATCCGGGAGCGCTTCGAAATGCTGGCAGGGCTTCTCAACGATGCCGGCCATCCGGCGAAGGAGCGCGGTCGTGGCATGATGCGTGGCATTGATGTCGGCAGCGGTGAACTGGCCGACGAGATTACCCATGGCGCCTTCGAGCGCGGGCTGATCATTGAAACCAGCGGGCAGGCCGGTGAAGTGGTCAAGTGTCTTTGTCCGCTGACCATTACCGATGATGAGCTTGAGCAGGGCCTGACCCTTCTTGAGCGAAGCATTCGCAGCCTCATTGAATAATTGTTATTAGAGAGGCTCTGGCGGGTGGCCAGTGCCCGTACCGTAATGATTCATGTTGATTGTGACCAGAAAAGGCAGCCAGACCGATGATCGTTCGTAACCTTGAAGAGTGCCGCAAGACCGACCGCTTTGTTGAAGCCGAAAACGGCAACTGGGACAGCACACGTTTGATGCTGGCCGAGGACAACTGCGGCTTTTCCTTTAATATCACTCGCATTCGCCCGGGCACAGAGACCCACATTCACTACAAAAACCATATCGAAGCCGTTTTTTGTTATGAAGGCGAAGGCGAGGTGGAAACCATTGCCGATGGCAAAAAGCACACCATCAAGGCCGGTGACATGTATCTGCTCGACCAGAACGATGAGCACTGGCTGCGCGGCATGGAAAAAGGCATGACGGTCGCCTGTGTTTTCAATCCGGCGCTGACCGGTCGCGAAGTGCATCGTGAGGATGGCTCCTACGCGCCAGCAGACGACTGATACGCTGTGATGTTCATACAACAAAAAAGCCTGCTCATGTGAGCAGGCTTTTTTCGGCATGGACCGTAGAAAAACAACAGGAAAACGACGCCTCAGTTGTTGGAGCTTTCAGTACTGACCGGCATATCGGAAGTCTCGACCCGCCGGCTGTCTGACGTATCCTCGTCGTCAGTCTGATCCACAGCAGGCGTTTCAGGAGCGTTCATCAGCTCGGCTGAGGTCTCGGGTGTTTCAGAGGGTGGGGCTTGCGTGTCAGCACTGGACGTGCCGTCGATTTCGTCTTTCTGGGCAGAAGCGTCTTCCATGGTCTCGGCGCTGCTGGTGCGGTAGTGACGCTGATAGACAATCTGGTATTGGTTGTTGTCGCAGTGGCCCACAATCTGGCCTTCGGCCTGATCGGCATCGGATGTCGGAATGACCTGAAGCGAGTAGCCCATGGGTTCAACACCGTTGGATTCGATGTTTTGTGCGATTCGGTCGCGTACTTCCTGACACGCACCAAACGCAAGCGTGGGCAAACACAGGGCAGTCAACGACAGCGCCAGCGTTGAACAAAAAGTGCGTGAATACGTCATGAGACAATCTCCTGGAAACAGTTCAACATCATTCGATGCGATGAATATAAACCATTATGACGACAAGCCTGTGCAGATTCACTGGGCCGCGCCATTACTTCGCATAATATATATTATGTTAAATTCGGTAGTGGGGAATTACCGGTGGCGTGTCGTTGATACCCCGGTCGTCAATTTGTGATGACCTGCAAGGTGCGAGCCCTGCCCGATAACGTTACCATGAGCACATATTTCATGCTGTCCTGCGTTTCAACGATGAGAACATTCAATGCCTGATGTATCCAGCCTGCTGCGCATGGCCGAAACACGCTGTCACGACAATGACGTGCGATTCACGCCCATTCGTCGCCGCGTCTTCGAAATCATCAGCGCCCACTCCAGCGGCCTCAAGGCCTATGAGCTTCTGGATCTTTTGTCCAGCGAGCACGCCTCGGCGCGACCACCCACGGTGTATCGTGCGCTGGACTTTTTGCTCGAACAGGGGCTGGTGCATCGCATCGAATCGCTCAATGCCTATGTGGCCTGTCCGTGCCCCGATCATTCCCGCGGCTTTCAGTTAATGATCTGCCGGCTGTGTGGCCTGGTCGAAGAGATGCATGACCATGACACCATGCACCGTCTGGATGAGACGGCGGCCGGTCACGGGTTTGTCATCGAACGCCAGACCATCGAGCTTTCCGGCGTTTGTCAGCAATGTCAGCAGTCACGCTGATCGAGGGTGACTCAAACCCTGTCGTGACTTTCGTTTTATTCAATAACACAGGTCTTATGCCATGTTCGATCTGCTGATCGTCAACGCTCGCGTCGTCAATGAAGGCTCTATCCGTGAGCTGGATGTTGGCGTGCTGGACGGGCGCATCGATGCCATCGCCCCTTCCCTGTCACGTGATGCCAAAAAGGTCATCGATGCACGTGGCCGGTACCTGCTTCCCGGCATGATCGACGATCAGGTGCATTTTCGGGAGCCGGGCCTGACCCACAAGGCGGACATGGCCACAGAGTCGGCAGCGGCCGTGGCCGGTGGCATTACCACCTATATGGAAATGCCCAACGTCAAGCCACCCACGCTGGACAGCCAGGCTCTCGAGCACAAGTACGCACTGGCGCGTGGCCGCTCGCATGCCAATTACGCCTTTTATCACGGCGCGAGCAACGACAACCTGGAAGCCATCAAGGCGCTTGACCCGGCAGCCACCTGCGGTATCAAGATTTTCATGGGGGCTTCGACCGGCAACATGCTGGTGGATGCACCGCAGACGCTTGAAGATATCTTTGCCAACGCGAAAATCCCGGTGATCACGCACTGCGAAGACACGCCCATGGTTCAGGAAAGCGAGCGTCAGGCGCGCGAGCGCTTCGGAGAGCAGGTCCCCTTCTCGCTGCATGGTGAAATCCGGTCGCGCGAGGCCTGCTATAAAAGCTCCAGCATGGCGATCGAGCTGGCACGCAAACACGGTACGCGTTTACACGTGCTGCATCTGACCACCGCTGAAGAGATGGCACTGTTCGAGCCCGGCCCGGTAGACGGCAAGCTGATCACGGCCGAAGCCTGCGTGCATCATCTGTGGTTTTGTGACGAGGACTACGAGCGTCTGGGGTCATGGATCAAGTGCAATCCGGCCATCAAGACCGCGGCGGACCGCCAGGCCATCCGAGACGCAGTCAACGATGGCCGCATCGATATTGTGGCCACCGACCATGCGCCACACACGCTGGAAGAAAAGGACAACAGCTACTTCAGCGCGCCTTCTGGCATGCCGCTGGTACAACACGCCCTCTCCTCCCTGCTGGATCAGGTCAACGCCGGTCACTTCGAGTTGACCACCATCGTCGAGAAAACCAGCCATAACGTCGCGCGGCGCTTTGAACTGGCAGATCGCGGCTTTATCCGTGAGGGCTACATGGCGGATCTCGTACTGGTCGACCTGGAAAACCGCTTCACCGTCACCCGCGATGCACTGCTTTACAAGTGTGGCTGGAGTCCTTTCGAGGGGGCGGCGCTGCGTGGCAGCATTGATACCACCATCGTCAACGGCGTCATCGCCTGGGACGGCGAGAATCTCGCCGGCAACCCGGCCGGTGAGCGCGTCACCTACCGTCGTCGCTAATTCAAGGAGTAACCAGAGACATGAGCGCATCATCGCCAGCGTATAAAGCGCTTGAGCAGGCAGAGCCCGGTCATGAAACCCATCTTGAAACGCTTCTGGACACTGCCGGCTGGAACGATGAAGGCCTGATGCCTGCTATCGCCCAGCAGTTTGATACGGGCGAAGTGCTGATGATGGCCTGGATGACACGGCAAACGCTTGAAGAGACACTCCAGACCGGACGCGTGTGCTACTGGTCGCGCTCCCGGCAAAGGCCGTGGCGCAAGGGCGAATCGTCAGGGCAGGTACAGATGCTCGATCAGGCATGGCTGGACTGTGATGGCGATACGCTACTGCTCAAGGTTGATCAGACCGGGCCTGCATGTCATACCGGCCGACGCACCTGCTTCTATCTGGCACTTGATAAAAACGCTGCGCGCGTGGACACGGCGCCTTTGATGTCTTCCGAGGCGCTGTATGGCAATAGCTGACGCGCTGCGTCAGCTGTCACGAGGGCTGCAAAAGGTGCCTGGCATGGTGCTGATCGCTCTGATGCGGATCTATCAGTACGGTATCAGCCCCGTGATCGGACCGCGGTGTCGCTTCTGGCCCACCTGCTCCAACTATGCGATCGAGGCCATTCAACGCCACGGTGCCCTCCGTGGCGGATGGCTCGCGCTCCGGCGCATTCTGCGCTGCCATCCCTTTTGTGCCGGTGGTGTCGATCCGGTGCCCGAGAACACGGCCCGTCGGCGCTGCACCGAACATGATCACAAGGAAGGTTGCGATCAAAAGCGCAACGATCAGGCCTGAAAGGTATGTGTGCTGGTATCAGCGCCATCGTGCTGATGTTGGTCGCCATGTCTTTTGAGGGCATCGCCGGCGCTTTTGGCCTCAACGGTGCCCGCAAAACGAAAGCCACCTGATATCAGACGCTGTCGCTTCCAGTTGTTGCCGTTAATGCCGAAGGCAACGTAGACCCCCAGACAGGCAATATTGGCCATCACATCGATGATGCCACTTTCTTCCAGCGCACCTGCCATCGACACTACAAAAACGCCGACGAGCGTCAATACGGCAATCTTCCATAACCGGCAGCACAGTGCCCAGAATGCGCCAAAAAAGAAGGCCGGCCAGTTCCAGCCCTGTTTGACGACTTCGGCATGGCCATCGAAATGCTCGTAAACATCAAAGTGTTTCATTGGCGCCTGTCAGTGTCTCGGGATGGCGCATCTTACGGGCATTCAAAAGGTTACGCATCAGGCATGTGCATGTGCCGTTGACTTAATGCGCTCGAGCATGGCGTGCAATCCATTGCTGCGGGTGGGTGACAGGTGCTTGTCGAGCCCCAGCGCTGTCAGGAAATCGGCAGGCGTATCGATAATTTCTCGTGGCGTTCGGTCGTTATAGATGCGCAGTAGTATGGCGATCAGGCCCGAAACGATGGCGGCGTCCGATATGGCGTAAAAGTGCAGCGTTTCGCCCTGACGTTCGGCATGAACCCATACGTTGGACTGGCAGCCATCAAGACGCGTGTCGTCGTTTTTCCATTCGTCAGGAAAATCGGGCAGCAGTCTGCCCAGATCGATGATGTACTGATAACGATCCATCCAGTTATCAAACATGTCGAATTCGTCGATCAGTTCCTGCTGGGCCTCTTGCGGACTCATGCCGGCTCCATGTGCTGGTATAGGGGAAAGGGTCGCATTATAGCGTGTCATCTGCGGCTTCGTCCGACAGATCAAGCGTATGGCGATTGATCTGTCCATGCCACTCCCGTGATTCGGCGTGAAGGTAGCGTGCTGTCGTCTCGAGTCTTGAATGACGTGCCGTGCGTGCAAGATAGCGCAGCTCGACGCCCTGTTGCGCCTGGTGCGTAATGGCCGTGTGGCGCAGCCAGTGGGGTGTGGCCAGGCGTAATCGCTGCGCCTCGTTTTGTGCGGCCTCGCCCTCCTGGTCCTTTTTTACTGCCAGAATCTCGAAGGCCGTTTTGATCATGCGATAGAGCTGATTGTCGCCAACGCCGCGCTTTCCATCCAGCGCTCTGATGACCGGCGTGCTCTCTTCGGGTGACGGCATGGCCTGCAGCTCAAGCGCTCTGCGCCAGCGCATCAACGCCTCCATCATGGCATCCGGTACAGGAATATGAGCCCGTTTGCTGCCCTTGCCCGTTACCTGCCACCACCACTGCCCTTCGCGCTTTTGAAAATCGTTCATATGGGCATGGCTCATTTCGCTTACCCGCGGCGCCAGTAGATAGGCAAAGGCAAAAATGAAGCGCCGGCGCTCGAACTCATACCGAGCGCGAAGTGGTGCTCCTGCTGGCGGTGGCGTATCAAGTGCCTGCCAGCACCACTGCCATAGCGGTCGTTCCAGATAGCGCTCGACGCCGCCCTGCGTATTGTCGAGGCGTCGGCGCTTGTCTCGCATCAGTCTGAACGGATTTTGACGCAGCCACCCTGCCTCGATCAGCCAGCCGAAAAGCGTTTGTAAAATTACCAGACTCTGACGGCGACTCGCGGCAGAAAGCCCTTTGCGAAACGGGCGCCACTGCTCACTGGAACGGGGTCTGGGCGGCCCGATCCATTCATCGGCCGGTCGCGGATCGGCAAGAAAATGTTCAAAGTCATCCAGTGCCCGTCGGTCCATATGTGCCAGGTGCCTGCCCTGCCCCTCAAGCCACAAAAGCAGTCGTTCTGCCTCCTTGCGGTATTGCCTGAAGGTCTGCGGGCTGGCGCGATATTCCATGAGCCAGGCCGCAACGGCTTCCCGATCGCTTTCGGCTTCGACCAATTGACAGGGCATGGCGCGCAAATCGCCCGCTGACAGTACGGCGTCACGCCCATGATCGGCTTCAGGCTCGATAGTTAACGCCTTTTTCATCGCATCCTCGTCAAAGGCCTCCGGGTACTCTCGTGACACAGAATAGCCATTATGGTCGATAAAGTCATGATAAGACGCGTAATCATGAGTTTATTTACTTTATCGTAAATAAAATTACGTTATATGTATTACGTAATAATGCTTTTGACACAATAACCCGCTATAGTGGTGATGAAACATTGCCCCTCTCAAAACAGAAGAAATCCCGGGGCGATCACAGGGAACTCAGGAGGCCGTCATGGCACGAAATGGCGTGCAGTTCGAAGACGTACAAAGGGCGATCGAAACCCTGATACAGCGAGGCGATGCGCCAAGTGTTCAGCGCATCCGCGAGGTATTGGGTACCGGCAGCTTTACCACCATCAGTGATCATCTGCGGGAATGGCGGGCAAGACGCGACGAAAATCGCGATGTTCCTCTGCCCCAGGCCATTCCGGAGCGGCTGCATGATGCCTTGGCCGGGTTATGGCAGCAGGCACAGGAGGAAGCCGGCGAAGCGCTTGCCTTCTATCGGCAGCAATCCGATGAACAGGTGGAGCAGGCGCATGAACAGACCCGTCAGGCGCAGCGTCGCGTAGAAGATACCGAGCAGCGTCTGGATGCCCTGAGCGAGCGTCTGGACAGCACGGCGGCCCGGCTCGAGGAAAAGGCGACCAGTCTTGCCCGGCTGGAAAGCGAAGCCACCAATCTTCGCGGTCAGCTCGAAGAGCGCGATCAGCGTCTGGTCATGCGTGACCGACAGATCGATGCGCTCAGCGAAGAGCGTGATCGCCTGGAGCGCGAGCATCATGAGGCGCTCGAACAGCTCGATCAGACGCACAAGCGGCGCCTGGCACAGGAGGAGTCGCGCCATGAAAGCGCCGAAAATCGCCTGATGCAGCTGTTGGACAGCGCCCGGCATGAAAAACAGGAAGTCGAGAAGCAGGCGCGGCGCCGACAGGAGCAGCTCGAAGAGCGTATCGAAAAGATCAACGCGCAGCTGGAGCAGCAGCGGCGCACTTTGCAGGAAGAAGAGCGCAAGATGCGCGATCTGGGACAGCAGGCCAGGCACAGCGAGCAGCAGCTTCAGGAAAGCCGAGGGCGTGAAGATCATCTTTCGGGGCTGCTGGCCGACCGCGATGAGGAACTGGCGCGTCTTCGCACCGAACTTCGGGTGCTTCAGGAGCGTCTTTCAAGGGCGCCCATGCCCCCGTTCGTGTACTAAACGCTTGTGTCGTGAAAAGCCTTTTGGCAGGCGCCTTACAGAAAAACCCCGGCAATGCCGGGGTTTTTTGCGCTCAATAACAGGCGTCGGCAAACGCCGGCCACGATCAATAGTAGGCGTTGGTCGTGTCGGTGTGGTCGGTCACGTCACGAATGGCCGTAAGCTCTGGAATGCGCTCTGTCAGCGTTTTTTCAACGCCCTGCTTGAGCGTGATGTCGACAGCGGCACAGCCCTGGCAGCCGCCGCCGAACTGCAAAACGGCCACTTTGTCCTCTGTCAGCTGGATCAGGCGAATTTCGCCGCCGTGGGCGGCAAGCCCCGGATTGATTTCGCTATAGAGAATATAGTTGACCCGGTCTTCGAGCGGACTGTCTTCACTGACCTGGGGCATCTTGGCATTGGGCGCCTTGATGGTAAGCTGCCCGCCCATGCGGTCAGCATTGAAATCTACCACGGCGTCTTCGAGAAAGGCCACGCTGTGCTTTTCGAGAAAGAGATTGAATTTTTCAAGCGGAATTCGCTCATCGCTTTCTTCTTCTTCGCCGGGCCTGCAATAGGCAAGGCAGGTTTCAGCGTAGGGCGTACCCGGCTGAGTGATAAAGACACGCACGCCGATGCCTTCGACGTCCTGACGCGAGAGCAGATCGGCAAGATAGTCCTGCGCGCTTTCTGTAATTTCGATGGTCTGACTCATTGGCGGCCTCGTGCGCAATCGCAATAAAGAAATCTGCCTATATTTTATGCCAGCCAGCAGCTCGCGACAAATCCGAGTGCAATACTCGGGTAAATAAGGATAGCGGCTCCAGTCCTGTCGGCTTTGCCATAAAAGGCATGAATGACCCGGGCTCATGCTCTGGGTGAATGTCTTTCAGGCCACGAGCCTGTCCGCCTGACAGGGGTTTGCTAGAATACGCCCTCTTTCATGCACGCCCCACTATCTATCCGGAGATCACCTTCCATGCCCCAAGCTGCCGATTCGCTGGTTCTGGAGACGCTGACCCGTCTGATGTCGGAACGCATACTGATTCTTGATGGCGGTATGGGCACCATGATCCAGAACGAGCGGTTGACCGAACAGGACTTCCGCGGCGAGCGCTTTGCGCACTGGAAAAGTGATCTCAAGGGCAACAACGATCTCCTGGTACTCAGCCAGCCCGAGGTGATCAAACGCCTGCATCGGGACTATCTCGAAGCCGGTGCCGACATCGTTGAGACCAACACCTTCAACAGTACCCGACTCTCTCAGGCCGACTATCACGCCGAAGAACTGGTCGTTGAGCTCAATCAAAAGGCGGCCCGACTCGCCCGGGAAGTGTGTGATGAGGTGGCCGCTGAAACGGGGCTGCCGCGCTTTGTCGCCGGCGTGCTGGGGCCGACCAGCCGTACCGCTTCGATCTCACCGGACGTCAACGACCCCTCAAAGCGCAACGTCACCTTTGATGCGCTGGTCGACAACTACGTGGAAGCGGCGCGGGCGCTGATCGAGGGTGGCAGCGATCTGATCCTGATCGAAACCATTTTCGATACGCTCAATGCCAAGGCGGCCATCTACGCGCTTGACGTATTGTTCGAAGAGCTTGGCTACCGCGTGCCCATCATGATTTCCGGCACTATTACCGATGCCTCGGGGCGCACACTGTCGGGCCAGACCACTGAGGCATTCTGGAATTCCGTACGCCATGCCCGGCCGCTGAGCGTGGGGCTCAACTGTGCGCTCGGTGCCGAGGATCTGCGCCCGTATCTCGAAGAGCTTTCACGGCGTGCCAATACGTATGTGTCGGTTCACCCCAATGCCGGCCTGCCCAACGAATTTGGCGAGTACGATCAGGAAGCCGACGAGATGGCCGAGATCGTGCGCACCTTTGGCGAGCAGCAGCTGGTCAATATCATGGGCGGCTGCTGTGGCACCACGCCCGAGCATATCGCCGCGATCAAGCGGGTCATGACCGACCTTCCCCCGCGCGCTGTCCCGGATATTGCCCCGGCCTGTCGTCTCTCCGGGCTTGAGCCGTTCAACATCAACGCGAAATCGCTGTTTGTAAACGTCGGCGAGCGTACCAATGTTACCGGCTCTGCCCGCTTCAAGCGCCTGATCAAGGAAGAGGATTTCAATACCGCACTTGAAGTCGCTCTTGAGCAGGTCGAAAACGGCGCCCAGGTCATCGATATCAACATGGATGAGGGGATGCTCGACTCGCAGGCCGCGATGGAGCATTTTCTCAAACTCGTCGCCTCCGAGCCGGACATCTCCCGCGTGCCCATCATGATCGACTCCTCCAAGTGGGAGATCATCGAGGCCGGTCTTAAGTGCGTGCAGGGCAAGGCGGTTGTCAATTCGATCTCGATGAAGGAAGGCGAAGACAGCTTTCGCCATCAGGCCCGTCAGTGCCGCCGATTTGGTGCAGCCATTGTGGTCATGGCCTTTGATGAGGATGGTCAGGCCGACACAAAGGCACGCAAGACCGAAATCTGTGAGCGCGCCTATCGCATTCTGGTCGACGAAATCGATTTTCCGGCCGAAGACATCATCTTCGACCCCAACATCTTCGCCATCGCCACCGGCATCGAGGAGCATAACAACTACGCGGTCGACTTCATCGAGGCCACCCGCTGGATCAAGCAGCACCTGCCCCATGCCATGATCTCCGGTGGTGTTTCCAACGTCTCGTTTTCCTTTCGCGGCAACAACACGGTCCGCGAGGCCATCCATTCGGTGTTTCTCTATCACGCCATTCACGCCGGCCTGACGATGGGGATCGTCAATGCCGGGCAGCTGGCTGTCTATGACGACCTGCCCGAAGAGCTGCGCGAGGCGGTGGAAGACGTGGTGCTCAACCGCCGCGAGGATGCCACCGAACGGCTTCTGGAAATCGCCGATCGCTACAAGGATGACGGCAGCGGTGTCCAGAAAAAGGAAGATCTCGAATGGCGCAGCTGGGAAGTTGAAAAGCGCATCGAGCATGCGCTGGTCAAGGGCATTACCAGCTATATCGAGGAAGACACCGAACTGGCGCGTCAGCGTGCTGACCGCCCTATCGAAGTGATCGAAGGCCCGCTCATGGATGGCATGAACGTGGTGGGTGATCTGTTCGGCGCCGGCAAGATGTTTCTACCGCAGGTAGTGAAATCCGCACGCGTCATGAAACAGGCCGTGGCGTATCTGATTCCGCACATCGAGGCCGAAAAAAGCGATGAGGATCACAGCAAGGGCCGCATCATCATGGCCACGGTCAAGGGGGACGTACATGATATCGGCAAGAACATCGTGGGCGTGGTACTGCAGTGCAATAACTATGAGGTGATCGATCTGGGTGTGATGGTACCTGCCGAGAAGATTTTTGCCGCTGCACGCGAACATAACGCCCAGATCATCGGGCTGTCCGGTCTGATTACGCCGTCGCTGGATGAAATGGTTCATGTAGCCAAGGAAATGGAGCGCCAAGGGTTTGATATTCCCCTGTTGATCGGCGGCGCCACGACCTCCAAGGCCCATACGGCGGTCAAGATCGAGCCGGCCTACAGCCATCCGGTGGTGTATGTCACCGATGCGTCACGCGCGGTGGGTGTGGCCAGCAAGCTGCTTTCGCCCGGGCTCAAGGAAGCCTATGTCGGCGAGATTCGCGCGGAATACGAAAAGGTGCGCGAGCGCAACAGCAAGCGTCGACCCAAATCAGCCGATCTCAACTACGCCCAGGCCTGTGAACGGCGCTTTGATGGTGGCTGGGCCGACTATGAGCCGCCGAAACCGGCCTTCACCGGCCTGCGCGTTTTCGAGGATGTCGACCTGCGCTCGCTGGTCGACTACATCGACTGGACGCCGTTTTTCATGAGCTGGCAGCTGGCGGGCAAGTACCCGAAGATTCTGGAAGATCACGTGGTGGGCGAAGCTGCCCGCAACCTGTATCAGGATGCGACGGCGATGCTCGACAAGCTCATCGAGGAGCGCCACATCCAGGCGCGCGGTGTGATCGGCTTCTGGCCGGCCAATACGGTGGATCATGACGTGATCGAAGTCTACGCCGACGAGTCACGCAGCGAAGTCGTTCAAAACCTTCATCACATTCGCCAGCAGACCACCAAAAACCGCGATGGTCTCTGCTATAGCCTGGCCGATTTCGTGGCACCAAAGGAGAGCGGCCGCGCTGACTGGATCGGCGGCTTTGCGGTGACCGCAGGCCACGGTGCCGACGAGCTGGCCCGAGCGTATGAACAAGCCGGCGATGACTACAATGCCATCATGGTCAAGGCGCTGGCGGATCGTCTGGCGGAGGCGCTGGCCGAGCACATGCATGAGCGTGTTCGTCGCGAGCACTGGGGCTACGTGCCGGATGAAGCGCTCGACAACGATGATCTGATCAGCGAGAAGTACCGAGGCGTCCGTCCGGCCCCCGGCTACCCGGCCTGCCCTGATCATACGGAGAAGGCCGCCCTGTTCGACATGCTGGACGCTCCGCACAATACCGGACTGACGCTGACCGAAAGCTTTGCCATGTGGCCGGCAGCCGCCGTGTCCGGCTGGTACTTCTCGCATCCGCAGTCGCGCTATTTCTCGACCGGGCGCATCAGTCGCGATCAGATTGACGCGCTGGCTGCGCGCAAGGCGATGTCGCGCGACACCATGGAGCGCTGGCTCTCGCCGATTCTGTCCTATAACCCCGACGAGTAACCCGGGCCGGATTCGAGCGGACGACCCGAGCCTGGCGGCGACATGAAAAAGGGCCTCTCATCGCAATGAGAGGACCTTTCCCTTTTACGGGCCGAGGCGTTGCCCGGGCTCAGGGCGCGCGACGGCGCTGATGCAGTTCACGATTGCGCTGGCTGGCGCGATGGGTCTTTTTCAGCATGACATAGGTCGCGCCTAACCCGCCGTGACGTGGCTGCGCCGTAACGTAGGCCTGTACTTCATCAAACTGGCCCAGCCATTTACCGACGTAGGAGCGCACCACGTTGGCATGGCTTTCATCGCTTTTACCCCGGCCATGAATGATCATCACACAGCGCAGCTCATGCTCGTGCGCCTGACGGATGAAATTGAAAAGCTCGCGTCGGCACTCGGTCACCGGGCGCTTGATCAGATTGAGCTGAGAGTCGACCTGATAGCCGCCGTGGCGCAGCTTTTCGATCACGCCGGTCTGAATGCCGTCACGGCGAAACTCGATCGGGTCATTGGCCGGCAGCAGATCCACAAACTCATCGGACAGAAAGTTGCTTTCGTGTTCGCCGTCCTGAGCGCTGGCGCGCCGGGCGAGCTGGGCATCGCTGGGCGCGCGGGCACCGGTACTGCCGGCATCGGCCCGGTTGCGCCCCTTGTTGAGCGGAATGACGTCAGCCATCTCATGGGAGAAAAGCTGCTCATCGCGTTGATTGGCATTCATCGGGCTACTCCTCGCCTGCTGGCAGCGTCCAGCAGAGGCTTGTCGTTCAAACAGGGGCTGCTGCCCTACAGGCAACATCAGTGTCAGAGCGTCACGTCGGGAATAAGGTATGAAGTGCCGAGCCTCCGGTTCTGGTCGTTATGGGGTGGTACGCCGGTGGCCATGAGCAGGGTTCGATATGGCCGAGGCCATCGGAACATCGAGTGCATCATCATGGCGCTGGCGCGCAGTTTTCATCATGTCGGCCAGTTTACTATAGCCATCGGGTGCCCGGTATTGCTCGGGCATCGGCCATGACAGACCGTTGACAAACTCCTTGAGCGAGAGGGTTTCAAGGGGTCTTGTCAGAACCCACTCATCCTCTTCACTGATCGCGACCCAGCCCTTTTCGACCAGCACAGCCCGCAGCGTATGGTAGTTGCCTCCCAGACGCTTTCTGACCCTGGACGACTTCAGGGCCCCCCGGCCCTCTGCCTGGGTCTGGTGCAGCAGCATCAAAATGCCCGTGGCCTGCCAGAAAAGGGGCCAACGGCGCCAGTCGGCATGCTGGGATTCATCCAGCCAGGCGGCCAGCTCGGCCCCCATCAGGATGATGGCCCAGCTTAAAAATATCCAGAGCAGAAAAAGCGGCACGGCGGCAAAGGCGCCATAAAGAATCTGATAGGAAGGAAAGTTGGTGACATAGATGGAAAAGCCCCACTTGGCCAGCTCCAGAGACACCGACACCAGCAGGGCACCGGCAGCGGCATGCTTGAAGCGCACGCGGGCGTTGGGCACGGTGATATAGATGAACAAAAAGGCCAGAAAGCTCAGAATCGGCGGCAGAAAATGCAAAATGAAATCGCTGCCCCCAAGCCAGGAAGCTGCCGAGTTCAAAACGCTGATGGAGGCCAGATAGGAAGAAAGCAAAAACCCACTGCCGATCAGGATCGGTCCCAGCGTCAGCACGGCCCAGTACATCAAAAAGCCCATCAGGCCCCGGCGATTGTGACGAACGCCCCAGATTCGGTTGAGTGCGCTTTCTACCGTCATCATCATCAGAATCGAGGTCACCAGCAAAAAGGCCACGCCCACCATGGTCAGTCCGCGCGCCTGCTGCGTAAAGCCGCGCAGCATGTTCAGGATGGTCTCGCCCGTTTCGGGCACGAACTGCTGAAATACGAACTGCTGGATACGATCACCGGCATCCTGGAACTCGGGAATGGCGGCGAACAGGGCGTATACCACAGTGGTCAGCGGCACCACGGCAAACAGTGTGGTATAGGTCAGCGAGGCGGCAGTCTGCAGGCCATCATGGGCGTTGAAGCGTTTAAAAAGCTTGAGCGGCGCCTTGATCGGTGTCAGCAACACCTGCAGGCGCTGCGGTATGGAAAAACGTTTCACCTTGTCCTGCTCCTGACGATAACCGGCTGATTGTTGTCAGAAACATAGCGACCACCGTGCGCTGTGACCAATCGAATCTGAAGGCAATGGCGCCTGACAACCCTTGTCTCGATGGGCACAATGGTGGCATACCTGCCAGAATTGGCCTCTATCGTTTTCACAAGGATATGTCATGACCCGACCCTACGTACTGGTGCTTTACTATTCCCGCCAGGGCGCGACACGTGATATTGCCCGTCATATTGCGGCAGGCATTGAATCGGTAGGCGGCATTGATGCACGCCTGCGTACGGTGCCTTCGGTGTCCAGCGAATGTGAGGCGGTGGCCGCTGATATCCCGGATGAGGGGCCGGTCTATGCCAGCCATGATGATCTGCGCGACTGCTCAGGCCTTGCCATGGGCAGCCCGACCCGCTTTGGCAACATGGCGGCGGCGCTCAAGCATTTTCTGGATGGTACCAGCACGCTCTGGCTCAACGGAGCGCTGGTCGACAAGCCCGCCACGGTCTTTACCTCGACGTCCAGCATCCACGGCGGGCAGGAAAGCACGCTGCTGACCATGATGAATCCCCTGTTGCACCACGGTATGGTCATCGCCGGCATTCCCTACAGTGTGGATGAGATGTTCACCACGCGTACCGGCGGCACGCCCTACGGCGCCAGCCACTTTGCAGGACCGGACAACGATCGCAGCATCGATGATCATGAGCGTGCGCTGGCAAGTGCTCAGGGCAAGCGTCTGGCCCGGCTGGCACTGGCGCTTGAAGCGACGCGAGGGCAGTAGCCGTGCTGTTTCGTACCTTCGAGCAGCGCTACGGCGCCACGGGCGCTCGGCAACGGGCGCGCCGGGTCGTGACCATCAGCTGGGGCGTTCTTCTGGCGGTCACACTGGTGACGGGACTGATTTTGTCACAGCGTGGCGGCACCGAGTCGCTGTTGCCTGTACTGGTGCGTGTCATACCATTGGCCCTTCTGGGGGTCGTGCTGCGCACCGAGCGCCGCCGCGGCTATGGCTGGCTGGCGTTTGTCAGCGTGCTTTATATCATTCAGGGTGCGGCCATGCTTCAGCTGCCCGGGCTATGGTGGCTGGGGCTTGTCGAGGCGCTTTCGGCACTGACGCTGCTTCTCAGCGCTGGCAGCTATGTGTTTCACATTCATCGCTGGCAGCGTAACGATAATATCCCGGGCACCGACTGAGTCGAGCAGTCTGCGTCATCAATCATGCCCGGAACACTATTGCGAGGCTGACCGCAACCGGTTGAGGCCTCCCGAAGTTTCAAGGAAACCGCTCATGAGCACCATTTCTGATCTGCGTCGTGATTATGCCGGGGACGCACTCGACCGTGACAACACGCCCGAAACGCCATGGCCCCTTTTCTCGGAGTGGCTCAATGCCGCGCTGGAAAGCGAACGCGATGATGCCAATGTCATGACGCTGGCCACGGCCGACAATGAGGGCGTGCCCCACGCGCGCATCGTTTTGCTCAAGGGCTTCGATGAAAACGGGATGGTGTTTTACACCAGCTATCAGAGCCACAAGGGCAGCGAGCTGGGCACCTGCCCTCATGCGGCACTGGTGTTCTGGTGGCCCGGCCTGCAGCGTCAGGTGCGCGTTGAAGGCCATGTCGAGCAGGTCAGTAATGAAACCTCCAGCATCTACTTTCATTCGCGCCCCCGGGCGAGCCAGCTGGGCGCCTGGATTTCGCAGCAGAGTGTCGAGATCCCGAATCGACAGTGGCTTGATGAGCGTACGCGCCGTTTCGAAAGTGCCTATCAGGACAACGAGATCGACCGCCCGCCACACTGGGGCGGCTATCGTGTCGTACCGGTCATGGTCGAGTTCTGGCAGGGTCAGCCCAGTCGATTGCATGATCGGATTCGCTATCGCTGGCAAAACACGGACGGGCGGTGGTTGAAAAGCCGTCTGGCCCCCTGATGTCGGCAGCGCCCGGCGTCAATTCGGGCAGGGGCGTGAAAGGATGACAGATCGTGACGCATCTGGTGGGTCCGGCATGAATGTTGCCCGGGGGAAAAAGCCCTTCGTTGAGCCCTTGCGTCTGGGGGAGCGCCTGCGTGAAGTCCGCCGTGCCCAGAAGCTGACGCTTGAGGAGGTCAGTCGCCGTACCGGGGTGGCCCGCTCGACCCTTTCCAAGATCGAAAACGATCTGGTCTCGCCAAGTTTTCTGGTCGTGCAAAAGCTGATGATCGGACTGGAGCTGGATATGCCGCAGCTTCTGAAAAGCCCGCGCAGCACGCCCTGTAATGCCGGACGGCGCGACCTGACGCGCAGCGGTCAGGGGGAGCAGCACCCCACCCCCACCTACGAGCATGAGCTTTTGTCGGCACAGCTGACCCAAAAACTCATGACGCCTTTCAAGACCATCGTGCGTGCCCGTAGCATCAAGTCGTTTTCGAGCTGGGTGCGTCATGGCGGCGAAGAGTTTCTGCTGGTATTGGAGGGTTCAATTCTGATGTACAGCGAGTTCTACGAGCCGCTTGAGCTTGATGCCGGCGATAGCCTCTATTTCGACAGCGACATGGGACACGCCAAGGTCTCGATCAGTGAGTCGGACGCGCTGGTCCTGTCGGTGTGCGCCCCGGGCGATCGCGTCTGACACCGGTTTGGCGCCGCCACTACTCGGGCCCCGGATGAGCGCCTACAATATCTCTGCCCTTATTTTAGCGCTCGCCTTTTGCAGCAGGCAGCGCGTTGACAGGAGCTGAACATGGAACAGCTGGACAAACAGACTCGAACCGAGCTTGAAGCCGCCGCCTTTCGTCGTCTGCTCAAGCATCTTGATGATAACAAGGATGTACAGAACATTGATCTGATGATTCTGGCCGACTTCTGTCGCAACTGCCTTTCCAAGTGGCTGGTCACGGCGGCCGAGGAGCGCCATATCGAGCTTGATCTGGAAAGCGCTCGCGAGCATGTCTATGGCATGCCCTACAGCGAATGGAAGGCCCATCATCAGCCGCCGGCCACCGACGAACAGCTCAAGGCACTTGAGGCGCGTCAAAAGGCAAAGGAGAGCGCATCCTCGTGAGTGACGATTTCATCCCGCTCGATATTGCCGTCCTGACCATCTCCGACACCCGTGATGAAAGCAGCGACCGTTCCGGCGCCCTGTTGATCGAATCGCTTGAAAGCGCCGGGCATCGCTGCGTTGGTCGACAGATCATCCGTGACGAGCTCTATCAGATTCGTGCAGAGGTGGCGCGTTTGATTGCCGACCCAGAGGTGCAGATCGTGATCACGACCGGTGGCACCGGCTTTACCGGCCGTGACTCCACCCCCGAGGCCGTCAGCGTATTGTTTGATAGCCATATCGAAGGCTTTGGCGAGATGTTTCGCCGACTCTCGCAGGATGACGTCGGCAGCTCGACCATTCAGAGTCGGGCGCTGGCCGGGTTTGCCAACCACACGGCCGTTTTCTGCCTACCCGGCTCAACCGGCGCCTGTCGGACCGGTTGGGACGGCATTCTTGCCGAACAGCTCGATAGCCGTCACAAGCCCTGCAATTTTGCCAACCTGGTCATCCCCGGACGGAGGCAGCATGGCTGACGGCGGTCGTTTACACACGCCGCAACAGGCGCTTGATTCCCTCTCGAACGGTCTGGAACCACTGCCTCTAGAATGGGTGGCGCTTGAGGCCGCCGGCGATCGTGTACTGGCGCAGACGCTTCATGCCCGGCACGACACGCCGCCTTTCGATAACAGTTCGATGGACGGCTATGCCCTGCGCGCTGCAGACAGCGGCCGGGTGTTATCTATCAGCCAGCGCATCATGGCCGGCCAGCAGTCAGCACCGCTGGAGGAAGGCACCTGTGCACGCATCTTTACCGGTGCCCCTCTGCCCGAAGGTGCTGATAGCGTCATCATGCAGGAACAGGTAGAAGCGCGTGACGAGGGCGTTTTTATTCCCGCCGGGCTTGAGGTGGGCAACAGCGTTCGCCTGAAAGGGCGCGAGATCACGACCGATGAGGTGCTGGTACACCAGGGGACGCGGCTCAACAGTGCGGCACTGGGGTTTCTGGCAGGTCAGGGGTTTGATCGTGTACCGGTGTATCGAAAGCCCCGGGTCGCCCTGCTCTTTACCGGCGACGAACTGAAGCTGCCGGGCGAAACACTGGCGCCGGGACAGATCTATAACGGCAACCGGTTCATGCTGATGGATCTGTTGCCGCGCTTTGGTGCCGAGCTTTCGCTGGTGGAACAGGTGCCTGACACGCTTGAAGCCATGACACAGGCACTTGAGCGCGCCTCACGCCAGGTGGATGTCATCGTGACCACCGGTGGCGTCTCGGTGGGCGATGCCGACTATGTTCGCCGCGCCCTGGAATCGCTGGGCGAGCTGGATCTCTGGCGCCTGTCGATCCGCCCCGGCAAACCGCTGGCACTGGGCCACATCGATCAGTGTCGTTTTGTCGGCCTTGCAGGCAATCCGGTGTCGAGTTTTGTCGGCGCATGGCTTTTTCTGCGCCCGTTAATGGGCGGTCTGCAGGGCTGTGAAGCCATGCATTCCCTGCCGGAGGTAACCGCCCGGGCCACGTTTGACACCGAAACGGCCGGGCGAGATCACTACATGCGTGTGGCCCTGACGTGGGACGGTGAGGGTTATCGCGCTGAAGCCTTCGAGGATCAGGACTCTTCCATCCTGCGCTCCTGCGTCACCGCCAATGCGCTGGCGGTTATCGGGGCGCACTCAAGGGTCACATCAGGCGATAGCGTCAGGTGCCTTCTACTGGTCGACTAGTGCTGCGGCATGTTCGCATGCCGCACGCTGCATCCATGGCCACAGGGTATGAAAGCTCTCTTCCAGTAGCGGATATTCCCGCTCAAGCCAGGGCGTCAGCTCGGCCAGCCGATTGGGGCCGGACAGGCGACGGCCTACGCCGGCAATGGCACGGCAGGTAAAGTCGAAATCCCCGTAGGCTTTCAGCCAGTTGTCGCGACGAAGGTGTTCAAAAAGCCGCGTCTGGCGCTCGGGGATCATGGCGGCGTGTCGGATCAGCACCCCATAAACGCGCTGGTTCAGGACATCGTCGTGATAAAGCCGGGCGAGAAAATGGTCCCAGACGATATCGAGTGCAATGCCGCACACACGACGCTGCGCCTCGGGGGCCTGTCGCCTGAGAGCCAACGTGATGTCGTGCTGGTCGATCAAAGCATCCATTCGACGATGGAACCGGATGCCCTGAGCGAATCCGGTCTCTGCCGTCACGGGCCCCTTGATGCCGTCAGCCACCAGGTTGCCGAGCAGGAAAACGTCGCTGCCCTGGCATGCAAGCCGGGCGTGGGCAAGAAAGTTCAAATTGCGGGCCCTATAAGCAGTTGGTAGGGCGTGGCAGCCCGGCCAGGCGGGCACCCACGCGCGCCGGGCTCTCCGGAAAAAGGGACATCAGATAGATCGATGTGCCCTTCTCGTCACCAAGCTGCTGGCGGGTGAACTTGACCAGGGCTCGCATGGCCGGTGCCATCTCAAAGCGCCTGTAAAAGTCTCGCAGCAGCTCGATGATTTCCCAGTGCGCCGGTGTCAGTTCGCGCCCCTCGCGTTCGGCCATGTGTCGGGTCACCTCGGGCAACCAGCACTCGGGGTTTTGCAGATGACCGTCACTATCAAGCGCAATGTCGGTACCGTCAGCAAGCGTTAGCGTGTCCGTGGTTTCGGTCATGGCATCCGATGTTGTGAAAAATGTGTCGTATCGACGAAAGATCTGAAGTGGCAAAGCATCAAAACCAGCTGACCGTGCGGTCGGTGCTGGCCGTTAGGGCCACAAACCCGGCCATGTCCACTGTTTTAGAGATATCTGGCGCGGGTATAACGCCTCTTGAGACGCAGTCCTCCTCCAGCGCCCAGAGCTCGATACCCTGTGGCAATACGCGCAGTGCCGTGCCGGAGGCTGCATAGACACCGTCCTCGACCAGCAGGACATGATCGCCCTGTGATACGGCATCAGCAAGCTCGTGGAGAATCCGGGTGCTGAAAGGCGACCGATTGATCAGGTGAAGTGTGCTCATGATGACACTCGTCGAAACAGGTAAAGGCGTATTAAAAGCTCATGACCACGTCGTGGCGGGCAATCATGTCCGCAATGCGGGCCGGCTGGCATCCGGGTATCAGCCGTTCGGTATCAAACGCGCGCGCCTCGATTGAGGCCCGGTCATACCAGAGAGGTTCAATGTCATAAAGGGACAGGCCTTCCAGCATGGCAGCACTGCCCTTTTGATCCAGCGCGCCTCGCTGCTGGTGGGCAAGCAGTGCCAGAACGCCGTCGCCGCTGAAAAGAATCGTTGGCGGCTGCCCGAGTGCCGCGCCGACCAGCGCCGTCTCAAGCCCTTCGCGTACCCAGCTTGTGCCGTGCGGCGGATGGCGCACGATGACCAGTATGCTTTTTGCGTTCATGACGTTACTGCCCTGTCCATAATGCCTGCCTCAAGGCGCAAAGGTAATCAATCGATCATGATGAAGCGCGGCCTGCATGAGCTGACCCAGCCCCGTCAGTTCAAAGGGCGCCTCCAGTGTTGGATGCGTGTGCCCATGGCGGCGCGCCTCGCCTTCGTCAAGCAGCCCACGGCGAACGGCCGAGGCCACGCAGACCAGCAGCTCGCACTGCTGCGTCTGATGAAGCGCTCGCCAGCGCTCGAGAAGATGCGGTTCATCCGGCGGCGGTGTCATCATGCTGGCGGCGTTATAGACGCCATCGTGATAGAAAAAGACGGCAGCCACCCGATGGCCCTGTGCCGGCAGAGCTTCGGCAAAGCGCAGGGCGCTGTGAGACGCCTGCTGACTGTAGGGTGCCCCCTGTACCATCAGGGCATAGGTCAATTCTTGAGAGGCCAAGACAACGCTCCTGAAACAAGCCCTTTTAAACAAAAAACCCTGCCGGAAGGCAGGGTCTTATACTAACAGATCACGATGTATCGATGGATCAATCGCTGGACGTCAGCCCCAGAAGCGACAGCAGGCTGATAAACAGATTGTAGATGGCCACATAAAGGCTGATGGTCGCCAGAATGTAGTTGTCCTGTCCGCCGTGGATCACCTGACTTGTTTCAAACAGGATCACGGCCGAGGCAAAAAGAACAAAACCTGCCGATACTGCCAGTGCCAGACCGGAGATGTTAAAAACCATCGCCACGACCATGGCAACAATCAGCACGATGGCGCCGGCCATAATGAAATTGCTCAGAAAACTGAAATCCTTGCGGGTAATCAGTGCCACGGCCGAAAGTCCTACAAAGGTGGCCGCCGTCATGCCCAGAGCGGTCATGATCAGCTGCGGTCCGTTGGACAGCGTCAGGTAAGCGCTGAGAATCGGCCCGAGGGTAAAGCCCATAAAGCCTGTAAAGGCGAAGGTGGCCAGAAGGCCCGCTGCTGAATTGGCGGTCTTGTGGACCAGAAACATCAGCCCATAGGCCCCGATGAAAAAGACAAAAATGTTCATGCGCTGGATGCCCATCGACATCGCGATCCCGGCAGTGACGGCCGAGAAAAGCAGTGTCATGGCAAGCAGCATATAGGTATTGCGCAATACCTTGTGCGATTCGACGTTTCTGGACTCGGTCTGCGAGACCCCATAGGTTCTATCGACCATGGATCACTCCCTGCCTTGTGTCTGATTATGGTGGAATTTTAACCAAGAATGAGCCTCAAACGCAGCCCGCGCAAGTCATCGCCCTTTTGATTGAATTAAGCTCCTTGACCTTTGCTGACAGGCTGTTAAGATGCATCGCCGTAAGCCGGAGGGATGGCAGAGTGGCCGATTGCAGCGGTCTTGAAAACCGCCAAGGGTTTGTAGCCCTTCCAGGGTTCGAATCCCTGTCCCTCCGCCACCACCATCTGAAAAGCCTGTCGATCACTGATCGACAGGCTTTTTTTGTTTTTGGCAATTCCCGTGGATCAGAGGCCTTGATAGCGGTGCCCTTTTGCTACTGCGACGCTCGACCGGCGTTTTCAGGTGCCCTGAATCGATAACTTTTGCGCCCTGAAAATTTACAATTCAAACACGTGCACTTACTGTTGTCGTTTCGATGGACATACCGAGGCAACGGCTTTGATACCTTTGCGTTTGCAGCAGGCTTTTGATACCGCCCGTGAGCACTCTCCGGGCGAGGTCATTCAGCAGCCGCTTGAGTCGGGCGAGACCTGTCTGGAGCTCTGGCAGGACGGTTACAGGATAGAGGCGCTCCACCTGGACGAGGACATGCTGGAGGCCTTTATCAACCTTGAAGCCTGCTATCGCCAGCAGGGAGCAAGCGACAGTGCCGTCAGGGCGTTTCTTCAGCTCACTCAGTCCGGTTAAATCGGTCGTGTGAACAGACCCTTGTTGCACAGTGATGCCGTCTTGCCTAGGCTCATTTCAGGATGATCAGACGATAGGGAGAAGTTCAGATGGCCAACAGTGGACGCGGTTTTACCAAGGGCAATATGGAGCGCGAAAACGAGCACCAAGGCAATAACCCGCCTGCCGTTTACGATGTTGGTGACCGCCCGGGTCATGCTGGCGAATTTCAGGAATGTACGCCCCAGGGCGATTTGCTGGACGAGTCGACACGCATCCAGCTTGATTACGATGACGAGCCGCTGCCGGCAACCTCACAGAAAAACAACAAGTGGCGCCTGCTGAACTGATGCTCGCTTGTTGAATGAAAACGCCCGCTGACACAGCGGGCGTTTTAGTTTCCGGGGTCTGGCTGGCCTAGCCATGCAGCCTCAGGCCTACTCGGGTTACGCTGTTGCCCTCCACATCCTGCACAATCCAGTGGATGCCATGCCAGTCGATGTCGTCACCGACAACGGGATAGCCGCCGACACGGCGTGCGATGAAGGCACCCAGCATTTCTTCGCGCTCCCAGCGTGACAGCGTCAGACCATAGGCATCCGCCACATCCCCCATCAGCGCCTCGCCGGACAAGGCAAACGCTCCGAAGAAATCGCGCTCGCGCTTGAGTTCGGCATCCCCGTTGAAAAGATGGTTGATGGCATTGAGGTCGTGGGTTCGGGCAATGACGCAGGCCACATCGCCTGCCTGAAGCCGCGTGCTGCCGGTGGGATGAATCATGACGTGCTCACGAAAGATGGCTGCCACGACCGCCCCTGACGGGAAACGAAGCATTCTTAGCTGGGTGTTTTCAACGCGCTTGCTGTCGACCTTGTAGACAAACATTTCGTAGTCGTCTTCAGGCAGCACGCCCAGCAGTCGACGACGGGCCGGGGCCGTTTCGGCGGGCACCTCAACCCGTAGCCAGCGGGCCATATGGCCAAGAGTGGTGCCCTGAAGCACCAGAGAGATCAGCACCACGAAGAAGGCGACGTTGAAGTAGAGTGAAGCGTTTTCGACGCCGGCAATGACCGGAAAAATGGCCAGAACGATCGGCACCCCGCCACGCAGCCCCACCCAGGAGATAAAGGCAAGCTCTCGCCAGCGAAAGCCGAAAAAGGGTTTGAGACTCAAAAGCACCGACAGCGGGCGTGCCACAAAGATCAACACCATGGCCACCATGACGCTCGACCAGGCGTAATCAACCATCTCGCTGGGCGTGACCAGAAGCCCCAGCGTCAAAAAGAGGCCGATCTGGCTCAGCCATGCCAGACCGTCATGAACGGGCAGAATGAACTCAAGATGCTTACCGCGAATATTGCCGATCATGACGCCGGCCAGATAGATGGCCAGAAAACCGCTGCCGCCGAGCATGTTGGTCAATGCAAAAACGCTAAAGCCCATGGCTGCGGCCAGCAGGGAATAAAGCCCCGGCGCCAGATCCAGCCAGCGCAGCAAACGCCCCAATAGCCAGCCACTGGCCACACCTGCCACAGTGCCAATGCCGAACTGCTCGACAAACATCAAAAGCGTGCCGGAGACACTATCGATGGAACCGGCAAGGGTTTGCGACAGAATCAGCGTCAAAAAGATCGCCATGGGGTCGTTGGTGCCTGACTCGATCTCAAGCGTGGCGCCAACTCGCTCGTTGAGACGAATCCCCTGTCCGCTGAGCATCGAGAAAACGGCCGCGGCATCCGTGGAGCCCACGATGGCACCGACCAGCAGCCCCTGAAACAGGCTGAGATCGAACACCCACATGGCGAACAGCCCGGTCAGGCCGCTGGTCAAAAACACGCCCAGCGTGGCCAGCGACAGCGCCGGCCGAAGCCCTACCCTGAAGGTTTTCATGCGCGTTCGAAGGCCACCGTCCAGCAGGATCATGGCAAGTGCGAGCTGGCCGATCAGATAGGCCAGGTTATAGTCGCTGAAATTGATCAGGCCCAGGCCATCGACACCGGCAAGCATGCCGATACCCAGAAACAGGGGAAGCAGCGGCAGGCCAATGCGTGCAGATACCCGGCTGGCCAGGATGCTCATGGCCACCAGTAAGCCGCCAATCAGGAATATGCTGTTAAAGTCGGTCACGGCGTTTTGTTAATAACCTCTTGTAATAAGCAGTAGTGTGCCATGATCGCCCTGCCATATCACCTGTGCGTCCTGGTGACCATGATCAAAAAGGCCACATCGCAGCGCCATGTTTAACGGCCATCAAGCCAGCAGGGCGCATCGCGTATTTGTGACCAGGGGCATGGGCCAAAGCAGTTGAAGCGCCACAAAATGGCCCGGCAGATCCGTCGATGATCGCTGATATTGATGACATCACAAAACGGCCAGTAACGATCCATAAAATGGCGTTGTTGCTCGGTATCAGTCACCAAAAGCTCGATCAGGGACCAGTCGAATTCCCTTGGCGCCCAGACCAGCGCTTCCCAGTCGCTCCAGCACCAGTCCGTTGCGCCTTCAATGAACTGGTCGTCACGCAGATCCGGCAGACACCAGACCGCACTGTCCGGCACGGGGATCTGCGCCGGCAGATCATTGAGTACGTCAGCCGGCATGGATTGTTTCAGATAGCGTTGTACCCGCTTTGGCCACTCCGACAGCGGCCAGACAGTGGCCAGCGGGTGGCCCCACCCCGAGACGGGTGCGGCATGCAGACGTCCGATCTGCTCTCCCAGCCGCGCTGTAAACGAGGTGTTCATCGTCGCGGCGCGCCCGGCACGCCAGGGCAGACTCCAGACCGGGGCGCCCTGAAGGGTGCCCAGCCAGGTCATGGGCAGTGGCAGCATGGGCAAATGCGCCGGCAGGTTGCCGGCCAGACGTGTCAGGTGCTCGGCATGCGCCCAGCGATCAAAGCCAAAAAGCGCCCAGAGACCATGCCAGAACGGGTCGTTGATGCCGGTTCGCACCATGCGAATCATTTCCGGCGACAGCGAATCGCTTTTCCAGCGCCAGTTGGAGGCATCCTCCCAGTCCAGTGGCTGAGCCATAAGCTGGCGTCCCAGAAAAAAGGAGAGTCGCTCGGTAAGTTCGCCCGGTGGTGACATGCACAAACAGTCCCTGTTGGTGAAGTGCGCCGACAATGGCTGACTGCCTCGATTATGCAGACTACGACCAGTATGCAAATAACGGCCTGATAAAAAAGTGCTTTATATCGAAAACAGGGATCGCGTTCTTCGCAGTTGTGCAGGCAATCGTGGTGAATGCGCCGCCGGGGCGCTAGAATCGGCGATGTTCGAACGGGGTGTATCGAGACATATCGATGCTGAGAGTGGTTGGCCACAACCCGCAAGGCGTTTGAATGACGCCCATTACCTGATCCGGTTCATACCGGCGGAGGGATTTCGAATCACGCACGCCGTGCCCTTCGCCCTTTAAAAAGGGCCTTCATGCCTAAGCAGGACCCACTTTCCAGATCCAGCGCGCTCAGCGTGTCCGGGGCACGTCTCGCCTTTGGCGAGCGTGTGCTGTTTGACAACGTGTCGCTGTCTCTTCCCGCCCCCGGCTGGAGCTGCCTGCTGGGGCGAAGCGGCTGCGGAAAGAGCTCTTTGCTGCGCATGATCGCAGGGCTTGACGTTTCAAGCGATGCCCATCTGTCACTGGTGGATGAAACACAGCGCCCCTTTGAAGGGCGTATCGCGTGGATGGGTCAGCAGGATCTGTTGCTGCCCTGGCGGCGCGTCATCGATAACGTGTCACTGGGGGCTGTCATGCGCGGCGAGCGCGGGGATGGCGAGCGTGCCATGGCGCTTCTCGAGAAAGTCGGGCTGGGCCGGGCCGCACGGCGCTATCCGCAGACCCTTTCCGGCGGCGAGCGCGCCCGGGTGGCGCTGGCACGCACGCTTTATGAACAGGCACCGCTGGTGCTGATGGATGAGCCCTTTGCCGCGCTCGATGCGATGACGCGCCTTGATATCCACGCCATTGCCTGCGAGCTTCTGGCGGACCGCGTGGTGCTGATGGTCACGCATGATCCTCTCGAGGCATTGCGTCTGAGCAATCAGATTCTGATCATGCGCGGCAGTCCTGCCCGCATCGAGCGCGCGGCGCCACCCGAGGGCCTTGTGCCACGCGACCCGGCCACCGAATCCATGAGCCGTCACCATGGTGAGCTTTTAAGGGTTCTAAGGGAGCCTGGTGCATGATGCGATCCCTTGCCCTGCCCCTTTGGCGACTGTGTCTTGCCACCGCCGTGCTGGTGGCGCTCTGGCAGCTGGTGGTGTCTTCCGGTGCGCCGCGCTATATGCTGCCGGCGCCTTCAAGTGTTTTACACACCCTGCTTAACCAGTCCGGGCTTTTGTGGCATCACGCCCTGGTCACGCTGGGCGAGATCGTGGCGGGTTTTGTGTGCGGGACGCTGCTGGGAACGGTGACGGCGCTGACGCTGTCGCGCTGGGCCTTTTTACGCTCGACCGTGCTGCCGCTTTTACTGCTGACTCAGGCCATCCCGGTATTTGCCATTGCCCCATTGCTGGTGCTCTGGTTCGGCTACGGGCCGGGTTCGAAAATTGTCATGGCGACGTTGATCATCTATTTCCCGGTCGCCTCGACCTGCTATGACGGACTGCGCCAGACCCGGACCAGCTGGCTCGACCTGGCAGCTACCATGGGCGGCAGCGCCAATCGCCAACTTTTTTATATCCGCCTGCCGGCCGCCCTGCCATCGCTGGCCTCGGGGCTTCGCATGGCGGCTACCGCTGCCCCGATCGGGGCCATCATCGGTGAGTGGGTGGGTTCCAGCGCCGGACTGGGCTATCTCATGCTGCAGGCCAACGGCCGCATGCAGACCGATCTCATGTTTGCCGCGCTGGTCGTTTTACTGGCTATCACCATCACACTTTATTTTACCGTCGACCTTTTGTGCCGTCTGGCCATGCCCTGGCAGCCGGATCGTACCGGCAGGCAGGCGTTGATCAATGGAGAAACACCATGAAAAAACTGTTCGATCGGCTATGTCTCACAGCGCTTGTGGCCATTGTGCTCACCGGTGCGGCCCGGGCCGAGGAGCGCTCTGGCAGCGATGCGCCAACGCCCCTGTCGGCGCCTCCCGAGGCGTCTCTGAGCCTGATGCTCGACTGGTACGTCAATCCCAGCCATGGGCCAATCATCATTGCCGAGCAAAAGGGATTTTTTCGCGATCTGGGGCTGAAGGTCACCATTAAAACGCCGGCTGATCCGACCGCGCCGCCCAAGCTGGTGGCAGCCGGGCGAGAGGATCTGGCGCTGGGATATCAACCCCAGCTTCATCTGCAGGTAGATGAGGGGCTACCGATCAAGCGGGTCGGCACTCTGATCGCCACACCGCTGAATGTTTTGATGGTGCGAGCCGACAGCGACATTCATCAGTTCAGCGACCTCAAGGGCAAGCGCGTCGGCTATTCGGTTGGCGGCGTTGAGGAAGTCCTGCTGGCGGCAATGCTTAATCACTCGGGCCTCGGGATGGAGGATATCGAGCCCGTCAACGTCAATTTTGCGCTCACCCCTGCCCTTTTGAGTCGCCGGGTCGATGGCGTCACGGGCGCCTTTCGCAACTTTGAGCCGGCACAGCTGGCCCAGGAAGGGGTTGAAGGCCGGGCATTTTTTATCGAGGAAGAAGGTGTGCCCGTTTATGATGAGCTGATCTTTGTGGCCGGTACCGACACGCTCGATGAGAAACGTCCTCTGGTGGCACGCTTCATGAGAGCCATCGAGCAGGCGACCATGTGGATTGTGAATCATCCGGAAGAAGGCTGGGAGCTTTTTAGAACCTACGATGCGTCGCTGGACAATGAGGTCAATCACAAGGCATGGGAGGCCAGCATCGCACGCTTTGCGCTACGTCCGGCCGCGCTCGATACCGGCCGCTATCGGGATTTCGAAAATTTTCTGCTCGATCGCGGTGTGATCAAAAAGCGCGTTCCCGTCGAGCGTCTGGCCGAAGACGTCAATGCCGTTGGCAGATAACATGAATCCCGCCCTTAAAGGGCTCAAAAGGCACGGATTTTCGGGTAGAAATATGGGTCGAACGGGCAGCCGTGCCTCCCGAAAACGCCGATAAGAAAGCAGGTTTTAAACGGCGCCGTTTAATACGGCGTTGTTTACAATCCTTATTATAATAGTCAACTTTTATGTGTTACTTTTATTCCCGTTTCGGCGATCGATCAAGAGAGAGTCATGCCATCAACGTCCCACCACGAACATTTTGAGCGCGTGCGCCAGGATCACCAGCGTGAACTGGTGGAGGACTATGTCGAGGAAATAGCGCATTTGCATCGCCACCTGGGCGAGGCACGTGCCAGCGATCTGGCCGATCGTTTCGGGGTCAGCCCGGCGGCCGTCTCCAAGGTGGTAACGCGTCTCAAGCGTGATGGGCTGGTCAACGCCCGCCCCTATCGAGGGATCTTTCTGACCGATCAGGGAGAAGAGCTGGCCCATAAGGTGGCCGCACGCCATCGGGTCGTTTTACAGGCCCTTCTTGCCCTTGGCGTGCCGGAAAGCATCGCGCGAGCCGACTCCGAAGGCATTGAGCACCACTGCAGTGATGAAACGGTTGCTGCTATGCACCGCTTTCTGGCTGACAACCCGCATCTTGTGCCGGATTCCATTTCCCGCATGACCAGCCGTTGATGCCCCGCCGTTTCCCGTTGTGACGTTGTGACGCCTATCCTGAGTAACGCCTTGTCGCCTGCGGCCGTCTGCAGGCGCATCCATTTTTTATGTTCCAGCACGACGCCCCGGGCGTCGGGAGACTCTGGTCATGTCGTCTCATCCAACGGGTCAAACGCATCCGCCGCTGGCGGATACGCCGCTGATCTTTATTGACCTTGAAACCACCGGTACGCGGGCCACGCGGGATCGTGTTACCGAAATTGCCGCGCTGCGCGTACTCGATGGGCGCATTGTTGACCGCTTTGAATCCCTGGTCGATCCCGGCATCGACATTCCCGACCGCATTGCCAGGCTGACCGGCATCGATAATGCACTGGTCAACGGTGCGCCAGGCTTTGAGGACATTGCCGACAGATTCGAACAGTGGCTGGGGGATGGCTGGCTGGTCGCCCACAATGCGCGCTTTGATTACAGTTTCCTGCGTAACGAATTTCGGCGGTTGGGACGCGAGTTTCGCCGACGCGTTGTCTGTACGCTCAAGCTGTCGCGGGCCCTGGACAAGGGCTCGCATCAGCACGGTCTGGATGCCCTTCTGGAGCGCTATCAGCTCGAGGCCCATCCACCGCGCCATCGGGCGATGGGAGATACACTGACGCTGTTTTCCGTCTGGCAGTACTGGTCAAGACATCACTGTGTGGAGCATATCGAAGCGCAGGTACTCGATCAGGAGCGCCGACGCAGTCTGCCGGCCCAGCTTGACCCCGGGCTGCTGGATGAAGTGCCTGCCCGGCCCGGTGTCTATCTTTTCTATGGACACAACCGTTTGCCGCTCTATGTGGGCAAGAGTGTCAACCTGCGCTCAAGGGTATTGAGTCATTTCAATAACGATCACCGCAACGATCGGGAAATGAAAATCTGTCAGCAGACTCAGCATCTGGAATGGCATGAAACCGCGGGGGATCTGGGCGCGCAGCTGCTCGAAGCCCGACTGGTCAAGCAGCTTTCGCCCATCTATAACCGTCAGCTGCGTCGTAGCGCCGGGCTGCATACCTGGTACTGGCCGCAAGGCGCGCAGGCGCCGCAGCTTGCCGGGCAGAAAACGCTGCATGAGGATGTTACCGGTACACGCTATGGCATGTTCCGCTCCCGGCGGGAAGCCACTCAGGCCCTGACCAGCATTGTCGAGCAGCAGCGCCTTTGCCCCAGAGTGATGGGGCTTGAGCGCGGCAAGGGGCGCTGCTTTGCCTATCAGATCGGCCGCTGCGGCGGTGCCTGCTGTGGACAGGAAGATCTGGACGCACACGCTCGGCGTGCCCGGGAAGCGCTGGAGCGCCTGCGCATCCAGCACTGGCCCTGGCCCGGGCGCGTGGCCTTTCGCGAGGCAGCCAGCGATCAGGACGTGGTCTATCACCTGGTGGATCACTGGTGCTATCTCGGCAGTGTCGAACACCTGGAGCAGTCTCCGACGGCGACCGAGGTGGCCTTTGATGCCGACACCTACAAGATTTTAACGCGCTTTCTGGCCGCCGATCATGACGGCCTGAGCGTGATCCCGCTTGAAGGTTGATGCCGGATCACGCCGCCGCGGTCACCCCTTCAGAGGCTGCGCCAAAAAACCATCGACGGCACGAATAAAGGCTTCAGGCTTTTCAGCATGAAGCCAGTGCCCGGCTCCCTTGATGGTCTCGACTCTTGATGCCGGCATGACCTCGGCAATGATCGCCAGCGCCTTGTCTGTGACGTAGTCGGAGTGTTCACCGCGCAGCACCAGCGTTGGCCCTTCAAAGGGCGCTTCTCCCCCCGGGGGCGCTACAATGTCGCCGTAGCCTTCCTCGATGAAATCAAGCCCGACGCGCCAGCCCAGAATGCCCTGATCGTCGCGGACCAGGTTGGTAGCGAGAAACTGTCGGGTGGTCTGGCTGTCGATGGCTTCGGCCATGGCGTCATCGGCTTCCTTGCGGGACTCCGGCAGCGCGTCCTCGACCAGTCGATGGGCGCGAAAGATATCGTCATGGCCATGCTCGTAGGCAACGGGTGCAATATCGGCCACGATCAGGCGTGAGACCCGCTGCGGATGACGCCGAGCCAGGGTCATGGCGACCTTGCCACCCATGGAATGCCCCAGTAGATCGAATCGGTCGATTTCCAGATGGTCCATGACGTCCAGTACGTCCGCTGCCATGTCCTCATAACTCATGCCCGGGGCATGGCTTGAACGACCGTGATTACGCAGATCCAGAGCCACCACGCGTCGCCTCTGACGCCAGTGTTTAACGTGGGAGCGCCAGTTGTCGGCGCTGCCAAAAAGCCCATGTAACACCACAAGTGGCGATGCGCCTGCCTGTTCCGGCATGCCTGAATCCGCGTAGTGAAGTTCAATGCTCATGAACGCTCCATAACCGTGTTCATATCAACGCCATGGTGCCCATCTCTCGCCTGGGGCGCCATCACGGGTGTTTGTCGTCAATCGCCCGGGCTTTGGCGCCGGACAGTTGAAGCAGGCATCGCTGGAGCCAGACCAACAACATGGCGTAAAGAGGAAGAAACAGCAGCAGGCTGATGATGAGTTTCACACCATAGTCGACCAGTGCTATTTCGATCCAGTGCTCGGCCATGAAGGGGTCGGGGCTTTGCCAGAACGCCACGAAAAAGAAGATAAAGGTATCCAGCAGATTGCCGACAATGGTAGAGCCGACCGGTGCCAGCCACCAGGGCCGTCGCTGGCGCAGACGATCGAACACCACGATATCCAGCGTCTGGCCAAGGACATAGGCCATAAAGCTTGCCAGTGCGATCCGGGCGATAAAGAGATTGAACGACCCCAGCGCCTCCATCCCACGCCACTGCCCCTGCTGGAACAATACAGAGACCAGATAGGAAACCACCAGAGCCGGCAGCATGACCCGGGCAATCAAACGCCTTGCCGCGTCTCGTCCCATGAGACGAACGGTCAGGTCGGTGGCAAGAAACAAAAAGGGAAAGCTGAAAGCCCCCCAGGTGGTATGAAAGCCCAAAAGCGTAATGGGCAGTTGAACCAGGTAATTGCTGGCGGCAATGACCAGAATATGGAAGCTGCAGATTACAAAAAGCGCAATACGCATTTTGGCATAGTCAAATATGAGCATTATTGCTTTTTTTAATCGAATTGTGTGAACCAGAAAGGTATAAAATCATCTAACCGTGAGCGCTAATCCAGAGGCTGTTTGATGAGAGAGTTCATCACTGCCATGGCACACGGTACTGCACTGTTTGAACGCCGAGGATTGCCATAAGCAGCAATTGGACGATAGCGCGTCAGACAGGCAGAGCGTTTTTTTTCACAAGGAGTTAAAAATGAGTGTATGTGCCACTGCACCGATCGCGACAGCGGGGTGCGAAATGGTCATTCTCGATTCTGCACCGTTGCTCAAGGCCATGGCCAACGAAAACCGACTGCGCATTCTCTGTCTTCTCAGAGAGGGTGAAATGTCCGTATCGGAGCTGAACAGCAAACTTGACCTGAGCCAATCGGCGCTGTCACAGCATCTTGCCGTGCTTCGCCGCGAGGAGCTCGTCAATACACGCCGCGCTTCCCAGACGATCTATTACTCCCTGCGTGGTAAACACGCCGAGGCAGTTATCGATACGCTGGCAGGACTTGATCGATCCTGATTCCGGCACGTGGTTTGAATAAGCGGCCTGCCCCCCTGACAGGGGCAGGCCGTTTGTCGTTGGCCACGCCTTACTGCTTTTCCCACCGCAGTCGCACCACACGGTCGATGGCGCGATCAATGCCTCGCTCGATGGCGCCCTCACTGCGCTTGCCAAAACGCTCAAGCATCGAGCGCTGCGGTCTGAGGCTGACTTCGAGAATCCGATACTGATCGCTGTGCGCCTGCAGCCAGGCCTCGCTGGTATTGACCTCATCGATCAGCGCCAGACCGATGCCCTGCTGGCCGTACCAGATATCGCCTTCGCTGACCTGTTCAATATCCAGTGCCGGTCGGCGAGAAGCAATCCATGCCTTGAAAAGATCATGGGTCTTTTCGAGATCGTCCAGAAACTTCTGGCGCCCTTCTTCGGTGTTTTCGCCCAGCATCGTAAGCGTTCGCTTGTGGCGTCCGGCGGTGAGGATTTCGACATCGACGTCGTTTTTCCTGAGCAGGCGATGCACATTGGGCACCTGAGCCACCACGCCGATCGAGCCGATGACGGCAAAGGGCGCGGCAATCAGATGATCGGCGCAGCAGGCCATCATGTAGCCGCCGCTGGCAGCCACCTTGTCAACACTGACGGTCAGTCTGAGCCCCGCCTCTCGCAGACGGTCAAGCTGCGCGCTGGCCAGGCCGTAGGCATGAACCAGCCCCCCGCCCGATTGCAGGCGTACCAGCACCTCATCCCCGGGGCCGGCCGCTGTAATGATACTGGTGATCTCTTCTGTGAAAGCTGGTACACGAGACGCTCGCAGGTCACCGTCAAAATCCAGTACCCAGAGCGTATTGCGCCTTTCGCCGGTGTGTCCCTGCTTTTTGGCCGTCTTTTGTTCTGTCTTGCGCGTTTTCAGGCGAGCCTTGACATGACGTTCGCGTTCGCCGTCTTCGAGAGTGGCGTCCTCAAGAGTTTCGCGATGACGCCGAAAATATTCTCCACGATTGCGCACATGAAGTCTGGCGCCTCGATCCTGTCGCTGACCACGGGTCCGAATCATGAGTATCAGGACCACGGCGATGGCGGCAACCACCGTGACACTCTGTGCCAGAAACAGCGCATAGCTGGATAACCATTCGCCCACGTTTTCAACCTCCCGGGTATAACGGATAGAATGCGCGCCATCATCGCACACGAGGCCTTGTTGTGCTGAAAAGCGAACATCGCGTGCCATGACATGGCTATCATGTATTTTTTACTCATCAACCGGACATAAAGATGGTCGATACCGCGCCACTGATTGCAAAACTCCATGAACGCTTTGATGCGCAAGCGGCAGCGGGCGTCCACGAGACCCTGCAGCTCGAACTGGCTGAAGGGCAACGCTATTTCGTCGTAATCAATGATGGAACGCTGGACATTCAGGAAGGAAATCACGAATCCCCTTCCGTGACGCTAATGACAGATACCCGCACCTTCGAGCGGCTGATCAACAAGGAGCTCGGCGGCATGCAGGCGGTCATGTCCGGCAAGGTGCGTGCCCGTGGCGATATCATGCTGGCGTCCCGTCTGACGCGTCTGTTTCGTCGCCGCGGCGACGCCTAGCCTTGTTTCGCCGCGGCAAGGCCTGACACCTGAGCATTTACTCCCGAGCGGCGCTGCCTCTGAGAAAGTTTTCAATCAAGGCGCTTGAAATGGAATACGACGGCGGCAAACCCGGCAATTGATCGGCAGTAAACCAGTCGGCGGCCTCGATTTCGATGCCGTCGATGTGGATGTCCCGGCTGGCGGCCTCGGCGTAAAACCCCATCATGAAGGAGTGCGGCATTGGCCATGACTGGCTTTTGAAGTAGCTGACCCGCCCGACCTGCACGCCTACTTCCTCAAAGACCTCACGGCGCACGGCCTCTTCTGCCGACTCGCCGGGCTCGATAAAGCCGGCCAGCGTGCTAAAGCGCCCGGTGGGAAAGCGCGGACTTCGCGCCAGCAGCAGCTGATCACGCCAGGTTACCAGCGTAATGATACAAGGTGAAATCCGGGGGTAGCTTCGAAAGCTGCAGGCAGGACACGCCATCATGAACTCGCCGGGGCGTCGGCGCATGCGTTTGCCGCAGCGACCACAGAAACGATGATCCTGCGACCAGCGCACGATCTGAAGCGCCGTGGAGAGCAGTCCGAAAGACTGTTCGGGCAGTGCGCCCAGCCAGTGACGCGCCGGCAGCCATTGCTCCTCGCCGGGCTCGGACAGCACGGCCACCGGCACATCGTTCCAGTAGCCGATGGCGATGGCACCATCCGGCCAGCGGGCACGAGACTGCAGAATGCCGCCCTGCCCGTTGTCGGCAATGCCATGCTCGCCGATACGAATCAGATGGCCTTCGCGGCAGTCTGCAAGCGTTCGAATATCGCGTGTCAGCACCTCAAGCTCCCAGTTCGTCCCACAGACACACGCCCTTTTCCCGCAGCTTCGCCAGCTTTTGCTGATGGGCCTGGGCTTCTTCATCGCTGGCGGCAATCACGCGCAGCGGCGCCCGGTCGGCGGCCAGCCGGCGAATGGCAAAGCCGGTATGGCCGCTGTTGCTGCTGTCGCTGTCCTGCTCGGCCCCAAGCGTCAGAGCGGTCTGTCCGCCGGTCATGGCCAGATAGACATCGGCCAGAATCTCGGAGTCCAGCAAAGCGCCGTGCAGTTCGCGACGGCCGTTGTCGACATCGTAGCGCTTGCACAGGGCATCCAGGCTGTTGCGCTGCCCCGGATGGCGATCACGCGCCATCTTCAGCGTGTCGAGAATGCTGCACTTTGATGCCAGCGGCCCCAGCGCCTCGTTGCCGCGCGCCCGGTTGACCATGGCAAATTCGTGATCGATAAAGCCCACGTCGAAGGGGGCGTTATGGATGACCAGTTCGGCGCCCTGCACGAACGCCCAGAATTCGTGGGCGATATCGGCAAACACCGGCTCATTGGCCACACGTGCATCCGTGATGCCATGGACTTCGATGGCTTCCGGGTCAATGGCGCGTTCGGGATTGATATACTGATGGTAGTGCCGCCCGGTCAGGCGACGGTTGATCACCTCGACCCCTCCGATTTCGATCAGGCGATGCCCGTCCCTGACTTCGATACCCGTGGTTTCCGTATCAAGAACGATCTGTCTCATGACGTTGTCTCGCGGCTTTTGAGTTCATCCATGGCGTTATTGGCCAGCTGGTCGGCCAGTTCGTTGCCTTCATGTCCGGCATGGCCCTTGAGCCAGTGCCATTCAATCTCGTGTCGACGGGACTCTTCCAGCAGCATCTTCCACAGCTCGGCGTTTTTGACCGGCGCTTTCGATGCGGTTTTCCAGTCCTTTTTGACCCAGTTATGAATCCACTGGGTGATACCCTGACGAACATACTGCGAATCGGTCCAGAGCTCGATGCGACAGGGGCGGGTCAGGGCTCGCAGAGCAGAAATGGCAGCCATCAGCTCCATGCGATTGTTGGTGGTGTGTGCTTCACTGCCCTTCAGACACTTTTCATGAGGGCCGCTGCGCAGCACCGCACCCCATCCGCCCGGCCCGGGGTTGCCCCGACACCCACCGTCAGTATGGATAATGACATGGGGACGTACTTCATCGCTCACTGTGCGCCTCGTGGTATCCGGTATCAGAGTTCCATTATGCCATGACACCCGGGGCCGCTGCCGGTCTGCGTTTTCTTGTCCCGATGTTATCTGCCGCGCCATCGCCCTGGACTCGAGGCCCGGCAGGCGGTAGCGCATCGTGCGCCGGACCGGGCGAACGTTTTTGTGACAGACAGGCCAGTGCCGAGGCCTTGCTGCCCAGCATGGCAGCGGGATCAAAGCGCTTTTTCAATGGAATCATGCGACACATCTGACGTTTGGCACTGATGATCCATGCCCGCCCCAGCGGTAGATTGTGGCGCCGACCCCAGCGCTCCATGAGAAGCCAGTCCGGGGTGTTTTCAAAGGGCACAAACCCGCAGTAATCAATCCGTTCGATATTGAAATCGATAAATCCCAGCCAGTCGCGAAGCCGCTTTGGGGTCAGCCATCGGCTACGCTGATAGAAATCATCGTGGCAGCGCTTGAGCCGTGCCGGACCTGCAATGCCCAGCGGGTGCCAGCCGATCAGTATCAAACGGCCGCTGTCGCTGGTCACCCGTGCAGCTTCACGCAGCACATGTGTGGGTTGAGGCGCGACTTCCAGAAGGTGGTGAACCAGTACCAGCTCCAGCGCCTCATCGGCCAGTGGCAGAGCATCCGGGCGGCAGATCAGTGTCGAGGGATGGTCGGCCAGGTCCCGCTGCGGGGCCCAGCCAATGCGGTGACGAATGCTGTCGTGAGCCAGCAGTGATGGTGCGACGCCGAGCTCAAGGGCGTGCTGCACGCCGGATCTTGCCAGCAGCTGATGCAGGCAGTGCGTCTCTGCCTGCCACTGTCGCCTGCCATGGGCGGTCTGCCAGTAACGCTGTCCGGCAAGGAACTGTTCGCTGAACGTTGCCTGGTCTGCGTGGTGATTTGACATGCAGGGCCCCTGATCGCATGGTTATCGCGTTTAATGACCACCCCGGTTCTCGAGGCTGGCGGTTACCCGAAACATTCGCGGCATCGGGCACATTGCGCCCTTTTTTCAACCTACTTTTTCGAGGATTGTCATGTTGACCGTCAAACCACTGCCGGCGTTCCAGGATAATTACATCTGGGTGATGCAACAGGACAACACGGGCAGCGTTGTCGTGGTCGACCCGGGGGAAGCCCAGCCGGTTATCGACTATCTGGAGCGCACGGGTGCGGGCCTGGAAGCCATTTTGATCACCCACCATCACCAGGACCACACCGGTGGGCTGGGCGAGCTCAAAACGCGCTACGCCCCGCGCGTGATCGGGCCGGACAATCCAGCCATTGCCGGTATCGATGAGGTCGTTGGCGAAGGCGATCGTTTTCGGCTGATGGGGCGTCATTTTGACGTCATGGCCACCCCCGGCCACACCCTGGATCACATCTCCTTTCTCTCCAGCGGCACGCCGTCTCTGCTTTTTTGCGCCGACACCCTTTTCTGCGGCGGTTGCGGGCGCCTTTTCGAAGGCACGCCCGAACAGATGCATCAGGCGCTGACGCGCTTTGCCGAGCTCGATGATGACACGCTGGTCTTTGGTGCACATGAATATACGCTGTCCAACCTGACGTTTGCCCGTGCCGCCGAGCCGGACAACAGCGCCCGGGACAGCCTGCTCGAGGAGTGCCAAAAGGCACGTGAGCTCGACCGGCCCACTCTGCCCAGCACCATCGGACGTGAGCGATTGATCAACCCGTTCATGCGCGTCCATCTGGAGAGTGTACAGCGCGGCGCTGCCGAACAGGGAGAGGCGCATGATGCCCTGTCCACCTTTGCCACTCTGCGCGCCTGGAAGGATCGGTTTTGAACACGGATGCCTGACATGACAGAAAGGCTTCGCCGGCGTGGTCTTCCATGGGCAGGTCTCATACTGGCGCTGATGACCCAGGGGCTACAGGCGGCCCCCGTCAGTGAGGTGCCAACCGTACATGGTATTTCGCTATACGATACGCCGGCCCTGCCCGACGATTTCAAGCATTTCCCCTGGGTCAATGTGGACGCGCCCAAAGGCGGCGATATGGTGCGTGCCGCTCAGGGCAGCTTTGACTCGCTCAATCCCTTTATCGTGCGTGGCGACCCGGCCAGCGGGCTGACGCCCTTTGGCGGTCTGCCTTTCGATACTCTGATGGTGGAAAGCCCCGACGAGCCCTTTACTCTCTACGGGCTGCTGGCAGCAGGTATTCGACTGGATCCGGATCGACACTGGATGGAGATCGACCTGGACTCCCGGGCGCATTTTCACGACGGCAGCCCGGTCACCGCCGAAGATGTCGTGGTTTCCTTTGAGGCCCTGACAACGCAGGGGTCACCCATGTATCGGGCCTACTACGCGGATGTCACCGATGTTGAAGTGCTGTCACCGTTTACCGTGCGCTTTGAGTTCAGCGCGAACAACTCGCGTGAGCTGCCTTTGATTCTGGGGCAGCTGCCGGTGCTGTCGGCAGAAGAGATTCGCGGTCGTGACATGACACGCCCCACGCTTGATCCCCTGATGGGCTCCGGCCCCTATCGCATCGCCGACGTTCGGCCCGGCCAGCGCATTGTCTATCAGCGTGATGACAGCTACTGGGCGCGCGACCTGCCGGTCAACAAGGGGCGTTACAACATCGATCGCCTGATCTTTGACTACTACCGCGACCCGGGCGTTGCACAGACGGCCTTTCGTGCCGGGCAGGTCGATTTTCGTGTCGAGAATATCGCCCGCAACTGGGTGACCGGCTATGACTTCCCTGCCGCTCGTCAGGGGCTGATCGAGCGCGTTGAAATCGAGGATCACAATCCAGCGCCCATGCAGGGCTTTGTGATGAATCTGCGTCGGGACACTTTCAAGGATCGCCGTGTTCGCCGAGCGCTGGGGCTGGCATTTAATTTCGACTGGCTCAATCGCAACCTTTTTTACGGTCTCTACGCTCGTACACAGGGATTTTTTGACCACTCCACCATGGAGGCCACGGGGTTGCCGAGCGACGGTGAGCGCGCGCTTCTTGCGCCGTGGCGCGATCAGTTGCCCGAAGCGGTCTTCAATTCGCCCCTGCCCGTTGAGTCACCGCAGACGCTGCGCCCCCGATTGAAAGAAGCACTGCATCTGCTGCGTGAGGCCGGCTATGAGGTACGCGATAACCGCATGGTCGATCGAAACACGGGGCAGCCGCTGCGATTTGAGTTGCTGCTGCGCGATGCAAGTCTTGAGCGCATGGCGCTGCCCATGGTGCGCAATCTGGCCCGGCTGGGAATTGAGGTCAATCTTCGCACCGTCGATCCGAGTCAGTATCTGGTTCGCCTGCGCCAGTTTGATTTCGACATGACCACCACCGTCATTGCCCAAAGCAACAACCCCGGCAATGAGCAGCGCGAGTACTGGGGCAGTGAGTATGCCGATCAGCCGCAGAGTCGCAATCTCATGGGGATCGAAAACCCGGCGATCGACGATCTCATCGATCATATTATCCGGGCCGACTCGCGCAAGGCGCTGGAGTCGGCGGCCTCGGCGCTGGACCGTGTCCTGCGCTGGGAGTTTTATGTGATTCCTCAGTATCACTCGCCGGTGACCCGACTGGCCTACTGGAAGAAATTTGCCATGCCTGACCAAAGCCCCGAGTACGGTCTGGATCTCGATAGCTGGTGGGTCGACACACAAAGCGCCCATCAGATTGAATCACGACAGGAGTAGCGCTCATGGCACGGTATATCGTGATGCGCGTCCTGCTGATGGTGCCGACTCTGCTGGCGGTACTGCTGCTCAACTTCATCATCGTACAGGCCGCGCCCGGCGGACCTGTCGAGCAGATGCTGTCACGTATCGAGGGCATGAGTTCCGGCGCCGCTCTCGGGGGTGGCAGCGATGGCGTCGTTTCCAGCGGTGATGCCACGCGCGGAACACGCGGCATTGATCCGGCCTTTATCGAGGAGCTCAATACGCAGTTCGGCTTCGACAAGCCCCTGTGGCAGCGTTTCGCCATCATGGTGGGCAACTATGCGCGCCTGGATTTTGGCGAGAGTTTCTTTCGCGGCCAGCCGGTGACGGACCTGATTGTTGATCGACTGCCGGTTTCCATCTCACTGGGGCTCTGGAGCACGTTGCTGGTCTATCTCATCGCCGTACCGCTGGGGATTGTCAAGGCGGTGCGTCAGGGCAGTCGATTCGATCTGTGGAGCTCGGCACTGGTCATCGCGGGCTACGCCATCCCGGGCTTTTTGTTTGCGCTGCTTTTGATTGTGGTGTTTGCCGGCGGAAGCTATCTCAACTGGTTTCCACTGCGCGGGCTGACCTCGCCTGATTTTGACCAGCTCTCCTGGTGGGGGAAGATCATCGACTACTTCTGGCATATCGCCCTGCCGGTCACGGCACTGACCATCGGCAGCTTCGCGACGCTCGCCTTTTTGACCCGCAACAGCTTTCTCGAAGAGATCCACAAGCAGTATGTGATGACCGCCCGTGCCAAGGGAGCCTCAGAGCGACGCCAGCTCTACGGCCATGTGTTTCGCAACGCCATGCTGATCGTGATTGCCGGCCTGCCTTCTGCGCTGGTGGGTATCTTCTTTACCGGCGCGCTTTTGATCGAGGTGCTTTTCTCGCTCGATGGGCTCGGTATGCTTGGGTATGAGGCGGTATTGCAGCGCGACTATCCGGTCATCTTTGGCACACTGTTTCTTTTTACGCTGATCGGTCTGGTGCTCAAACTGATTTCCGATCTGACCTATGTGGCCATCGATCCGCGTATCGATTTCGAGCGACGGGAGAGCTAGCGCTTGTCCATCAACCCTTCCCTCCCTGTCGGAGGCCGTCTCTCTCCCATCATGCAGCGCCGGCTCGCTGTCTTTCGCGGCAACCGGCGCGCCATGGTGGCAAGCGTCGTGTTTCTGGCACTTTTGGTGATAACGCTGCCGGCCGAGCTGATTGCCAACGACACACCGCTGGTGGTGCGTTTCGACGGTCAATGGTACTGGCCACTGCTGGTGGACTATCCCGAAACCGTGTTCGGCGGCTTTTTGCCCACCACGGCGCTTTACAGCGATCCGACCGTTTTATCGTTGATTCGTGAACAGGGATGGCTGATTCAGCCGCCTATCCCTTTTTCGTGGCAGAGCATCGACATGACGCTCGATACGCCGGCTCCGGCACCGCCGAGTGCAGCTCACTGGCTGGGCACCGATGATCAGGGACGCGATGTGCTGGCCCGCGTCATCTATGGTTTTCGACTCTCGGTGCTGTTTGCAGGGCTGGTGACACTGGGGTCGGTGCTTATCGGCGTCGTGGTAGGCGCGGTACAGGGGTATGTCGGCGGCCGGGTGGATCTGGTCGGCCAGCGCGTGATCGAGCTGTGGTCCGGCCTGCCGATGCTCTTTATCCTGATCATTCTTTCAAGCCTGGTGGTGCCCAGCGTCTGGTGGCTGGCGCTGATCATGATCGCCTTTTCATGGCTGGGGCTGGTCGATATCGTGCGGGCCGAGTTTTTACGGGCGCGTAACCTTGACTATGTTCGCGCCGCCCGAGCGATAGGGCTACCGGCCCGACTCATCATGTGGCGCCACGTGCTGCCCAATGCCATGGTTTCAACGCTCACCTTTCTGCCGTTTATCTTTACCGGCGCCATCACCACGCTGACGGCGCTGGATTTTCTGGGCTTTGGCCTGCCGCCGGGGTCGCCATCACTGGGCGAGCTGGTAGCGCAGGGCAAGAACAATCTGCAGGCGCCCTGGCTGGGTATCACGGCCTTCATGACGCTGGCCATTCTTTTGTCGCTGCTGGTCTTTATCGGAGAAGGCCTGCGTGACGCCTTTGACCCGCGCCACGCGGTGCAGCCCGTGATCGGGAGTGCGACGTGATGGAGCCGTTCGAAAAAACCGTTTTCTCGCTGGAAAAGCTGCATGTTTTTGCAAATGATACGCCTTTGGTGCACGGCGTCAGTCTCGCGGTCACAGCCGGTGAAACGCTGGCGCTGGTGGGCGAGTCCGGTTCCGGCAAGACCATGACCGCGATGGCGGCGCTGGATCTTGTCCCGCCGGGGATTCGCGTTGAAGGTGGCCGATGGCTGGGAGAAACCCGACTTGACGCCCTCTCCCGCCACGAATGGAAAGCACTCCATGGCGAGCGAGTCGGCGTGGTGTTTCAGGAACCCATGAGTGCTCTAAATCCGCTACACCGTATCGGACGTCAGATCGCTGAGGCCATTACCCTGCATCAATCGCTGCGCGGTAATGCCCTTCGCGCCCGGGTCATTGAGCTGATGCAACAGGTACGCCTGCCCCGCCCCGAGCAGTTGATCAATGCCTGGCCTCACGAACTTTCCGGTGGGCAGCGCCAGCGCGTGGTCATTGCCATGGCAATGGCCAATCGCCCCGAGCTGCTGGTGGCCGATGAGCCAACGACCGCACTTGATGTGACCGTGGCGCGCGAGATTTTATTGCTGCTGCGGGAGCTGGCGGACTCGATGGGGATGGCGATGCTGTTGATTACCCACGATCTCAACCTGGTGCGGCGCTGGGCCGATCGGGTCTGCGTGATGCATCGGGGGCGTGTGCAGGAAACCGGCATGACCCGGGAAGTACTGTCGCGCCCGACCAGCATTTACACCCAGTCCCTGATCGAGGCCGAGCCGGACGGCCAGCCCTGTCCCATTGCCGAACAGGCGCCCGAGGTTCTGTCGGCAACTGGCCTGTCGGTGGCCTTTCAAGGGGCTAAAAGACTACTGGCACCGCGTCCGGCCCCTTTTGTTGCCCTGAAACCGATGTTCATGGCCCTGCGCCAGGGCGAGACGCTCGGGATTGTCGGCGAATCCGGCTCCGGCAAGAGTACGCTGGCGCAGGCCCTGCTGCGTCTGGTGGGCTCGACCGGCGAGATATGGCTGGGCAATACTCGCCTCGACGCTCTGGGCAGCCGCGCGCTGCGCCTTGAGCGTCGTCACATGCAGATCGTGTTTCAGGACCCTTTCGGTGCCCTGTCGCCGCGCATGACCATCGAGGAAATCGTCAGCGAAGGCTTGCGTTTTCATTGTCCCGAGCTGGATCGCAGAGCACTGCGCGAGCAGGTCATCGAGACGCTATCTTCTGTCGGGCTGGCAACGGATGTGCTGACGCGCTATCCGCACGAATTTTCCGGCGGTCAACGCGCGCGGATTGCACTGGCGCGGGCGCTGATTCTACACCCCCGCATTCTGGTGCTTGATGAACCCACCTCTTCGCTGGATCGCACCGTGCAGAGCCAGTTGATTGAACTGTTGCGCACGCTTCAGCGCGAACGTCAGCTCAGCTATCTTTTCATCAGCCATGATCTGGCAGTGGTCAGGGCGATGGCTCATCGCCTGATGGTGCTCAAGGATGGCGAAATCGTCGAGCAGGGCGATACCCGGGAAGTGATTGATCAGCCACGTCATGCCTATACCCGTGGGCTCATCGAGGCAGCGTTTGATCCATCGATGTGACCGGAATCTGCGCTGAAGCGTTCAGGGTCGTTCAGGGTCGTTCAGGGTCGTTCAGGGTCGTTCAGGGTCTAAAGTCTGCGCGGATCCAGCTCGTTTTCCGGCAGAAATGAGATGTCTGAAACCCTGAGATTTGCGCATGTACGTGATCAAGATACATGTCAAAGGATTGGACGCTCGGACGCCGTCTGTCTGAATTACTGCTCTCCAGTCTCAAAAAGGCCCCGGGCTATGCTGCCCGGGGCCTTTTCGATAATACACACGCGACTGACTAGACGTGCAGCGTGAAACGATCGGCATCGCGATGGGTCGGGTACTGTTCACGAAAGTCTTCAAGGCTTTGCTTGCCAATGACACCGGTGCGTACAAACGCGCGACCCGGCGCTTCGTCAATGAGTGCATCGCCGCGATAGTCGATCAGCATCGAATCGCCGGTGTAGTTCAGATCGTTGGCATCGTCACCTACGCGATTGACGCCGATCACATAGCTCAAATTTTCGATCGCACGGGCCTGGAGCAGCGTTCGCCACTGCAGTCGTCTTGCCGAAGGCCAGTTGGCCACACAGATCATGACATCGTATTCACAGTCCACGTTGCGTAACCACACGGGAAAGCGCAGGTCGTAGCAGATTGTCAGCAGGACCCTGAAGCCGTTGATTTCGACAATAGGGCGCTCGGTGCCCATTGCATAGTGTTCATCTTCATTGGCCATGCGAAAAAGATGGCGCTTGTCGTAGGTCACCATGGTGCCATCCGGGCGCGCCCAGACCATGCGGTTGAAATAGTGGTCTCCTTCGGCAACCGCAACGCTGCCGGTAACCACCGCATTGTGTGACTGTGCAACCCGCTGCATCCACGCAATGGCTTTGCTTTGCGCCATGGGCTCGGCCATGCGCTCCGGGGCCATGCTAAAGCCGGTGGAGAACATTTCCGGCAAAACGATCAGATCGCTGGTCGTAACATCCTGAAGCCACTCATCAAGAAGCTGGCAGTTGGTATCGATATCTTCCCAGCGCAGATCGGCCTGCACCAGTGTGGTTCTCAGTTCACTCATGATTGATGATCCATTACCTGCAAGCGTTTAGGGGGCAAGCTCAACACGGGCTTTCTTGTACGTCCTCTGTGTGATGACACGTCAGTATCACATTCCTGTCATCTTGATCCGCCATGGTGATCGTGCCGGGAAAGAGAACAACATGGTGCAGGGAAGCGCATGGACAGGGAGTCCAATGGCAACAGGATGTTGACTGGGCTCAGCACGGCTTCCGGTAACAGCAACACGTGTCATGCCTGACGGCCAGCGTATCTGCTGGCCGAATTTTTTCATGGGGAGGCCACGGTGGCCTCCCCTTTTGCATTAACGCCCCTGCTCAAGAAAATCGATCAGAAGCCGGTTGAGCTCCTGAGCATGAGTGAAGTTCAGCCCGTGCGGGCCATCCTTGACGATTTCCAGCCGCGCGTTTTTGATCATGTCAGCCGAGCGCTGGCCGCTGGCAGCCAGCGGGACGATCTGGTCATCATCACCATGGATAACGAGCGTCGGCACATCGAATTTTTCCAGATCCTGTCGAAAATCCGTGAAACCGAATGCCTTGATGCACTCCTGCGTGGCTCGAGGCGAGGCAAAATTGGCAATGCTCTGATTGTAGGCCAGCAGTTCATCGGAGAGCGTGGGCGCCCGGCCCTCATGGTTGACGAACAGCTTGCCGAATCCGCCCAGAAAGCCGGGACGGTCCTGTTTTACGTTGGCCAGCATGTCATCAAAAATGGATTGATCCACACCTTCCGGATTGTTATCGGTCTTGAGCATATAAGGCGGTACGGCACCCACCAGAACAGCGCCACGAATGCGCTTGCTGCCATGGCGTCCGAGATAGCGGGCGACTTCGCCACCGCCCATTGAAAAACCGACCAGTGTGGCATCATCGATATCAAGATGTTCCAGAAGACCTGCCAGATCGTCGGCGAGCGTGTCGTAGTCATACCCATGCCACGGCTTTTCGGACTCGCCAAAACCGCGACGGTCATAGGCGATGCAGCGATATCCTGCCTCGGTCAGGGCATTGATCTGGTACTCCCACATGCGGTGGCTCAACGGCCAGCCGTGGATCAGCACCACTGTCGGCCCCTGCCCGCAATCCTGATAGTAGAGATCGATGGCATTGTTGTTGCTGTCGACGATATTGGCATAAGCCATGAATCAGTCTCCCTTGTCCGGTGAGTAACGCGTCACAGTCTCCAAGGTAGCTCAGGGGGGCCATGCCTGCATGGCTCGGACAGGCCGATAATGTGTCGTGGTTCCAGCCATAAAAAGCCGCCTTTCCAGAGGAAAGGCGGCGAAAGGACCTGATGATGAGGAGAGAATTCATTTCAGCACCTGACATACCGAAATGAACCAGACGCCGTGGCGTCTGAGAAACACTCTGGACGATCCTGAAAAGGAAATCAATGCAAAAGAGAATAATTTTTATTTGAGACGGTATGCCATCTACTTTGTCGTGACCAAAAAAAACCGCCTCAGAGAGGCGGTGTGAGGTTTGGACAGCCAGCCGTTTAGTCAGGGTAAGCCGGCTGTCACTGCTCCTCATCAAGCAGTAATTTGATGTAACCAGTATAACGCACTTTTTATGGGGCTTTTATGTAAATATGACAATAAGCCTCATTGGCAAAGTTAAACCCATAGCGTTATCCTTTTTGGCCATCACAGGGATACCATTTATTGCGCTGATCGATGATTTCCCGTGGATAGCCGGTCATCTGGATGGAGGGCTGATTCATGGCTTCGGCACGCAGGATATTTACGTGCATGTTTTCAGGTGAGTCGACAGAAACCACCTTGCCGATCATTAGAAAATTGCCCCAGGTTCTGTCGCTGTAGGGCTGACATACGTTCATTCCATCGTATCCGACCAGCGCCAGTGGCGGCGGTGCTACCGCAGCGCTTTCCGGCCTGTCCGAAGAAAAAAGGGAACAACCTGACAGTGCGCCGATGGCTATCGTGATGCCCAACCATCGTGTAGCGCTTTTCAATTGACGAGCCACGCCTTTCTCCTGAGCCTGCAATGACCAAAGATTAAAAATTCTTAAGCGCCAAAAGAGGTTATTGGTCGCGCGGCTCAGCATAACCGCCACAATGCGGCCTTGTCCCTACTATTTTTGAGGCGTTTTCAGACATCCAGGCCGGTGCTAGGACGTGCGTTTGCGCCAGATGTCCCATGCCACGCCGCAGGCGATGCCAAGCATGATGCAAAGCGCCATGCTCTGGCTGGGAAACCAGGCCACCAGACCCACCACCGTGCCGACCACCATTCCGGGAAGGCTTTTCATCGTTTGTCTCCTGAATCGGTCAACTCATGTCCCATTCAAGCAAAAGCCGGCTTTCAGGGCACGAAAGTCCTGCTGTAAAAGGGAAAATTCATGGGGGTGTTGCCGGAAACGGGCACGAAAAAACCGCTTCGGTGATTAACCGTAAGCGGCTTTTTCATAAAGCTTTTGGTCGGGGCGACAGGATTCGAACCTGCGACCTCCACAACCCCATTGTGGCGCGCTACCAAGCTGCGCTACGCCCCGACACTGCTCTCGATATCGGCGAGAACGGTGCGTATCCTACATCACTGTTATGCAAAAGGAAAGAGGTTGTTTGCGAACATTCAGGGATTTATGTGCCCTTTCATCATGGCAGCGACATCCTCGAGCCGCTCCAGACAGACCCGACCGCTGAAAAACGAGCCAAGATCGATATAGCGTACGTTGCCAAGCGTTCTGGGCTCGGGCACCGGCGTATGCCCTACCACAACGGCATCGATACCGGCCACGACATCCTGATTGCCGGACTCGATTCGCTGGCGTGACCAGAGCAGCGTTTCACGCGAGGTCCTGCGAATGTCGGCCCAGTCCTTTGGAGGTTCGGCGTGCACGATGCCTACCACGCCATGGCTGGTTTCGACCTCAAACGCCAGTGGCATTTTCATCATGGCCTCGGCCAGACGGTTCCTCAGCACCACTTTGTCATGGTGTTGTGACCACTCTCCCCCATTGCTCAACCATTGGCCCCAGTGATTATCAAAGAGCGCGTTGCGAGCCATCATTTCGTGATTGCCGGTAACTGCAAAACACCAGGCGTTATGCACCAATTCAAGACACTTGAGAGAGTCCGGGCCGCGATCGATCAGATCTCCTACGCAGAAAAGGCGATCGCTGGCCGGATCAAATTCGATCCGGGTCAGCTCATGCTCGAGTAATGCGTAATGCCCGTGCAGATCGCCAACGACGTAGTCATGACCGCTGACATTACGCTCGAATCGCTTGAGCATTCATGGACTCCGATAATTGTTGGGCAAGACACGCATCATAAACGAAATGCGAACCCATTTTGACACCGTTGTCAGATGACAACGATCAAGGCGTGAATGATACCCGGAACATAGCCCATGAGCGTCAGCAGCAGGTTCAGCCAGAGTGCATCGCCGGCGCCAACGGCCAGATAAACTGCCAGGGGCGGCAGTAAAAAGGAGAGAACGATCAGGGAGACAGGATCCATGGGAGAGATCTCGATGGCAGGGCCCGCAAGGGCCCTGCCATGACGTCAGCTTACCAGCTGATGGCGCTTTGAACCTGCCCGGGCGTCAGGACATGACGAGCATACTGCTGTCCCTGAAAAGAGTCGGCATCATACGGATTTTGCGTATTGATATAGGCGACCAGAACCTGGTTATTTTTGGTAGCGATGACATGGGGCGGTGTCGTACCACTGCGATCCTTTGCCTGGCGCTGCATCTGTTCCCATTCCTGCTGCGGGTAGGCCGCCAGGGCCAGCAACGGCTCAGGCTCGCTGTTGCGTTCAAAATTCTTGTAATAAAAGACCGACATGTTCTGCGCATCGATATTCTTGCCATTCCACTCGAACGTATCGCGCTGAACAATGCTGTTCTGCCAGTTTTGGGGATAGGTGAAGGTGTAGCCCACGGTCGTGTTCCGATAGCCCTGTTCGGACTGCTGAATCACGCTATCGATGTTGGGGTCCTCCTGCCTCGGCTCGGAGCTTGAACAACCCGCCACGGCAAACATGGCGCCTGCGATGGCCAGCGTAGTGGCCCCTTTTTTAATCAATGTCATCCAGCATCCTCCTTGAGTCGATAAGTCCTGCACAAATCAATATAGTCCATATCATGATTTAACAAATATTCTAATGACGATTGACCAACTTGGACGCGGATCTGATGCTTGATAGCACCTTCTTGTCAGTGGATTAATAACGATATCTTGTCCGCCTGATACTCAGGCTGCGGACGTCAAATGGCCGGTCTGCACGATGGCGGTGACGACAAAACGTTCAAAGAGGCGAGATCCCAGCGAGTGAAATCATTGCAGGCAATTCAGCTGCGTTCTCGCGATGCAAAGATGCATTTTTAAAAAGCTATTCAGGCCAGCCGTCAATACTGATCAGATCGGCCAGTGTCCGGCGCTTGTCCCAGCCCTTTTGTTCCAGCATGGGGGCGCTGTAGAAGGCCTCGACATGGCCCATGCACAGAATGGCAATGGGCCATGCCCCTTCGGGGGCACCGATCAGCGATTTCAATGCCTCGGGATCGAAAAGGGACACCCAGCCAACGCCGATGCCTTCGGCCCGGCCGGCCAGCCAGAGGTTTTGAATGGCGCAGCTGGCCGAGGCGAGATCCATTTCATTGAGCGTTCGCCGCCCGAAAACGTACTGTTCGCGTGCGTCGCAAAGGGCCACCACCCAAAGCTCCGGACATTCGCGAATGCCTTCAACCTTGAGTTCCAGAAACGCCTGACCATGTTCATCAAGCGCCTGCGCCGTCGCCTGACGCTCATCATCCACGAGCCGGGCCATGGCCTCGCGTAGTGACGGGTCGCGGATGCAGACAAAACGCCATGGCTGCATATAGCCCACGCTGGGTGCGTCATGCGCGGCCTCGAGCATTCGCCGTATCACATCCGGGTCGATCGGATCGGGCAGAAAGTGGCGCATGTCCCGACGCTCACGAATAACCCGGTAGATGGCTTCCTTTTCAGTCCTGCTGTAGGCATGACGGGTCATGACCGCTTCTCCATGACACGGCCGGCCGCTGACATGGCCTGCTCCAGATGCCGCGTTGTTTGTATCCTTTCATCATGAAGTCCAAAGCGCAGGATGGCGCACTGTTCGTCCACGACCCACAGGCGCGTCAGCACGGCCTGCTGCGACAGCGCTTCATGCCACTGCCGGGCACGAGCCAGCGTCATGTCGAAGCCGTTGAAGAGTGCGCTCTGGCGTCGGCGCGTGATATCGCCATGAGCGCCGAGTCGTTTTTCAAGCCATTGGCCCTGCTGCTGGCTGGCACGCTGCAGCTTTGCTCTCATGACCTTCTGCCAGTGGTGGTCTGACAGGGCTTCCATACCGGCCAGCTGCGCCGGTGATGTCACCCGCCAGGGTCCCTGCATCGATGACAGCCGCTGCAGAGTCTCTGACTGACTTGCCCCCACAACGGCGCCCAGGCGTAGCCCGGCCAGACCGAAAAACTTGCCAAACGAGCGCAGCACAATGATGTTGTCGGCGATATCCGGCAGAAGACTCTTCTCAGGGGTCGCATCTGCAAAGGCCTCATCAACGATCAGTACCGTCCCCTTCTCTTTCAGTGCACCGGCCAGTTGGCGCAGAGTGCGGGGTGGCACATGTTGCCCACCCGGATTGTTGGGGTTGACGACTATCACGGCTCGAAGCGTGTTTGCACTGAAGATGTGCTGCATTGCTTTATCGGGCCGGTCTGCATCGTAAAAAAGCGTTTGATGACCCGCCTGCTGCCAGCGCCACTCATGTTCGCGATAGCCAGTATCGGGCAGTGCCACGCTTCCCGAAGCAAAGCATTGTGGCAGTGCTTCGATGGCCCATTGGGAGCCGGGAATATTCAAAAGCGTCAGCGGCCGTTTAGAGTCGGGTGTGGCTGACTTGCCAATATAGTAACGAACGGCGGCGGCGTGCAGGCCCTGATCGTGATCCGGCAGTGCCTGACAGGACCTCGCATCGATGGGTGCCATCGGATAGGGCCAAGGGTTGATACCGGTGGAAAGATCCAGCCAATTACAGCGTTCGATGCCATGACGACGGCTGGCCTCCGTCAGTTTGCCGCCGTGCTTCGTCAGAGAAATCGATGTGTCAGTCATGGCAGAACCCACGCGATAACAAAAAGCGCTGCCAGCCATATCAGCAGTGCATTGCGGAGAAGTGTACAAACCCGCCGTATATCGTGGATGGAAGCAGGCCGACCGGTGCCCAGCACCGGGCTTTCAACGGATTTGCCATGATAGATACCACCCCCGCCGAGCTGCACGCCCAGCGCGCCTGCGCCGGCTGCCATGACGGGGCCAGCGTTGGGGCTTTTCCAGTGGCTGCCCTGCTCTCGCCAGCACCGCAGTGCCGTACGACAGGTATTTTTTGAGGCCTGCCAGTGCCAGCCGGCCAATGCATAGGAAAGCGCCGTCAATCGGGCCGGTATCCAGTTCATGGCGTCATCCACGCGCGCGGCAACGCGGCCAAAATAAAGATAGCGCTCGCTGCGATACCCCCACATGGCATCGAGCGTATTAACCACTCGATAAAGCACAACCCCCGGAATACCGGCGACGGCAAACCAGAAAATCGCGGCAAAGAGCGCATCGCTGCCGTTTTCGAGCACCGACTCACAAGTCGCTCGCGATATCTCGGAAGTATCGAGCTGATGGGTATCCCGACTGACCAGCATCGCGACCTGTTGACGAGCGCTGACAATATCACCCGCTGCCATAGGCCGATGAACGCGTTCGGCATGTTCGATCAGACTCTTTCGACCGATGGCCAGATAAAATACAAAAATCGCCAGTAGGCCGTGCCAGATGCCATTGAACAAACGGTCTACGTACAGTGTGATCACCATAATGGGTATGATGACCGCGCTCCAGCCGGCGAAACCAGCGAGTAGCGCCATGGATTCTTTTTGCTTTATGCGATAAATCCCTTTTTCGACGGTTGATATCCACCAACCCAGTCCGATAAGTGGGTGAAATCGCCGAGGTTCCCCCATAGCTTGATCAACAATTAATGCAGCGATGATAACTACTAACCACATGAAAGATAACGGTATAAATTGATTGTATTGCTACTTAAACCCACTGCTTTACGCTCCCAGGTAGCACAACTGTTCAAACTGCTCATCGCTTTGGCGGTTGATGTCTACTCGCAGTCGGGCTAGGCCCGCATAAGGCAGGGATAGACGATGAAGATAGGCACCCCGCCGAGTCGATATACCAAGGCGCATGGCGATCCAGCTCTTGATAACGCCGGCATGGCCGCAGACCAGCAAACGAACCGGTGCGCCCGTCACGTCCTTTTGTGTCTCCGCCAGCGCCATGCCGGTGGCAACAATACGCTGCCACCCCTGCTCGATACGCTCCAGAAAGGCGTCGAGCGTCTCCCCGCCGGGTGGCGGAAATGCCTGAGGATCCGCCCAGAAATTTTCCAGTGCCGGCCGGGTGTGCTGTAGAAGCTGATCCGTGGCCACTCCATCCCAATCGCCAAAATTCATCTCCATGGTCTCGGCGACGGTGTGCAGTGGCACTTCCCTGTTACGAGCCAGAGACGCGGCCACATGCTGACAGCGAATCAGCGGCGAGCTGATAATCGCATGAGGATGCGGCAACCGCCCTGCCGCCGCCAGCATATCGATTCTTCCCTGAGCACTCAGCGCTACATCGGTATGCCCCCGCAGGCATTGCTGTGGCCCTTCACAGGCGCCATGACGCAGACAATCAATTATCAGGGTCTGAAACGTCATGCTCTGTCGCCCTTGAGACACTGCGACAGCCCGGCGACCACCCACCAGACCCGCTGACAGTGTCCCGCCAGCGTCTGATGAAGCCATCCAGCCTCATCCACGAAGCGTCGCGACAGCGCATTCATGGGCACAACGCCCTGCCCCACCTCATTGCTGACCATGATCACACGCCCGGGAGCGCTATCGAGAGCCTCCAGCAGCCGGGCACGCTCTTGTAGAAACCGCTTTTCGCCGTCGAGCAGGATATTGGTCAGCCAGAGGGTCAGGCAGTCCACCAATAGCAGACGACCATGCCCGGCATGACAGGCAATGGCGTCGCCAAGAGCAAGAGGGGCTTCTACCAGCGCCCAGTGCCCCGGCCTTCTTGCCCGATGGGCCTCGATGCGCGAGCGCATTTCGCTGTCATCATGAATCTGTGCTGTCGCGATATAGGTCACCTCGCACGCACTCTGTGCGGCCAGCGCCTCGCCGTGGGCGCTCTTGCCGCTGCGAGCGCCGCCAAGAATCAGCTCATGCATGCATTACCACCAGCGTCAGATATAACAGCATTTCGGTGATCTGCTGTACGGCGCCCAGCGCATCGCCCGTGACGCCGCCAAGCCGGTTATTCAACCAGCGATACAGAATTCGCCCCGATAGCGCCGTCACCAAAATCAATACGATTCCCGATGACACACCGGCAGCCAGCACCGTTACGAGGATGGCCACTCCGACCAGCCAGCCACGATCGCTGCCGCGCTGATGACCGGTCAGCGTCTTCACCTTGCTGTTGCCGTCGGCTCGCAGGTAAGGCATCGCCCCCATCATGAAGGCCGCAAGAGCGCGGCTCAGGCTGTGAGCGGTGATCAATGCAACCATCACCAGCCCGACGCTTTGCTGTGCCAGTGCACTCAACAACAGCCAGCGCCCGACCAGACTCACGATCAGCGCCAGCACGCCATAGCTGCCGACCCGACTGTCCTTCATGATGGCAAGCCGCTGCGCTACATCCTGCCCGCCGCCCAGGCCATCCATGCAATCCGCCAGCCCGTCCTCGTGCAACGCGCCGGTCAGCCAGAGCGACAGCCCAAGGACCACGAATACCGCAACGGAGGCGGGCAGAACATGTTCGATGCCCCAGTACATCAGCGCGAGCCCCAGTCCGATCAGCGCACCGACCAACGAAAACCAGCGATGACAGCGTCCCAGCGCCTCTGGCGTAACGTCACCACGAATGCGCACCGGCAGGCGCGTCAGAAAACTCACTGCCAGACAGCCCCATTGCCACTGGCGTGTCAGGCTCTTATGGCTCATAACGTCACGCCGGCCTCCTCCAGCGAAGCCATCTCATGATAAAAGGCCAGCGCCGAACGCAGCAGCGGCAGCGCCAGCGCCGCACCGGAGCCCTCCCCAAGACGCAGTCCCATGTGTAAAAGCGCCACCGCCTCAAGCTGATCCAGCAATGGTTTGTGACCACGCTCATCACCGCAGTGCGAAAAGATCAGATAGCCGCGCGCCTCAGGGGCAATCCGACAGGCACACAGCGCCGCCACGGTCGTGATGAAACCATCTACCAGAATCACCATGCCCTTTTCGGCCGCGGCCAGAACCGCCCCCACCATGGTCACGATTTCAAATCCGCCCAGCGCGGCCAGCGTTGACTTCGGGTCATGCAGCGCCTGCGCATGGCGCTGAAGCCCCAGCTGCACGATGTCCTGCTTGCGCTTCATGATAAGCGGTGTCACTCCGCTGCCGGCGCCAATACACATTTCAAAGGGTAAATGGGTCAACGCAGCCATCAGTGCGCTGGCACTGGTCGTGTTGCCGATGCCCATCTCTCCCAGTGCGATCAGATTGCATCCGTCGGCATGAAGCTCTTCGACCAACCGACGGCTGTTGTCAAAGCCTGCCTCGAGCTGCTCGGGCGTCATGGCAGGTTCACGATGAAAGGGCGCCGTCATGTTGCCCAGTCGGTGGCTGACAAGCTGCGGATGGGGGTCATGTGCCGTAAGCGTGCCGCAGTCGATCACCTTCAACGCCATGTCTGCCTGACGACAGAACACATTGATGGAGGCATCACCCTTGAGAAAGTGATGCACCATCAGTTGCGTGGCCGAGGATTCGACGATGGATACCCCCTCGGCAGCCACACCATGATCACCGGCAAAAAGCAGCATGACCGGCGATTCAATGGTGGTTTGTGAAGCCCCCAGAATGCGCACCAGTGACGCGGCCGTGGTTTCCAGCGTGCCCAGTGCCCCCGGCGGCTTCAGCCGGCTATCAAGATGCGCCTGAATACTGGCGTCGCTGGCATCGTCAATCGGTGAAATATTAAAGGTCATGACATTGACTCGGGTAAACATGGACAGACGCTACCAGGCACCCGGCAGCGGAACAACGATAACGTACGACAGCGGGATCAAAAGGCCCGGGCGCCGCGCGGTGTCGGACTTGACTCCATCATTGCCCCGGCCCACGATGAGCAGCGCTCGGGTGCCCGTGTTTGTGCACGGAATAATCGGGAAAGTGATGCAAGTTCACTGCTGTCCCCGCAACGGTAATCGAGTGGTTTGAAGCAGACGCCTCTGGCGTGACCACTGACCCTTATGGTCGGGAAGGTGCTTCAACCCGGCAGGATACATGTCCGCCAGCTCGTCAGCCCGGAGACCGGCCCGGCGATAATACAGGGTGGTGATGCTCACGGCATCATCAGTAATGACTGCCGCGCGTACGGGTCGATACGCAGGAGCTCACAATTGACGTACTTTTTTATCAGGTGGCCGTCCCTGCCGACAGCCGCTGCGGTCACTGACGCCGCCACTCATCGTCCAGCAGCGCCGCGTTGTCATGTGACACTGCCACGCCCTGCTACTTTTGCGGAGGTGGCATGAGCTGCGCCACACGCTCTCTGTTTCCCTTCGCGGCCGTTACCGGCCATGAACGCCTCAAGCTTGCGCTGATTCTGGCCGCACTGGACCCGCGTCTGGGTGGCGTGCTCGTCAGCGGTCCGCGCGGTACGGCCAAATCCACACTGGCACGCAGCCTTGCCGAGCTGCTGCCCTTTTCCCGCTCGTCACTGATCACACTGCCGCTGGGCGCCGACGAAGCCCAGCTGACCGGCACGCTGGATCTTGGGCGAGCCCTGGGCGATGGTGAAGTCGCCTTCCAGCCCGGGCTGCTCGCACGCGCTCATGAAGGCGTGCTCTATATTGACGAGGTCAACCTGCTGCCCGATGCGCTGGTCGACCTGCTGCTCGATGTGGCCGCCAGCGGCATCAACCATGTCGAGCGCGACGGCATCAGCCATCAGCATCCGGCGGACTTTTTGCTGATCGGCACCATGAATCCCGATGAAGGCGAGCTGCGAGCACAGCTGCTGGACCGCTTTGGCCTGGCCGTACTGGACCATCCTGCCCCGGATATCGAACAACGCCTGCAGATTGTCGAGCGCCGGCTGGCCTTCGATCATGACCCGGAGGCCTTTCTGGCGGCCTGGCAGGACGAGCAGGCGCAGCTGTGCAAGCGACTGTCTGCCGCCCGTCAGCAGCTTACCACCGTCACCCTGTCATCGGCGCTGGCGCGCGTCATTGCCACACGCTGTGTCGAGGCCGGCGTGGAAGGCGTTCGCGCCGATCTGGCCTGGCGGCGTGGCGCGCTCGCCCACGCCGCCTGGCAGGGGCGTAACACGGTCACACTCGAGGATATCGAGACGCTGGCACCGCTGGTCATGGCGCATCGAGCGCCCCAATGGGCCGCGACACAGTCTTCCGAGGGGGGCAATACCGGTAACAGTGGCAACAGTGACCACCACGAGGACGAAACACCCGACCCGGACGGTGCCTCTTCACAAGGCGAACCCGCTTGCGGGTATCAGGGGCGTCGTACGCCACCCGATGCGCCGAGCCGACCTGATCTTACCTCGAGTCGCGATGCCTCGGCCCCCCGAACCGATGCTACTGCGCCACCGTCATCCTCCTCCGACAACAGCGAGCCTCAGGCGTCTGACGAGAATCGTGGTGACAAACGCGACGGCGACTGGGGCAGTCTGGCATCTCGTCAGAGCTCACCTGCCCTGAAGGCTGTCGGCGAACAGTCCATCCAGCTCCCGCCTATCAAACGTCCAGCGCGCATTAACCAGCCGAAGGGACAAACCCGGGGGCGTCACGCCATTGGTCGAGCGCGCATCGACTGGCCCGGCAGCCTGCGCAGAGCGATCATCGCTCATGGGCGGCCAGCAATCGATTCATCGAGTCTGATCCGGCGCCGTGAGCGACGCCGCTCTGACAGGCTCACCTGCATTGTGCTGGATATTTCCGGCTCCAGCCTGAGCCGTCAGGGTGGACAGCAGCGCGCGCGTCAGCTTGAAAGGGCCATGGCACTGGTCGAGCGACTCGCCGCTGGCGCCTATCTGGCACGCGAGCAGCTGATGCTGTTGACGCTGGGCGGCGACGGTATCACCGAAGTCATGTCACCGCGACAGGCCCCGCGTACGATCGTTTCCCTGCTGGAACAGATCACCCCGGGTGGCGGCACGCCCCTGCGACACAGCCTTGATGACACCCGTCAGCGCCTGTCGCGACTCACACGTCAGATACCGGATCTGACCATCAGTCTCTGGATACTCACCGATGCCCGCAGTCGCGACGATCTGGATATCGCGGCGTTCGCCTGCGACACCCATCTCGTGGACTGCGAGCCTGAAGGGGAAACGCTGGGCCGCGCGCGGGAACTGGCCACCACGCTTGGCGCCGCCTGCCATGGCCTGAGTGATCTGACCGACAGCACACCGGCCCCGACATCCCCCCGCCCCCATACGACGACAGCGCCCGGGAGAACACCGTGAGTCCGCACCGCAGTGATGACAACCATAGTGACGACAACGCCGATCAGGACACCAGCCGCTATCAGCAGCGCATGGCGACCAAAAAGCGCATCGTCGATGAGCGTATTGCCAATGCCGATCAGGAACGCGGTGTTTTGATCGTGCTCAAGGGCAACGGCAAGGGCAAAAGCAGCTCGGCCTTTGGCACCATGGCCCGCGCCATGGGCCACGGTCAGCGCTGCGCGGTGATCCAGTTCATCAAGGGGCGGCGCGCCACCGGCGAGTACCTTTTTTTCAACGAACACCCGCAGGTCGACTTTCATGTCATGGGCCACGGCTTCAGCTGGGAAGTGCGCGACCCCGAACGAGAACGTCAGGCAGCACAGGACGCCTGGGCGCTGGCAGAACGCCTGCTTGCCGATGACCAGTATCACTTTCTGCTGTTTGACGAGCTTTCCTACATGATCAAGTACGGCTATCTCGACGCCGAGCAGGTCGCCCGTGCTCTCCAGGCGCGCCCGACGCACCAGAACGTGATGATTACCGGGCGCACCATGGCGCGCGAGGTTCAGGAGATCGCCGATACCATCAGCGTCATTCACGACGAGCGTCACGCCTTCCGGCTCGGCGTCAAGGCGCAGGCAGGGATCGAATACTGATGTCAGATACCGCGTACTGCCCGGCACTTTTTCTCTCCGCCATGGCATCAAACCAGGGCAAGACCACTATCACTGCCGCGCTGGCGCGCTACCACAGCCGCCAGGGCCGCCGAGTCGTGGTCTTCAAGACAGGACCCGACTATCTGGACCCCCAGATACTGGCGCAGGCCTCGGGCGCGTCGGTGGAACCGCTGGATCTGTGGATGGCCGGGGATACCTTCTGCCGCGAACAGCTGTATCGCGCCGCCCGTGAAGCCGACCTGATTCTGATCGAGGGGGCCATGGGGCTGTATGACGGCACGCCATCGAGTGCCGATCTGGCAGTGGCGTTTGATATTCCGGTGGCCTGCGTCATCAATGCCCGCGGCATGGCGCAGACCGTGGCGGCCATCGGCCTGGGGCTGGCCCGCTACCGCCCGGAGATGCGCTTTCACGGTCTGGTCGCCAACGCCCTGGGCAGCGAGCGACACCGCCAACTGATCGAAGACAGCCTGCCCAACGATGTCCAGCTACTGGCCGCCATGCCCCGAGAGGCGCGACTTGCCCTGCCTTCACGCCATCTGGGGCTGATCCAGCCCGGCGAGGCGGAAGATCCTGACAGCCTGTCCCTTGATGCTCGACTCGATGCTGCCGCCGATCTGCTCGAAGGCCAGGCCCTGACCGAGCTGCCCCCAGCGGTAGCGTTCGAACCGCAGGCGATCGACACGCCGCCTCGCGCGCTGGCCGACAAGCGTATCGGTGTCGCAAGGGATGCAGCGTTCAGCTTTATCTACGCCGCCAACACCCGACTACTGGAAGCCATGGGGGCCGAGCTCTGCTGGTTTTCGCCTCTGTCAGACACGAGCCTGCCGGAGGCCCTCGATGCTCTGTGGCTGCCGGGCGGCTACCCGGAACTGCACGCCGCGGCGCTGGGCGCCAATCAAGGCATGTGCGAGGCCATTCGACACCTTGATGCGCGCGGTCTGCCGATACTGGCCGAGTGCGGCGGCATGCTCTATCTGCAGCAGACCCTGACCGACCAGGACGGCATCTGCCACCCCATGGCCGACGTGCTGCCCGGTCACGGCGAGATGCGCACAAAACGCGGCTGTCAGGGCATGCAGAGCGCCCCTCTGCCGGAGGGCGAGATTCGCGGCCATGCGCATCATCACTCCCAAAGCCACGATACGCTGGAACCGATTGCGTATGGCCGTCGTGCCAGCCACCCGGCACCGGGCGAGGCAATCTTTCGCCGCGGTCGACTGACCGCCAGCTATCTGCACCTGTTCTTCCCCTCCAATCCTGCCGCCGTGGCCATGCTGCTGAGCGGGGAAGCAATACCAACGCCATCGGCCCATGTTGAGCGATATCAGCATGCCGAATGAGCCCGAACGGGGCCCGATTGCCCTCGGTGTGGGCTGTCGGAGTGATTGTCCGCCGGAGGCGCTCATGACGCTGGCTGTGCAAACCCTGGCCCTGGTCGGGCTGCAGCCGGATCAGATCACGCTGGTGGCCACGCTTGAAGGCCGCCAGCACGAGACCGCCATCACCTCGCTGGCCAGGGCGTGTCACTGCCCGTTGATCGCGCTGTCAAAAGAGGCTTTACGGGAAAGCGAACCCGACATGAGCCAGGTCAGCGAGACAACCCGCCGTGTGCATGATGTGCCCGGCGTGGCCGAAGCCGCCGCCCTTGCCGCCATTCGCCAGTACACCGGCGCGACGGCCCGACTGCTCATCAATCGCCAGCAGTGCGCCAGCGCCACCTGTGCACTGGCCACGCCGGCATCCTACATGGCCCTTACCGAATAACCCGTATCATCAGGAGAGTCTCATGTCCCCTATCGAATCTTCACGCCCCGAGCTGCACAAGATCCCCGCCACCGTGGTGACCGGCTTTCTCGGCAGCGGCAAGACCACCCTGCTCTCGCATCTGTTGCGCAATGCCGGCGGCAAGCGTATCGCCGTAATCGTCAACGAATTCGGCGAGCTGGATGTCGACGCTGAACTGGTGCGCAGCTGCCAGCTCGAGGCCTGCGAGGAAAACGAGGTCGTCGAGCGCGAACAGGGTGTCTTCGAGCTCGCCAACGGCTGTATCTGCTGCACGGTAGAAGAAGAGTTTTTGCCTGTAATGCAAAAGCTGGTCGAGCGCCGCGACCAGATCGATCACATCCTGATCGAGACCTCGGGCCTGGCCCTGCCCAAGCCGCTGGTACAGGCCTTCAACTGGCCGGATATCAAGCAGTTCTGCACGGTGGACAGCGTTATCACCGTGGTCGATGGCCCGGCCCTCGCTGCCGGCCGGGTCGCCCATGATCACGAACGTATCGAAGCGCAGCGTCAGGCCGACGAAAGCCTGGATCACGACCCGAGCCTTCAGGAGCTGCTCGATGATCAGCTCGCCTCGGCGGATCTGGTCATCATCAGCAAGGGCGATGCTCTGGACGATGAAGCGCGGCGCGTGCTCGAACAGCAGCTGCGCGGCGAGCTGCCCGAGCGGGTCAAAACCCTCTGGGCCACCCACGGCGAAGTCGATGTAGCGGCAGTCATGGGCATGCAGCTGGCCTCTGAAGGCCGGGCCGATGACATTCATACCCACCATGATGATCATCATGCCCATGGCCGCGAGCATCACCATGCCCATGATGACTTCGACTCCTGTGTCATCACCCTGGCGAGCGTGGACAGCAAGATGCTGGTTCAGGCGCTGGAGCAGGAACTCGCCGAGCAGACCATTTATCGGGTGAAAGGATTTGTCGATGTCGGCAAACCCATGCGCCAGGTAGTGCACGCCGTGGGCAACCGGCTTACTCACCACTTTGACCGCCCCTGGCGCAGCGACGAGACGCGCCAGACCCGGCTGGTGGTGATCGGCAAGGATCTGGATCGTGACCGTCTGCAGCGCGCCCTGTCCGAGGCCGAGCAGCACGAACGCGTCAGCTGAGTTCAAAACCCGAAAGCCCTATAGCGGAGCATGCGTCATGCACCTTTTCGCCGCCCAGCCCGGCGGGTTCAGCGATGACAACGGCATTGTCGATCTTGGTCAATCGCCTGCCGAACTGGTGATCCTGTCGGCCGCCGACAGCGCACTGGCCCTGCTGGCCACCGTGATCGAGGCCGATGAGGCCGGCCGCGAGACCAGCGTTCGCCTGGCCAACTGGATGAACCTGTTAAAGCCGGCCGCGTTTGATCTCTACCGCGACCGAGTACTGGATCAGCGCGGCGATGAGGCCCCCAATGGTGCCCGCGTGGTGGTGCTCTCATTACTGGGCGGCGCGTCCTACTGGGACTATGGCCTCGAGCAGTTAAAGGAGTGGGCACAGTGCAGCGGTCGCACACTAATCGTCGTGCCCGGCGAGGATGTCGAGGACGAGAGTCTGCTGAGTGCCGGCACGGTCAGCTATCAACAGGCCCATCGGGTGTGGCGCTACCTGCGTGAAGGTGGCCCGGACAATACCCGCGCCCTGCTCGACTGGCTCGATGACCGCTTTCTGGAACGCCCCAGGGCGTGGCGTGAGCCTCACCCGCTGCCGCGGGTCGTGCTGCATGTGCCCGGCAGCGACCAGACAGAGGCCCGGCCGGCACGAGAGACGCTGTCACACCTTCAGACGCGCTGGCAGCCGGGGCGTCCGGTGGCGGCGCTGGTGTTCTATCGAAGTCATCTGCAGCAGGGCAATACCAGCGTTTTCGATGGCCTGATCGACATTCTCGAGGCAGGCGGATTCAACGTGTTGCCGGTGGCCGTGGCCTCGCTCAAGGAGTCGTTTTGCCTGAACACGCTCGATGCGCTGATCGAGCAGAGCCATGCATCCATCATGCTCAACACGACCGGCTTTGCCCTGGCCGCCAGCACGGATGCCGACCATGCCGGCTATCAACACCCCTGGACGCGCCATATCCCCATCCTGCAACTGATCATGGTGGGGACCACGCTCGAGGACTGGCAAACCCAACCCATGGGCCTTCGCCCGCGCGATATCGCCATGCAGGTGGCGCTACCGGAGCTGGACGGGCGTATCATCACCCGCCCCATTGCCTTCAAGTCGGCGCACTATCACTCCACGCGCTGTCAGCACGATATCGTGATCCACGCGCTTCATGAGGAACGTGCCCGCTTTGTCACCGAACTGGCAAGGCGCTGGGTCAGCCTTGCCGAGAAACCCAATCAGGACAAGCGCGTGGCGCTGGTGCTGGCCAACTACCCTTCCAGCGATGCGCGTATCGGCAACGGCGTTGGGCTCGATACGCCCGCCTCGACGCTCAACATTCTGCAGCGCCTGCGCGAGCAGGGCTATCCGGTCACGGACGCCCTGCCCCATGACCCGACGGCGTTGATCGAGTGGCTGACCCAGACAGTGACCAACGACGCCGCGTATATGGACAGCCGACCCGCATCACAGAGCCTGGCGCTGGCCGACTACGAGCATCATTTCGCCCGGCTGCCCCTGGCATGCCAGCAGGCCGTCATCGAACGCTGGGGGGCGCCAACAGACGATCCGCTGTATCGCCAAAAACGGTTGATGATCGCCGGCATGCGGCTGGGGGAAACCTTCGTGGGGGTGCAGCCGGCGCGCGGCTTTGATATCGACCAGAACGCGGCCTATCACGACCCGGACCTGCCGCCCACCCACGGCTACCTGGCCTTCTACTTCTGGCTGCGCCACGTCTATGGCGTCGACGCCTTCGTTCACGTCGGCAAGCACGGCAATCTCGAGTGGCTGCCCGGCAAGGGCACGGCGCTGTCGGAGACCTGCTGGCCGGATATCGTGCTCGGCCCCATGCCGCATCTCTACCCGTTTATCGTCAACGACCCTGGTGAAGGCGCCCAGGCCAAACGCCGCACGCAGGCAGTGATCATCGACCACCTGATGCCACCCATGACGCGTGCCGGCATCCATGACGATCTGGCCGAGCTCGAGCGGCTCACCGATGAGTATTACCAGGCCCTTGGGCTCGATCAGCGCCGCGAGCAGTTCCTGCGCGAGGCGATCATCGAGCGGGTGCGCAACACCCATGTGCTCGAAGAGCTCAGCCTGTCGCCTTCGGCCAGTAGCGGCGACCGGCCTTCAATTGATGAGGCGCTGAAAGACGATCAGACCCTGCTGGACGCGCTGGACAACTATCTGTGCGACATCAAGGAGGCCCAGATTCGTGACGGCCTGCATGTGCTCGGCGAGCTGCCGGAACACGACTCGCTGCGCGATACGCTGATGGCGCTGGTGCGGCTGTCGCGCGGCAGTCAGCCCCATGAGCGCAGCCTTCTGCAGGCGATGGCCGCGGATCTGGGCCTTTTCGAAGTGCACGAAGAGTTTGATCCACTGGCGCTCGAGGCCTGGCCCTGGCAGGGCCCATGGCCTGAAAGGCTGGCCAGCCTGGAGGCTGGTACCTGGCGCAGCTCGGCCCATACCCGGGAACGCCTGGAGATTTTCGGGGCACAGCTGATCGAGCAGCACGTGCTGTCATCCGATGCCGGGCTACCTTGTGATGATGACTGGCCACAGACCCGGGCCGTGATCGACTTCATGCGCGAGACCCTGCTGCCACTGCTGCACCAGAGCGTGGAGAACGAACTTTCGGCGCTGATGGACGGCCTGTCGGGTCAATTCGTGCCGCCGGGCGCCAGCGGTGCGCCCAGCCGCGGCCGACTCGACACGCTGCCGACCGGGCGCAACTTCTACAGCGTGGATAGCCGCGCCATGCCCACCAGAACCGCCTGGACACTGGGGCAAAAATCGGCCGATGCCTTGATCATGCGCCACCTGCAGGAGCACGGTGACTACCCGACAAGCCTGGGGCTGTCGGTGTGGGGGACGGCCACCATGCGCACGGGCGGTGATGACATCGCCCAGGCCTTTGCGCTGATGGGCGTACGCCCGATCTGGGCCGCCGGCTCCCAGCGGGTGATCGATTTTGAGATCATTCCCGGCTTTCTGCTCGGCCGCCCGCGGGTGGATGTGACCCTGCGGGTGTCCGGATTTTTCCGCGACGCCTTCCCGGGGTTGATCGCGCTTTATGACAGCGCGGTTCAAAAACTCGTCGATCTCAACGAGCCGGGCAACGGCAACACCATCGCCGCCAACGTCGAGGCCCGGCGCGACGCACTGCTGGCTGACGGCGTCGATGAGACCACGGCGCGCCGCCAGGCCGGTTTTCGCATTTTCGGCGCCCGCCCGGGCACCTTTGGCGCCGGCGTTCAGAAACTGCTGGACAACGGCCACTGGCAGGAGGAAGCCGATCTGGCGCGCGCCTACGTCAACTGGGGCGGCTACGCCTACGGCAAGGGAGTCGAGGGCGAGCCTGCCATGGCGGCCTTTGAAAAGCGGCTCTCAACGCTGGAGGGCATCGTCCAGAATCAGGACAACCGCGAGCATGACCTGCTCGACTCGGGGGACTACAGCCAGTTTCAGGGCGGCATGAACGCCGCCGCTCGCCAGCAGGGCGCCACCCCGGCACTTTATTTCGGCGATCATGCCAACCCGGCAAGCCCACGCATGCGCACCCTGAAAGAAGAGCTCAACCGGGTCATGCGCTCGCGCGTGACCAACCCGAAATGGATCAGCGCCATGCAGCGCCACGGCTACAAGGGCGCTTTCGAGATGGCGGCCAGCGTGGATTATCTGTTTGCCTGGGACGCCACCACCGCGCTGGTCAGTGACTATCAGTACGAGCAGATTACCGATGCGCTGGTGCTGGATGCCGACAATCAGCGCTTTTTGAACGATCACAATCCGCAGGCGCTCAAGGAGATGGGCGAAACGCTGATGGACGCCATCGCCCGCGGGCTGTGGCAGTCTCCGGCAGACTACCAGACGCGACTGCGTGATCTGCTGCTGGGCATCGACGAACAGGAGGAGCGCGCGTCATGAGTCAGACAGATCGTTTCCGGGCGTCCCGCACCCTGATGGTCCAGGGCACGACCTCGGATGCCGGCAAGAGCGCGCTGGTGACCGCCATCTGCCGCATTCTGACGCGCCGCGGGCGCCGGGTCGCCCCCTTCAAGCCGCAAAACATGGCGCTCAACAGCGCCGTCACCGTGGAGGGCGGCGAGATCGGCCGCGCCCAGGCCGTGCAGGCCATGGCCGCGGAAGTGGACGCCCATGTCGATTTCAACCCGGTGCTGTTAAAGCCCACCTGCGATCAGGGCTCTCAGGTGATCGTCGCGGGGCATGCCATCGGCCACATGAAGGCCGCCGAGTACTACGCCTACAAGCCCCGGCTGCTGGAACAGGTGGTGGCCGCCCATGACCGGCTCTGTAATGACTACGACCGGGTCGTGGTCGAAGGCGCCGGCAGTGCCGCCGAGATCAACCTGCGTGAGCATGATCTGGCCAACATGGGCTTTGCCGAGGCCGTGGACTGCCCGGTCATTCTGGTGGCCGATATCGACCGCGGCGGTGTCTTTGCCCATCTGGTGGGCACGCTGGATATCATCCGCGCCTCGGAGCGCGAGCGGGTCGTGGGACTGGTCATCAATCGATTTCGTGGCGACATCAATCTGCTAAAACCCGGCCTTGAATGGCTCGAAGCGCGTACCGGCAAGCCGGTGCTGGCCGTCATCCCCTGGCTCGAGGATCTCCATCTGGAAGCCGAAGACGGCCTGTCCCGCGCTGGCAACAGCACCGGGGCGGCGGACGGGCTCAACGTTGCGGTCATTCTGCTGCCGCGCCTGAGCAACCACACGGACTTTGATGCCCTGCGCCTGCATCCGCAGGTCAACGTGCGCTTTGTGCGTCACCCGGATGAGCTTGACGCGGCGGATCTGATCGTCCTGCCAGGCAGCAAGAACGTGCGCGCCGATCTGGACTGGCTTCGCGCGCAGGGCTGGTCACAAGTGCTGGCCCGACACCTGCGCTACGGTGGCCGGGTCATCGGTGTCTGCGGCGGCTATCAGATGCTGGGCAAGCGCATCGATGACCCGCAGGGTGTCGAAGGCCCCGCCGGTGATAGCGCGGGGCTGGGCTGGCTGGATCTTTCTACCACGCTCAAGGCCATCAAACAGCTGCGCCGGGTCACGGGGCACTGCCTGCTGGAAAGTCGGCAGGGAGAGACGCGCGCACCCGTCACGGGGTATGAGATCCACGTCGGTGAAAGTCTGGGTGACGGGCTGGCCCGCGGCGTGTTTGCCCTCGATGACGGCCGGCTGGACGGCGCACTTTCCGCGGATGGCCGGATTCTGGGCACCTATCTGCACGGGGTGTTCGACCACCCGGCCACGCTGAACGTGCTGCTGGAATGGGCCGGGCTTGCGGCGCCGGTGCCCTTTGATTACGACGCCCATCGCATGGCCGAGATCGACCGGCTGGCCGATCACGTCGAGGCGGCCATCGACTGGTCGCGCTGGCCGCTGGCGGATGATGTGCCGGCACCGCTCGATCCGGTTACTCCGGGGTAGACGCCTGATCCTTTGGCAGCAGGAAGTTGCCCTGACTGCCGTCGCCGAGCTCGGAATCCACCTGGGAGTCATCCTTCAACTCGACGCCGGAGACCTCACGGCGGCTGGCCTCATCGAGCAGATACAGGATCAGCTTTGCAGCAGCGTCAAACGATTGTCCCCGCGGGCGAACGTTGGAGATACAGTTGCGCTCGCTGTCGCGCCGGCCCGGGGTCGGCCCCCAGGTAAAGTAGACGCCCAGACTGTCCGGCGAGCTGAGCCCCGGGCGCTCCCCGATCAGCACCAGTCCCATGCGCGCCCCCAATGCCTCGCCAACCGGGTCGCCGATGGCCACACGCCCCTGCTCCACCAGTGCTACCGGCCCCACGGACCAGCCGCGCGCTTCAAATTCAGGCACCAAATGATCCAGCAGCGTGGCGGCGTGTTCGTGAATGGCACGCGCCGATAGACCATCGACGACCGCAATCGACACATCACACTGCTCAACGTTCATCGACTCCAGCCGCTCAAGGCTTTCCTCATCGAGCTGGCGCCCCAGATCGGGCCGGCGCAGATACTCGCCGCGGTCCCCGGCCTGACTGTGCAGGCGCACAACGCTTTCAAAGCGCGACTCGAGCGACTCCATCATCTGCTCGGTGTCCAGGGGAAGATGCACGGCGTCGCGCGCCTGAGCGTGGGCCAGCTGAAAGGCCAGATGCGGGGCGGTGGGTAGACTGCCGCCAGCGCGCCCCAGCCCGATTCGGGCATCAGTGTACTCACTGAGCTGCTGCCACGGATTGGTGATTACCACGCTCGTCGCGTCGGTTTCCGTCGGGTTTGATGAATGGTCTGTCATGGGACCTCTCCGGTCAGTGCGCCCGCGTCAGGGCATGAGCAAAGGGAGCCGGCAGGCTCTGATCCACGATGATCCGACCATGGCGGTCGGTGATCGCCATGCTCTCAAGCCAGGTTTCAAACTCGGGGGCGGCGCGCAGGCCCAGTACCTCGCGCACGTAAAGGGCGTCGTGAAAGGAGGTGGTCTGATAGTTGAGCATGATGTCGTCAGAGCCCGGGATGCCCATGACATAGTTACAGCCGGCGGCGCCCAGCAGCGTGAGCAGAACGTCCATGTCATCCTGATCGGCCTCGGCGTGGTTGGTGTAACAGACATCGCAGCCCATCGGTACGCCCAAAAGCTTGCCGCAGAAATGATCCTCCAGGCCCGCGCGCATGATCTGCTTGCCGTTAAACAGGTACTCCGGGCCGATAAAGCCCACCACCGTGTTGACCAGCAGCGGATTGAAACGACGCGCCACGGCGTAGGCCCGCGCCTCGAGCGTTTGCTGATCGACGTCATGATGCGCGCCGGCCGACAGCGCGCTGCCCTGCCCCGTTTCGAAATACATGACGTTGTTGCCCACCGTGCCGCGCCCCAGCGACAGGGCCGCGTCCTGACCTTCCTGTAACAGCGCCAGGTCGATGCCAAAGCCCTGATTGGCCGCCTGAGTGCCGGCAATGGATTGAAAGACCAGATCGGTGGGCGCGCCGCGCTTGATGGCCTCGATAGCCGTGGTGACGTGCGTGAGCACACAGCTCTGGGCGGGGATCTCGTAGTGATGGATAATGTCATCAAGCATCTTCAAAAGCGTTACCACAGCACCGGTATTGTCAGTGGCCGGGTTGATACCGATCACCGCATCCCCGTTGCCGTACAACAGTCCATCGAGAATGCTGGCCGCAATGCCGGTGGGGTGATCCGTGGGATGGTTGGGCTGAAGCCGGGTCGACAGCCGCCCTTCAAGACCGATCGTATTGCGAAAGGCAGTCACTACGCGGCACTTGCGCCCCACCAGCACCAGATCCTGCAGGCGCATGATCTTGGCAACGGCGGCGACCATTTCAGGGGTCAGACCGGGCGACAGGGCCGCCAGCGTCTCGCTGTCGACCTCGTGGGAGAGCAGATAGTTGCGAAACTCGCCCACGCTCATGTGAGCGACGCGCGCAAAGGCCGCTCGGTCATGGCCATCGATTATCAGACGCGTGATCTCGTCGTCTTCGTAGGGCACCAGCATCTCTTCGAGAAAGCGGCTCAGGGGCACTTCTGCCAGCGCCAGCTGCGCCGCGGCGCGTGTTTCGCTGTCCGGAGCCGCGATGCCCGCCAGCTGATCGCCGGAGCGCTCGGGCGTGGCGCAGGCCATCAGCGCTTTCAGGCTCTCGAAGCGATAACGTTTGTCACCGATATCATGGTAATAGCCGCTCATGCGCACCTCCGTTCGTTGTTGATCTTGTCGTGATGGCGACTTTCAGCATAAACGAGACCGATAGAGGCTGCCCATCGGGATACGTGGCGGGGGAAACAGGCATGGCGTGGTGCACTGCGCTATGATCGAGCGCATCTCATCCTCAACGCGAGAAAGGCATGACGCTGACGCTTTTGATCATTGCGGTGACCTGTGCGGTCTCCCTGCCCTGCTTCAACAATCATCGGCTGCTTGAGAAGCTGCTGTTCTGGCCACCGGCCGTGGCGCGCGGCCAGGTCCATCGCTTCGTGACGCACGGCTTCGTGCATGCCAACAGCGCGCATCTTTTTTTCAACATGTTCACGCTTTTTTTCTTCGGGCGCGCCATCGAGCGCTTTTTTGTCTCCTACATCGGGGTGGCGGGATTTGTCGGGTTCTACCTGGGCGGTATTATTGCGGCCATCGTGCCCAGCTATCTCTCGCATCGAAATGACCCGAACTATCGAAGCCTTGGCGCCTCGGGTGCCGTGTCCGCCGTATTGTTTGCCTTCATTCTGGCCGCCCCCTGGACCACCCTGTATGTACTGGTGATCCCGGTACCGGCCATCGTTTTTGCCATCGTCTATACCGGCTGGTCGATCTATGCCGGCCGCCGCGGCGGGGACAACGTTAATCACAGTGCCCATCTGTGGGGGGCGGCCTACGGTGTCGTCTTTGCCCTGCTCATGGAGCCGGCGCTGGGCCCACGCTTTCTGGAACAGATCGTGGCGTTTTAGCCATTAAAGTCGTTAGCCCATAAAAAAGGGCCCCTTCCATGGAAGGGGCCCTTGTCTAACCTGGGGCTGTCTCTTTTGGCAGCGTTGTCAGGACTGGGGCTGCCAACCGGTGGCGTCTTCACCGGGCTGATTGATCGCGCCCCGCTCCAGACACGACTGCACCCGATCGGCGACGGCTTCCAGTCCCTGTGTGGCCTGCAGGGGTGAGGCATCAGTCCAGGCACCAATCGGGACAAATTCACCGCCCTGCCCGCCGCTGGCTTCGCCCAGCCGGTCAAAGTAGTAGTAGTTGGCCTCGGGCATGCGCTGTATTTCCAGACGATAGGCAAGCTCGCGACCTTCGTGACGCGTCACGCCGGTTATTCCGGATACCTCACCGCCTGCGTCACCGGTCATGGCATTAAAGGCCATGTCGTCACTCTGACCTATCGGATTGCGTAGCTTTTTTGATGCCAGATTGACTTGCTGCTGCTCAACGCCGGTATCAATACACTGTGCAAGCTGTGTGGGCGTGACATCGGTATAGGGCCTGCGTACGGCAAAGGACCCCAGATAGTCCCCGTCTACACCCTGAACCGGGTTGATTTCGCGACTTTCGGCCACCTGATCATCCACAATGTGTTGCCCCGAGACGCATCCTGTCATCAGTGCCAGCGCGGCAACGCCCATCCATGTCTTTCTCATCATCGTTTTGATCCGCTTTCCATGGGTATCAGCCTGTCAGATGCACAGATTGTAACGGATGGCGGGCCGGTCTGCCCGATACAGGGTCGATCGTCGCTCGATTTCGAGGCCGTGACGGACCATATTTCGGGGACGGGCTGGCGAGAAGCGCCATGTATCGGCAAGATAGCCTTCGACATTACTATTTGCAGCAACGACAGGGATGGATGTGACTTCAATCTTAGAGGAATACCGGCACTGGCAACGTTTCTCCAAACAGGAAAAGCTGGATCAGGAGCATCGTGGTGCCGTACAGAAACTGGCAAAATCCGGTGCCATGGCGACACGCATGACCGCCTCCTACAAAAGCATGGCAGAGCGGGCCTCGTCCGAGGGCGCGTGCTACCGAACGCTGTTCAGTCGCCGTAAGGACAACGGTGAAGAGCTTGCCTGCGAAGGCTGGCTGTTCGTGCGTCGCGTGATTGCAGAGGGCGGCACGACGCGTGTCAGAGCGACCCTTTTGGAAACCTTTACGCTTGAAGAAGGTGCCATCACGCCGGGTGACAAGCCGGCCACCGGTGTGACGCTGGAAATTTTCGATGAACTGCTGGTCAAAAACACCATGCAGCTGGGGTGTCGGGTGGATCGCAGCGATGATGATCGCGATACCCGCTTCATTACCTTTGTCGATATTGTACGAGGCGATCTGAAGCCCCATCTGTAATCAGACCGGGCCGGATTTTTTCTGCCTTTCATGTTCAAGAGAAAGCCGCCTGACAAGGCATGTACTGGAGTACGTTCATGAATAATACCCCTTCCCCCTATAGCCATCTGCCGCTCAAGGAGATGGACAGTGTGACCAGTATCTGTCGTCCGGGACATCATACGGCGTCCGCATCGCTGGGCATGGACAGCCCGGCGCTGGCCCTTCTGACGGATTTTCAACAGGTACGCGCCTTTACCGTGTCGTCTCACAGCAGCGTTGATGATGCCCTGCAGACGATGAAGCAAAACAGCATTCACATGCTGCTGGTCATCAATGACAAGGGCGAATTTACCGGTGTCGTGAGCGCTCGCATTCTCTTTGGCGGCAGCGCCGTGACGCGCGCCATGCATGAAGGCGCACTGGCCCGCGAAGATGTAACGGTCGACATGATCAAGCTGCCGCGCGAAGAGCTTCACGCCATCGACTATGATCGCCTTGCACGCGCCACGGTAGGTGATCTGGTGCAGACACTGAAGGCATCAGGGGATCGCCATGTTCTGGTTACCGATCATGATGAAAACACCACCCTTCGCATTCGTGGCGTCATTTCTGCTCGCGAAGTGAGCAACGCGCTGGGCATCGATCTGGATCACCCGCCCGAGGCCCACAGCTTCTCGGCCATTCGCTCGGTCGTTCTGGGCCATGATCTGTAGAATTTTTTCAAAGGACAGGGCCGTTTATTGGTCCTGTCCTTTTTAATTCTCTTTTCTGCTTTCACCTTCATTGGCTGTTTCAATAGCTGAATCATTATTCTGCCAACGACGACAAGATTGCTGATTTCAGGTTCTTTAAAAGATAACGGTATAAATAGCGCTACTGACAATCTTGCGATTTGGCGTTAAAATGCCGCTCCTCATTCGCCCGGACCGGATCCCGGGCGTCGATCTCATCGGCAAAGAAATTCTCCGTTATGACACAACAGACTGCACCACGCGCCGTCGTTATCTATTCCGGCGGCATGGACTCCTATACCGTATTGCACCGCGCTCTGCGCGAAGGCTACGAGGTTCACGCACTCTCCTTTCACTATGGCCAGCGCCATGCCCGGGAACTCGATGTGGCAAGCCGGGTCTGTCAGCGCCTGGGGGTAGCACATCAGGTCGTGGACATACGTGCCATTCAGGGCCTCATCGGTACCTCGGCTCTGACTGACGCCACGCAGCAGATGCCGCGTGCCGACTACGCCGAAGAAAACATGAAGGCCACGGTTGTCCCCAACCGCAACATGATTCTGCTCTCTCTGGCCATCGGCCACGCCGTCAACCTGGAGGCGGAAATCTGCTACTACGGGGCACACGGCGGCGATCATGCGATCTATCCCGACTGCCGCCCCGAGTTCGTTCAGCGCATGAATGATGTCGCGGCGATTGCCAACTATACCCCCGTGGAAATACGCGCCCCCTATCTGCATGCCAGCAAGGACGACATCCTTGCCGAAGGACTGCAGATGGGGCTCGATTATGCCAACAGCTGGACCTGCTACCTGGGCGAAGCGCTTGCCTGCGGTGAATGCGGCAGCTGTCGCGAGAGGCTTCAGGCCTTTGCATCACACGGCCTTGTGGACCCGCTGCCCTATCGCACGCAATCCTCTAGCACCAGGGAGGTTTGATCGTGTACAGCGTCAAGGAAGCGTTCTACACCCTGCAGGGGGAAGGCGGCCAGGCCGGTCGTGCCTCGGTATTTTGTCGTTTTACCGGTTGTAATCTCTGGTCAGGGCGTGAAAAGGACCGCGATAACAGCATCTGCCGCTTTTGCGATACCGATTTTATCGGCACCGATGGCCAAAACGGCGGACGGTTTCGAAAGGCTCGGGATCTTGCCGAGCACATCCATGCCCTGTGGCCGCAACACACGGAGCATGCGCGTCCCTATGTGGTCTTCACCGGTGGGGAGCCTCTTCTCCAGCTGGACGGCGCACTGATCGAGGCCGTGCATGAACGTGGTTTTGAAATCGCGGTTGAGACCAATGGTACGCTGCCGGCACCGGAAGGTATCGACTGGCTCTGCGTCAGCCCCAAGGGCCGCGGCGAACTCAAACAGCTGTCGGGCAACGAGCTCAAGCTGGTCTACCCGCAACAGGACGCGATGCCCGAGCGGTTCATGGCGCTCGAGTTTGATCACTTTTTTCTGCAGCCCATGGACCTTGCGCCTCGCGGCGAGACGGGCAACACCATGGCCGACACGGTGGCCTTTTGCATGGCCAACCCGCAGTGGCGGCTCTCCCTGCAGACACACAAGATTGCAGGTATCGACTGATGATTCTTTTCGTAAATGCCCTGAGCGCGCTGGACGTCTCCATATGGTGCCCCGAGCGTGGACTGATCGGCGCCAGCTATCACGTTGATGTGGAACTGGAAGGCCCACTGGGCGAAGACGGCATGCTGTTCGATTTTGGCGATGTCAAACCCTGGATCAAGTCACGCATCGACGCCGGCGTTGACCATACCCTGCTGGTACCTGCAAAAGCGCACGACATCCGGGTGGATGAGTGCCCCGAGGGATTGCTCCTCAGAACCCGTCATCCATGGCCCATGGAACTGCGGGCGCCACGTCAGGCCTACACGCTGCTGCCCTGGCAGCAAATCACGCCTGAACGCCTGGGTGACTATCTGTCGGACGAGCTGTCCAGACGTCCGCCGGCGCAGGTTGAAAGGATACGTGTGACGCTGCGTGAAGAGTCTCATGACAACGGTGGCTATACGTATAGTCACGGCCTTCGGCGCCACAAGGGAAACTGCCAGCGCATTGCACACGGCCATCGCTCACGTCTGGCCATCTGGCATAACGGCCAGCGCAGCGACGCACTCGAAACCCTGTGGTCACAGCGACTCGAGGACATCTATCTGATCGATCAGGCAGATTTGATCGGTTCAGACGATGATATCTGTCATGTCGGCTATGAATCGGCACAGGGGCGCTTTTCGATACGCTTGCCCAGGGAACGTACCGAGGTGCTGCCAACGCCGACCACGGTCGAACAGATTGCCAACTGGATGGCAGAAGAGATCGCGTCGCTGCACGGCGGCAGCGTTCGCGTGCAGGCCTTTGAAGGCATCGACAAGGGCGCCGTTGCGACCGCTCATGGCAACCGGAATTCGCCATGAGCGCTGACGCTGGGCATGATCTGCTGATCGCGACAAGTCACAACGAGGGTTGCCGCCCGGGCTGCGGCGCCTGCTGTATCGCGCCCTCCATCAGCTCTACCATTCCCGGCATGCCGCACGGCAAGCCCGCAGGCACGCGCTGCGTTCAGCTTGATGAGGACAACCTGTGTCGGCTGTTTGGCGATTCACGCCGGCCGAAGGTCTGTCATGACTTCACCTTTGATCATGAACTTTGTGGCCGGACGCGTGATGAAGCGCTTCACAGTATTGCGCTCCTTGAACATGGCAGTACACCCTGAAATAACTGAACCCGCACATGGCGGGTTCAGTACTGGCGTCACAGGTTGAACGTTAAACGATCAGTCCAGCTTCACCAGCATCTTGCCCTCGTTACTTCCCTCAAACAGAGCCAGAAAAGCGTCGGGGGTTTTCTCAAGCCCCTCTTCCACCGTTTCGCGATACTCAATACTGCCATCGGCCACCAGCGGGCCAACCTGCTGATAGAACGTCTGCTCATGACCCTTGACCCACTCATGCACGATAAAACCCTGCATGCGCAGTCGTTTGGTCAGCACCGCTGCAATATTGGCCGGCCCCGCCGAGGGCGATGATTCGTTGTAGCGTGAAATCATCCCGCATACGGCAATACGACCGAAATCATTCATGACATCGAAGGCCGCCTCAAGCATGGGGCCACCAACGTTTTCGTAATACACGTCCACACCCTGAGGCGCCGCCTCTGCAAGTGCCTTTTTGATGTCATCGGCGCTCTGGTGGTGATCAACGGCCTTGATCCCCCTTGCTTCAAGCCATTCACGCTTTTCCTGACTGCCGGCACTGCCGATGACGGTGCAGCCCTTTTGATGCGCCAGCTGCGCTGCCAGCGAGCCTACCGCGCCGCTGGCGGCCGAAATCAATACAGTGTCAGACGCCTTGAGCTCTGCAACGAGATTCAACCCGGCCCAGGCGGTCATTCCCGGCATACCCAGCACACCCAGAAACGCCTGAGGTGGTACATCGATATCCGGCAGGGGTTGCACCAGGTCCCCGTCAAGCTGTGCCACATCGCGCCAGCCGCCCATATGAATGACGCGATCGCCTTTTTTCAGCTGCTGATGACGGGATTCGACAATTTCTCCAAGCGCCCCGCCTTCCATGGGCTCGTTGAGCTTGAAAGGCTCAACGTAGGTCTTGACACCACTCATGCGACCACGCATGTAGGGGTCCACGGAAAGCCACTGATTGCGAATGCGTACCTCACCTTCCTTGAGTTCGGGAAGCTCACGGGTTTGCAACTGGAAAAGCGAACGCTCGGGCAGACCTTCGGGATGTTCCCCGATCGTAAAATAGCGTGACTGGGTCATGGAACTCTCCTGCGTGCCCAAAATAGGGGACTGACAACCGACAAGTGGATAAACCACGGATACAAAAAAAGGCGCAACTCGCGTTGCGCCCTGAAAAAGATAGCAGACTATTTAATTTGTCGAGATATCGGCGTGGTTACGAATTGCATCTGTCATGACACCAATCGTCTGACCGGCCTGAGCATTCCAGAGTCCGTCCGACATGGCCGATATCTGTTCATCGCTGACATCAGTATCAACGCGATCGATGGCGAAAATGACCTGCTGGTCACCGGAACGTGCATGGCCATAGCCGGGCTGTCCGTCGTGCGGACGCGGCATGCCGAAGGCTGCGTTGATCAAATCGGCAGACAGCTCTCCCTGGCCATCACGTGTCACGTTACTGGCCTGTTGCCATTCAAGTCCTTCAGGCGCTTCACCACGCTGCAGCTCCGCAAGGGTTCGTTCGGCCTGCTCGACAAGTGCCTGACGACGCTTTTCCTGCAGCGCCGAGCGAGTTGCCTGATCACGCACCTCATCAAGTGCCAGCGTGGCAGCAGGACGATGCTCGGTAACCCGAACGACCACGCGACGATCCTGCCCCAGTTCTACGGGCTCACTGTTATAGCCATTGTTGAGGACGTCATCGCTGAAGGCGGCATCCATGACACCGGCTTCGCCGAGCACGGCATTATCATCTTCAAACTGCTCGTTACGTGATATCCAGTCGGTACGCTGGAGTGGCAGGTTCAGGTGTTCGGCAACCCCTTCGAGGTCGTCGGCCGAAAAGCTTTCATCACTGAGCTGCTGGGCAAGCTGCTGGAAACGCTCGCTGCCTTGCTCTTCCCGAACGTCGCGAGCCAGCTCATCACGCAGGTCATCGAAGCTTTCGATATCGATATTGTCGACACGGATGACGTGGAAGACACCATCACTTTCCACGCTCTGAGACACCTCGCCCGGTGCCATGGAAGCAACAGTTTCATCGAAGGGTTGGCCAAAGATACCTTCACTGACCGTACCCATCTGCCCGCCTCGATCGGCGCTGGAGGGATCATCGGAATATTCTTTCGCCAGAGCGGCAAAATCGTCGCCGCCCTGCAGGCGCGACTGGATTTCGTCGACACGTTCCTGCGCCTGCGCGCGCGTTCGCTCATCACCAAAGGTGACCACGATATCTGATACCTCACGAGGCGCCGTGGCGCGGCGCTGCTCATAACGCTGGCGAAGCTGCTGCTCGTCGACAGGCTGGTCATTTTCCGAAATGCGATTTCGATCAAGTACAACGTATTCGAGCCTGACCTCTTCGGGACGCTGGAAGATTTCCCTGTGCGCGTCATACCATGCCTGTACCTCGTCATCGCTGACGTTGACCGGCTGGTCAAGGGCGCTGTCATCCAGCATGGCATAGCGAAAATCCCGACGTTGATAGCGCAGCTCTGCAAGACGCTGTATTTCCGAAGGCAGCAGGAAAGTGCCAGCGATCAACCCGTTTTGGAGCTGCTGGGTGAGCATGTCTTCCTGAAGCTGGCGCCTAAACTCTTCAGCGCTATAGCCGGCGCTGCTTAACCTTCTCTGAAAGAGCTCGGCAGAAAAGTGACCGTTGCTGTCCTGAAACTCCTGACGATTGACCAGAAGCTGATCGACCTGCTGATCCGAGAAGCTCATCCCGCCATCACGAGCGTACTGCTCCATGGCGGTACGGGTAATCAGGGAATCCAGAATGGCGCGTCGCGCTTCGTTTTGCTGCTCGGGAGGAACGCGACCCGAACGTACGGCTCGCTGAACCTCGATATCCAGCGTCTGACGGCTGATTGTCTCACCATTGACGGAAGCGGCTTCATCACGCTGACTGCCATTGAAGTAGCTCAGCAACGACTCGGCGCCAAACAGCGTAAACGTCAGCGCGATCAGAGCCACGATGATTCTGGCGATCCAGCCCTGTGCCCGATCTCTGATCTTTTGCAGCATGCAGCAGGCCCTTGAAATTGATGGATGATGGATGGGTTTGGCGAAGGATTATAACGACACACGACGCAAACCGACATGCTATAAGCCGGTATCTGACTGAAGGTCCTGCCAGACCGGATCTGTCCATAAAAAAACGCATCGTTTTCACGATGCGTTTATCTCATACAGGGAAGGCAACTGAACACGCGCCTTCCATCGCAGTAACACCGCTATCAGTTGACAGCGTCCTTCAGCGCCTTGCCGGCCTTGAAGCTTGGCACGTTGGCAGCGCTGATTTCGATGGTCTTGCCAGTCTGCGGGTTACGACCACTACGTGCAGCCCGCTCCTTGATGCTGAATGTTCCGAAACCTACCAGTGCTACGGAATCACCCTGCTTAAGGCTATCGGTAACGGAATCGATCATGGCATCGAGAGCCCGACCGGCCGCTGCCTTTGGAATATCTGCAGAAGCAGCAATAGCCTCAATCAGCTCGGATTTATTCACTCTTCACCCCTTGACTATATCAATCGTTGCTAGGATTAAGCGCGGCAATCGAACAGCATACGCAATCATAACGAGCCGCATTTTATATCAACGACCATAAATACCGTCAAGCAATGTTGGCAACAAAGCCCGTCATTTCAGGCTTTGTTGGCCGACATTATTCAAAAATAATCCTAATGAGTATTTACAGACGCCTGCGAAGTATTTTTTTCTTCTATTCGCTTGTCTTCAAAATCATCATCGCCCTTTTGAACCAGAGCAATGTCAAGAACTTCATCGATCCAGCGCACGGGGCGAATATCCAGTGCGTCCTTGATGGTATCAGGAACTTCCTTCAGATCGCGGCGATTTTCTTCCGGTATCAGTGCAATCTTTATACCACCGCGCCGGGCGGCCAGCAATTTCTCCTTGAGCCCGCCGATTGGCATGACTTCGCCGCGCAGATTGACCTCGCCTGTCATGGCAACATCAGCGCGGACGGCCTGATTGGTATAAGCCGACACCATTGCCGTTACCATGGCGACACCCGCGCTGGGGCCATCCTTGGGCGTTGCCCCTTCGGGCACGTGGATATGAAGGTCTTCCTTTTCGAATCGCTCTGGATCGATCCCGAGCAGGGCTGCACGTGAACGCACTACTGTGTGCGCCGCACTTACCGACTCCTTCATGACATCGCCCAGCGAGCCGGTCTTGTTGACGCGACCTTTTCCGGGCGTGACAACCGATTCGATATTGAGGATTTCACCGCCGACGGAGGTCCAAGCCAAGCCGGTTACTCGGCCAACCTGATGCGCCTGGTCGGCCAGACCATAGCTGAAGCGTCTGACGCCAGCATAGCGTTCAATATCGGTAGCTTCCAGATGCTGGGTAGCGTCCTTGCCCTGCGAAGCCTCATTGCCAATACGCTCGCGCAGTACCTTGCGCGCAACCTTGGCAATCTGTCGCTCGAGTTCGCGAACACCGGCCTCGCGAGTGTAATAACGAATCAGCTCCAGCAGGGCTTCATCCGTTAATACCAGCTCATCCTTTTTCAGGCCGTTGGCCTTGAGCTGTTTGGGTGCCAGATAGCGCCGCGCGATACCCAGTTTCTCGTCTTCCGTGTACCCGGGAATACGGATGACTTCCATGCGGTCCAGAAGCGGTCCGGGAATATTCATCGAATTGGCGGTACAGATGAACATGACATCGGAGAGATCGTAGTCAAGTTCCAGATAATGATCGCTGAACTTGTCATTTTGCTCGGGATCCAGCACCTCGAGCAGCGCCGAAGAAGGGTCGCCCCGATGATCCATGCCCACCTTGTCGATCTCATCGAGCAGGAAAAGCGGGTTACGCACACCGGTCTTGCTCATGCGCTGCAGCACCTTGCCGGGCATGGAGCCAATGTAGGTACGACGATGACCCCGAATTTCCGACTCATCACGTACACCGCCCAGTGCCAGTCGCGTGTACTTGCGATTGGTGGCACGTGCAATGGACTGACCCAGCGATGTCTTGCCTACCCCGGGCGGACCTACCAGACACAGCACCGGTCCCTTGAGCTTGCGTACGCGCTTTTGCACGGCGAGGTAATCAAGGATGCGCTCCTTGACCTCTTCCAGCCCGTAGTGGTCTTCTTCAAGAACCTGCTCGGCATGGCTGATATCGTGGCGCACGCGCGTGCGCTTTTTCCAGGGAACCGCCAGAATCCAGTCAAGGTAGGAGCGCACGACCGTTGCTTCGGCAGAGGCCGGTGCCATCATCTTGAGCTTGTTGAGCTCCTGACGGGCTTTCTCCTCGGCCTCGGCCGACATGCCGGATTCGGCAATTTTCTGTTCGTACTGATCCGCCTCGTTGGGCGTATTTTCAAGCTCACCCATTTCCTTCTGGATGGCTTTCATCTGTTCGTTGAGGTAGTACTCGCGCTGAGACTTCTCCATCTGCTCCTTGACCCTGGAGCGGATGCGCTTTTCTACCTGCAGCAGATCGATCTCGGACTCGATCAGCGTCATCAAATGTTCAACGCGATCGCGTACCTTGTCCATTTCAAGCAGCGACTGCTTATCGCCAATCTCGAGAGACAAATGGGCACTAATGGTATCGACAAGACGGCTGGCGTCCTCGATGCCCTGAAGAGAGCTCAGTACCTCATTGGGTACCTTTCTGGACAGCTTCACATACTGCTCGAACTGATCCAGAAGAACGCGCACCAGCGATTCCTGCTCACGCTCGTTCAGGGGCTGGCTTTCTCTCAGGGTAACGCTCGCCGTGGGATAGCCATCATCACTATCGTCATCGTCGATACTGGCGATGTCGGCACGCGAACTGCCTTCGATGAGCACCTTGACTGTGCCATCCGGGAGACGGAGCAGCTGCATTACGCTCGCGATCGTGCCGATATCGAAGAGGTCCTCGACTTCGGGATTATCCTGACCGGCGTCACGCTGAGCGACCAGCAGCACCTGCTTGTCCGATTCCATGGCCGCTTCGAGGGCACGAATCGATTTCTCGCGACCCACGAACAGCGGTATGACCATCTGCGGATAGACGACAACGTCTCGCAGTGGCAACAGGGGTATGTTTAACGTCTGTGCGGGGTTACGCTCCATCGCAGACAACCTCGAATCTTGTGTGTGGGCCGCAGGAAGCGACTTTGATGGCATCAATATGGGGATGACGGCAGGAAATACAACCGTTTATCAGGCAGGAGTCTGATATGACTGGGGGGCCATGACGGCCCCCCGATCAACCATCAGCTTACCGACTATCGATCGTCGCCAACGACCAGCTTGCTTTCCTGCTGGTTGGCATAGATCAGCAATGGCTTGCTTTCGCCATTGATGACGGTTTCATCAATGACCACCTTGACAACGTTTTCAGCGGAGGGGATTTCATACATGGTATCGAGCAACACCGATTCCAGTATCGAACGAAGTCCACGAGCGCCTGCCCTTCTAACGATGGCCTTGTTGGCCACGGCCCTGAGAGCGTCTTCACGAAAGTCCAGTTCGACGCCTTCCATCTCGAAAAGACGCACGTACTGGCGCACGAGAGAGTTTTTGGGCTCGGTCAGAATCTGAATCAGCGCCTGCTCATCAAGCTCGTTTAGCGTCGCGATAACGGGCAAACGACCAACAAATTCGGGAATAAGGCCGTACTTGACCAGATCCTCGGGTTCGACGCTGGCCAGTATATCGCCAACGCCCTTGTTGGTGTCCTTGCTTTTGACGACAGCATTGAAGCCTATGCCACCACGCTCGGCGCGGTCGCTGATAACCTTGTCCAGCCCGGCGAAGGCACCACCCACAATAAACAGAATATTACCGGTATCTACCTGCAAAAACTCCTGCTGCGGATGCTTGCGGCCTCCCTGCGGAGGAACAGAGGCAGTCGTGCCCTCGATCAGCTTGAGAAGCGCCTGCTGCACGCCCTCACCCGATACATCGCGCGTAATTGACGGGTTGTCCGACTTGCGCGAAATCTTGTCGATTTCGTCAATATAGACAATGCCGCGCTGAGCCTTTTCTACATCGTAATCGCACTTTTGCAGAAGCTTTTGAATGATGTTCTCGACATCTTCACCGACATAACCAGCTTCTGTCAGCGTTGTGGCATCGGCGATGGTAAAGGGTACATTCAGCAGACGAGCCATGGTTTCTGCCAGCAGCGTTTTACCACTACCGGTCGGACCGATCAGCAGGATGTTGCTCTTGCCAAGCTCAACCCGGTCCTCGCCCTTTTGCTGGCCTACCCTTAAACGCTTGTAATGGTTGTAAACAGCAACGGAGAGCACCATCTTGGCGCGATCCTGACCGATTACATAATCGTCAAGCGTATTGCGAATTTCCCGCGGAGCAGGAAGACGCTCGTCGTCGGAAGACGCTTCGGACTCCACGACCTCTTCGCGAATGATGTCGTTGCATAGATCAACACATTCATCGCAGATGTAAACAGAGGGTCCAGCGATCAGCTTGCGTACTTCATTCTGGTTTTTGCCACAAAATGAACAATAAAGCAGCTTGCCGCCTTCGTCCTTGCCTTTGCCGTCAGCCATTCGCGTACCTCTTGAAGATAGCGGCGCACGGGCACGCCATCATGGTCAAACTCTGAATCAACGCTATCAGGATACCGGGCGATGCGCCAGCTTTGCATCAATCAGCCCGTATTCCACAGCCTGATCGCCATTCATGAAGTTGTCGCGATCGGTATCGCGCGCAATCTTCTCGATATCCTGCCCGGTATGGTGCGCCAGAATTTCGTTCAAACGCTGCCGGATTGTCAGAATTTCACGAGTGTGAATTTCGATATCGCTGGCCTGTCCCTGGAAACCACCAAGCGGCTGGTGAATCATCATGCGGGAATGCGGCAGACAGTAACGCTTGCCTTCTGCGCCACCCGCCAGCAGCAATGCTCCCATGCTGGCCGCCTGACCGATACAGACCGTTGAAACGTTGGGCTTGATAAACTGCATGGTGTCATAAATTGACATGCCGGCAGTCACTGACCCACCTGGAGAATTGATATAGAGATGGATATCCTTGTCAGGATTTTCCGACTCCAGAAACAGCAACTGCGCCACAATCAGATTGGCACTGTAGTCTTCGACCGGACCAACCAGAAAAATGACGCGTTCCTTGAGCAGACGCGAATAGATGTCGTAGGACCGCTCGCCACGTGCGTTCTGTTCCACCACCATGGGGACCAGCCCACCAGCATTGGTAATATCAGACTCGCTTTTCATGTAGCAACCTTACAGTGATGTGGGCCAATGATAGAACCCGGCTTTCGCCGGGTCCTGACTGCCA